>DATAHM010000023.1:0-15221 GCA_036263215.1 Gemmatimonadaceae bacterium
TTTGATATCGACGAATTCGTCTACTCGAGTCCCGCCTCGGCCTCGGCGGGGGACAATATCTTTTCCTTCTGCTCCGCGCGCTCCATCGACTCCACGCCTGGCCCGCTCTCCGCTGTGAGATCGACGTACCGGTACTGGAACGTCGCGAACTCACGCTCCCACATCATCGTCAGAAGATCGTCGTCGTCATCAGTTGCTTTCCGCGCGCGCTGGAGGATGTCGAAGATGGTCCCAAGGTCTTCCTGCTCGAACCCCTGAAGCATTTTGAGCTCGCGAATCCCGTCCTTGTAGAACACCCACGCGACATTGTCGCTCGTCCTTTCCGGATCGTCGAGCACAACACGGCCTTCCCAAACGAGCTGTGTCTCCACAACCTGCAGCTCGAGCTCCTCGGTCTTGGTCCAGAGGGCTGCAAAAGCCTCACGTACTGCCTCGAGCGAACGCGCGTGCATTGGGTTGTTCGGCATGTACAACTGGTGCGCGCGGACAGCCTTCACAAAGGCTTTCAGAAGGTCGGTTACGTACGAAACAGGAAAGGGCGGCTCCGCCAGCGGCTGCGGGGCCGTGTTCGCTACTGCCGACGTCGTCATTCGGGAAGAAGTCCCATCTCTGTGATTTGCGCGAGATCCTTGTCGCCACGACCGCTGATGCAGATCAGCACCGCGTCGTTTTCCTGCCACCGGCCTTTACCTTTGACGACCCAGGCGACGGCGTGTGACGTTTCAAGCGCAGGGATTATCCCCTCGAGGCGGCTCAAAATGCCCAATCCTTCCACGGCCTCCTCATCCGTGACAGACACGTAGCGTGCTCGGCCCGTGTCCTTGAGGTAGGAGTGCTCAGGCCCGACGCCGGGGTAGTCGAGTCCAGCGGAGATGGAGTGGGCCGGGTGGATCTGCCCGCTCGCGTCCTGGAGGAGGTAGCTGAAGGAGCCGTGGAGAACGCCCGGAACGCCCTTGAGGAGGGACGCAGAGTGCTCACCACTCTCGAGGCCGCGTCCCGCCGCTTCGACCCCGACCAGTTCGACCGAAGCATCGGGGACGAACTCGTGGAAGATTCCCATGGCATTGGAGCCGCCGCCTACGCAGGCCACCACGGTTGTCGGGAGCCGGCCAGCTGCCTCCATCATCTGGGATTTGGCCTCGCGCCCGATCACTGCCTGGAAATCGCGAACCATGCGCGGATATGGGGCCGGACCCACCACCGATCCAATGATATAGTAGCTGTCGTTGACGTTCGTGACCCAGTCACGAATCGCCTCGCTAGTAGCGTCCTTGAGGGTCCGAGTACCGGAAAGCACGGGAACGACTTTGGCTCCCATCAGGCGCATCCGAAAAACGTTGAGCTGCTGCCGGCGCATGTCTTCTTCGCCCATGTACACAGTGCAGTCGAGACCGAAGCGGGCGCATACCGTCGCCGTCGCTACTCCGTGCTGGCCCGCGCCCGTTTCAGCGATGATGCGCCTCTTTCCCATGCGGAGGGCGAGAAGCGCCTGGCCGAGCGCGTTGTTGATCTTGTGGGCACCGGTGTGGTTCAGATCTTCACGCTTCAGGTAAACGCTGCAGCCCACCTCCTCCGACAGTCGGGGTGCGGCGCTCAGTGGCGACGGCCGGCCGACATACTCTTTGAGCAGTCGATCGAGCTCGTCAACGAAACTGCGATCACGCATAGCGCTATCGTAGGCAGTGTCGAGCTCGTCGAGAGCGGGAATGAGCGTCTCGGGCACATAGCGGCCGCCAAACGCGCCGAAGCGGTGTGAAGTTTCCGTCGCCATTATCGCGTCCTCGATCCCGCTACCGCGGCGAAAAACTGGCGCATCAGCCATGGGTCCTTGGCACCCGGCGCGCTTTCGATCCCCGAAGAAACATCCACAATATCCGGGGCAAGTGTCTTGATCGCCGCATCGACGTTCGCTGGATTGAGTCCACCAGCCAGGACAACCGCGGCGCTTCCCCTCTCTCGCGCGAGGTCGGCGGCGAGCGCCTGCCACGGAAGCGCGTGGCCTGTCCCGCCGAGCCTTTTCTCGCTGCGTGCGTCGAGCACCACCGCGTCTGCCGCATCGAAAAGAGTCTCCGCGTCCTGTGGGATGGACTCGTGGGCGATCCTTACCGCTGCCCAGATCTCGCCGTCGAAACTTTCACGGATTGCGTTAACGTCGGCAGGAGTGGGATCGGCGTGGAGCTGAAGGATATCGAGTTTTGCCTCTTCGGCAGCTGGCAGAATTTGCTCAGGAGCGTTCGTTCCGAACACGCCGACGCGTTTTACCGTACCTCCGGCTGCATCTAGAATGGCGCGCGCCTCGCGCGGAGTCACCCGGCGTGGTCCATCGGCGAATATCACTCCGATGTAGCTGGCGCCGATTTCGGCTCCGAGTGCCGCATCCTGCGGCCGCACCATGCCGCAGAATTTAACTTTTGCGAGCACCGGCGCTCCTCGTCACTCCCGTCAGCGACCGGACGCTGTCTTCGGGATTGGGCGACGCCGAGATCGACGAGCCAACGAGCACCGCGTCCGCCCCCGCCTGCCCCAACGCGCGAACGTCTTCAACCGATTTTACGCCGCTCTCGGCGACCGCAATAACACCACGCGGAATCAGAGGGATAAGCCGCGAAGACGTAGTGGGATCGATCTCGAGCGTCTCGAGGTTGCGGTTGTTCACGCCTACGATCTCGGCCCCTAGCCTGAGCGCGAGGTTCAACTCTGCCTCATCGCGAATCTCAACGAGAGTTTCAAGTCCCACTTCCCGCGCCGTTTCGAGCAACGTCCGCATCCGATCCGGGCCGACGGCCCTCGCGATTACGAGTGCCGCTGATGCGCCCAGTGCTCTCGCCTCGATTATCTGGAGCGGATCGACATGGAAGTCCTTTTTGAGCAGCGGGATCGATGCGATGGCGCAAGCACTCTCGAGATCGTGGTTCGAGCCGGAGAAGCGGGTCGGCTCGGTGAGAATTGAAACGGCCGCTGCCCCGCCCCGCTCATAGGCCCGGATCTGTGAATCGAGTTGGAGGTCTAGATTAATCGCTCCCTTCGACGGCGAAGATCTTTTGACTTCCGCAATCACTGCCACGTCCTTTCTGGCGAGTGCTGCGGCTAAACTTGGCGGTTTTGGCGCATCCGCAGCACGTCGTTCGAGCTCACCCGTGGAGGATCGAAGAGTTGCGGCGCGCGCATATGCCTCGTCCGTCAACTCACCGAGGGTTCCTCCGGGTGGAGTCCAGACAGAAAGTGCTTGCGCTTCGGTCGATCTTCGGCTAACGTAGTAATTCGGCAAATGTTCGGTGGGGCCAGTCGACCGGTCCGTTCGCAAACCAGCCGCAAAAAGGGATATGTCGCTTACAAAACGCCAGCGGGAGATACTGACCTACCTCGCGACCTACACGGAAGAGCACGGCTACGCGCCAAGCTTCGAGGAGATTGCGACGCAGTTTAACTATAACTCCCTCGCGACGGTCCACGAGCATCTCACCAACCTCGAGCGCAAAGGCTACATCAAGCGAGCGTACAACGAGAGTCGTGGCATCGAGCTCATGCCGTCCGAAGTTCTGCCGCGGGCGATGTCCTTGCCTCTCCTTGGCACTGTAGCCGCCGGTTTGCCGATCGAGGCAGTGCAGATGCCCGAGTCCATTGGGGTTCCGGAGGACCTCGTTCGACGCGGCGGCAATCATTACGTGCTGCGCGTCCGTGGAAACTCGATGATCGACGAGCAGATCCGCGACGGCGATTTCGTGATCGTGAACGAAAAGAAATCTGCCGACAACGGTGAGATGGTGATCGCACTCATCGATGGCACTTCAGCCACGGTCAAGAAATTCTATCGCGAGCGGGATGGGCGGATCCGGCTGCAGCCAGCGAATGAGACCATGAACCCGATCTACGTTCACGAGAACGATGTGTCGATCCAGGGCATCGTCGTTGGCGTGTTGAGAAGGTTCTAGAAGTAACCCAGCTAAGTCGGTGCGTTAAACGGCTTTGCGGTAGCGCGCCTCAACCTTTCCAGCACTAATTTCGCGCGACCGGAATCGATCGATTCTTTTGCCGCGGCCACTCCTTCCCCGTACGATTTCACGCGGCCGCTAACGTAGATCGCCGCTGCGGCGTTGAGCACTGTCGCCGCGACTGCTCCGCCAGGCGCTCTCCCTTCAAGGATCTCGACGATCACCCGAGCGTTCTCGGAGGGCTCGCTCCCCGCGAGCTCCTCACGCCGAATTTTCCTGAAACCATACTCGTCGGGATGGATCGTCCATCTCCTCGTTTCACCACTCAGCACTTCGACGACGTGGGTTGGACCCAGAGGCGAGACTTCATCCAGTCCCGGCTCGCCGTAAACCACCATTGCGTGCTGTGTTCCCAGAGAAGACAGGGCGCCCGCGAGGATCGGCGCGCGCTCGAGGTCCGAAACGCCGACGACCTGGCGTCCGGCACGAGCCGGATTGGCCAGGGGCCCGACGATGTTCATTACCGTTGGAATACCGAGCTCGCGACGAACCGGACCAACGTGGCGCATAGCCGGATGCATGAGTGGAGCAAACATGAACACGATCCCGGCCTCGCGGAGCGACGCTTCCATGACTGGCAGGGGAACATCAATCGCGACGCCAAGTGCTTCCAACACGTCGGCGCTGCCGCACCGCGTGGTGAAGGAGCGGTTCCCGTGCTTCGCGATGCGAACACCGGCTCCGGCGGCGACGATTGCGGCGACCGTCGAGATGTTGAAGGTGGAGACGGCGCCGCCGCCGGTGCCGCAGGTATCTACCAGTGCGTCCGGATCCTCGGCTGGCAGGGCGATCATTGCGCTCCGGAGTGCTCGTACGACACCCGCGACGACTTCCGCGCTCTCGCCCGTCGTACGAAGCGCTGAGAGCAAGGCGGCTACTTGAACCGCCGACGCCTCGCCACGCATGACGACGTCAAAAGCTCCCTCGGCGTCGTCGGCGGTAAGCGGTTCGCGGAACGCCAATTTGTGAATCGCGCTCTGCAGCGCGTTCGAGTGCGAAACGCTCATCTCACCGAGCCTACAGCGAAGAGGCTTGCTCTCGCGACGTGACTATCTGGAGCACCTCTTCCAATACTTTCCGCGAATCAACGCGTCCCGCTGTCGCTTCCCGCAGCGCCTGTTCGACCCGATAGATAATGTCGCTCTGCGTCTGCAGCGCTTCGCCCTGGGCGTGGAGCTGTACGTGGGCTTTTTCCAGCTTCGTCACGGCGACCCGGACCTGCTCTTCTACCGCAGACAACCGCTCCGCGGTCGCGCGCGCCTCCACTGCCGCCACCTCTATCGCGCGTTTGAGTTGGGAGACGCGAATGGAGTCACCGCCGCCTTTGCCTGTAAGCGCTGCCTGCGCCTCCGAGAGCTTACGCTGTAGATCCTGTACCGCTCGGGAATGTTCGTCGTTCAGTGTCCGTGTAAGCTCCTCGAGGGTTCGGACCGCTTCCTCCCGCGCTCGCCGCTCGGCGAGGCGCGCGAATGCGAGGGCGAAGAGATCTACCGCCGCTGCGACCTTCTCCGACAATCGCGTACCAAATCGGGTCTTGGGCTCGGAGAGCGCGAGCACGCCGGCGAGCTCTCCGTCGACGAGCAGTCCGCGGAGCAAGAGTACACCCGCCTCCGGTGACGCCCCGACGCCGAGGAGCTTTTGATAGTCCCCGGACTCCGGCCCCAAGTCCGCGAACTGCCGGCCAGCGGTAAGCGTTCGTCTGACAGCGGTCGGCAAATGATCGATTGCGATCTCGATCTGAGCGGTGCGCATCCCCTCAGGAGCGGGAATGAGTCGCTCAGCGAGCAAATCACGCCGCGCATCGTAAATGAAAAGCACGATGCTTCCATTGCGATCGTGTTCCGTCACGTCCTGACTCAACGCATTGAGCGCCTCGGCAACATTTCCAGCCGAGGACAGCACGTTTGATAAGAGGGCGAGTGTTCTGGGGGCCATCAGCCGGAGATCAGCGGAAGATCATTAGAGCGCGGTCGATCCACATTGCCCAGCGAGCCAACGAAAGTCAATCATCTTCAAGGGGTTACGTTCCTTGACACTCGGCGTCGCCGGGATAATTTCACGCGATGCTGTCACGTTCTGTGCAGCTCGTGATGCACTACGATGGCGCGCGCTTTTCCGGCTGGCAGCGGCAGCCTGGCGAACGGACTGTTCAGGGCGTCCTCGAAGCCGCGGTCTCCAAACTCTGTGGAACACCTACTGCCGTACTTGGCGCTGGACGAACGGACGCGGGAGTACATGCGCGTGGCCAGGCCGCGGGCGCGCGCGTACCCGCGAAATGGACAGCGGCAACGCTCCGTCGATCGATGAACGCCATTCTACCGGACGATGTATGGATTGCGGCAGCCTTCGAAATGCGTGAAGAGTTCCATCCTCGCTATAGCGCGGTTTCTCGCAGCTATAGCTACTTCGTAGGCACAGACGATCTCGCATCATCCCCGTTTCGCTGCCGGTACGAGCTGGCGTGGCGAAAGTCCGCAAATCTGGCCGCGATGCGCGAAGCAGCCGGCCATATCATAGGCGAGCACTCGTTCCGCGCGTTCGCGGTAAAAGGTACGGCACCCGAGCGCGACGACCATCACTGCACCGTCACGAAATCGGGATGGCGTGAGCGCGAAGGAGGCCTGGTCTTCGACGTCCAGGCCGACAGGTTTCTCCATCATATGGTGCGCTTTCTCGTCGGCACCATGCTGGACGTTGGCGAAGGCCGAAGGGACCCCGCGATTATCGCGGATCTACTCAGCCAGGGCGACAACACCCAAGCGTCGCCCCCGGCTCCATCGCACGCCTTATTTCTCGAGCGCGTGGAATATCCGAAAGACCTTTATCTGGAAACCGCATGAACATCTTTCTCGAGAGCGCGAATCTGGACGACATCAGAAGCGCAGCATCCGCCGGACTCGCGGACGGCGTTGCCTTCTCTTACGTCGCGTTCAGCGCGGATTCTCCCGAAGCCACGGAAAAGGAATGGCTGGAGGAGATCTCACGCGAGTTTGCCCTGCCGGTCTGTGTGCCCGTCGGCGCCGTAGCGTCCGGTGACATCTACACGGAAGCTCGCGAACTTGCGAAAGTCTCCGATCACATCATCGTGCAGATCCCGCTCGTCGAGGATTCTCTCATTCCGATCGCAAAGCTGAGCGCGGAAGGCGTGGTGATTTGCGCGACGTTCGTGTTCAACGGCGCCCAGGCGGTAATCGCGTCGAAGTGCGGAGCTTCGATGGTGCGGGTGACGCTCGCCGAGCTGGAGACATACGGGCAGTCGGGGGCCCAGACTCTTGCGGAGATCAAGAACGTTTTGGAGTCCGGCGGCGCGGAGTGTGACGTGATGGCTGCGTCCCCGACGACGGCACAACAGTTCGCTCAGTGTGCAACCGCTGGCGCGGATATAGTGTCACTTAGCCCGGAGACCCTGCGGCGTCTGGTCGTCCATCCCTTCAGCGACCGCGGTGTCGACAAATTCCTCAGCGATCTCGCCAAGCGTCCAAAATCAAAGTCTTCCTCCTAATGCGCCTTGCCCGCTTCGTTCTCGTTCTTTCCTTCCTTGCCTGTCAGGGAGCGTCGAGCTCGCCATCCGCGGCTCAGGGGGCCGCATCCCAAACGTCATCCGCCGCGCTCAACTCTTCGCGCCGCACAGCTATCACCGACGCCGTAGCTCGGGTAGCGCCTTCAGTCGTCACGGTTCAGACCGAGGTGATCGAGCAGGTTCCGGCCGACGTCTTCGAGCAATTTTTTGGCGGCCGGTCCGGCCAGCGCGCAGCCGCCGGCCTCGGTTCCGGATTCATCATTCGACCGGACGGCGCAATCGTGACCAACGCCCACGTCGTTGCGGGAGCGACCAAGATTCAAGTTGCACTGCGCGATGGTACCACCTACCCTGCGCGGCTGATCGGAAGTGACGAAACGAACGATCTTGCGGTGATCAAGATCGATGCAAAGAATCTTCCGGTCGCTCCGCTCGGATCTTCGAGCGACCTCCTCATCGGCGAATGGGCAATCGCAATCGGAAACCCTTACGGCTTTCTTTTCGCGAACTCGGAGCCGAGCGTGACGGCTGGGGTCGTGAGCGGAACCGGGAGAAATCTCGCTGCGCCAAGCGAAGGATCCGGTGTCTATGTCGACATGATCCAGACGGATGCTTCCATCAACCCCGGAAACTCCGGCGGTCCGCTCGTCGATGCGACCGGAGAGGTGATCGGCGTCAATAGCTCCATCTTCTCGCCGAGCGGAGGCTCTATCGGAATCGGGTTCGCAATTCCGATAAACCGCGCGCGTCGTGTCGCCGAAGACCTCTTGGCGCATGGTGTGGTGCGGCGACCCTGGGTCGGCATTCAACCCGCGCTCTCGCGTACCCAGACGCCTACAAACGGAGTGGTTGTCGCTTCCGTCGTCCCGGGATCGCCTGCCGCCAAGGCGGGAATTCGCCCGGGCGACGTCATCACTCGGTCGAGCAATCGAACGCTGCACAATCCGTATGACTGGTACGCCGAACTGCTCGAGCTGAGAGTTGGAGAAAACGATTCGCTGGTGGTCAAGCGGAACGGGAAGTTGATACCGGTCAGCGTCCAGGTTGTCGACCTGCCTGATATCAACGCGCCGCGAGTCACCGTCCTCCGCGAGCTCGAGCTCATCACGCTCACGCCGGCCATTAGAGCGCAGTACCAGATTCAGAGCAGACAAGGAGCTCTCGTCACCAGAGTCAGCGAACGTGTGCAGCAACAGCTGGGCATCCAGTCTGGCGACGTAATCGTTCAAATCAATCGGACACCTATAACGGATGCCGAGTCTGTGAACCGGATCCTGACCACGTACGGTCAGGGAGCGATCAGGATGTACTTCGAGCGTGGCGGGCAGATCTACGCCACGGAATTCAGTCTTCAGTAGGGTGACGACGCGCTATAGCTCCCCTCTCGCCGAGCGCTATGCGTCGCCGGCGATGCTGGAGTTATGGTCGCCGGCAACGCGTCATGGATTGTGGCGCCGCTTGTGGCTGGCCCTCGCCGAATCGGAACAAGCCCTGGGCGTCGATATCCCTGATGAAGCCCTCCGCGAGATGCGCGCGCATCTCGACGACATCGACTTCGATGCGGCAGCTTCATATGAAAAACGGTTTCGTCACGACGTCATGGCGCACGTTCATGCTTTCGGCGATGTCGCGCCGAAGGCCAAGGCATTCATTCACCTTGGGGCTACGAGTGCCTTTGTAACGGACAATACGGACCTGATTCAAATGCGGCGTGGCTTGGACATCCTGCGGGGACGGGTGCTCGATGTCCTGCGCGCACTGGCAGGTTTCGCCGAACGCTGGCGCGACCAGCCAACCCTAGGCTACACGCATCTGCAGCCTGCACAGCTGACGACGGTCGGCAAGCGCGCGACGCTCTGGATGCAGGATCTCGTGCTGGACCTCGAGGATCTCGATTATCGCCGCAGAACGCTTCCGTTTCGCGGAGTGAAAGGAACGACGGGCACACAAGCGACCTTCCTCGAGATGTTCGACGGCGACCACGACAAAGTGCGCCGACTCGACCGGCTCGTTACGGAGAAGATGTCTTTCTCAGCGCCGCTCCCCGTCACCGGTCAAACGTACACGAGAAAGCTCGACGCATTCGTGCTCTCCGTTGTCGCGGGCATCGCTGCCAGCGCGGCAAAGTTCAGCGGTGACATTCGGATGCTGCAGTCGTTTGGCGAGATCGAAGAGCCGTTCGAGAGCGAACAGGTTGGCTCCTCCGCGATGGCTTATAAGCGGAACCCCATGCGCTCCGAGAGAATCGCTTCGCTCGCGCGATTTGTCGGCTCGCTCGAGACCAACGCGAACCAGACGCACTCCGTTCAGTACTTCGAGAGAACCCTGGACGATAGCGCGAACCGACGGCTGGTGATCCCAGAGATGTTCCTCGCCACCGATGCAATCCTGATCCTGATGGCGAACATTGCCTCCGGGCTCGAGGTACATCCCGCCGTCATCGAGCGGCGGGTTGCGGCGGAGCTGCCATTCATGGCGACCGAGGAGCTGATCCTTAGAGCCGTACGGGCGGGTGGCGATCGACAAGTTGCCCACGAGACGATCCGCAAGCACAGCATCGAGGCCGGGCGCGCTCTGAAAAATGGCGCGGAGCGGAACGATCTCATCGAGCGCCTTGGCCGCGACAAATCATTTCCCGTAAAGGACCTGGAGGGCGCAATCGATCCAAAGCGCTTTGTCGGACGCGCGCCACAGCAGGTCGATGACTTCCTGCGCGAGGTGATCACGCCGCTCTTCGCCGGGCAAACTGCGAGCCCCGCACGTGGGGAGGAGCTGCGCGTCTGATGCTGATGGAGGCGAGCACGCTCCCGCTCACCCCGTTCCGCCGAGGCAAAGTTCGCGACGTCTACGTAGTCGACGACGAGCGCCTTCTCATCGTCGCGACCGATCGGGTCAGCGCCTTTGACGTCGTGATGCGTGAGACGATTCCGCACAAGGGCGCGGTGCTGACTCAAATCACCGCATGGTGGCTTCGACAGCTCGAGAGCCTCGTCGATCACCACATGCTATCCGCGGATGCTGCAGAGATTGTACGTGCAGTTCCCGCGCTGCGCGGCCACGAGGTCGAACTGGCCGGACGAGCAATGTTGTGCCGCCGTTCCCAGGTGTTTCCGATCGAGTGTGTGGTGCGTGGGTATCTCTCGGGCTCGGCGTGGAAGGAGTATCAGAAAAACGGTACGCTTGCCGGCGAAAAACTGCCGTCGGGACTCCGTGAGTCTGACCAGTTCGATCGCCCGGTCTTCAGTCCGGCGACGAAAGCAGACGAAGGCCACGACGAGAACATCACCGTCGAACGAATGGCGCAACTGATTGGAGCAGCGTGGGCTCGAGAGCTCGAACGGCTGTCCCGTGAGATCTATGTGGCGGGCCGGAAGATCGCCGCCGCACGCGGAATAATCATCGCGGATACCAAATTCGAGTTTGGCCGCATCGCCAGCGGAGGAACGGCTGAAAAGGTTATATTAGTGGATGAGGTACTCACCCCTGACAGCTCACGTTTCTGGCCCGCGGATCGATATGAGCCAGGGCACAGTCAACCAAGCTTCGACAAGCAGCCGCTCCGCGACTATCTGGACGGCGAGCGTCGCGCGGGCCGATGGGACGGGAACTATCCACCGCCGAGCCTGCCGAAAGAAGTGATCGACGCTACGAGCGAGCGTTACCTCGATATCTATCGCCGCTTTACAGGGCAGCCACTCAACACTGACGGATCCCCTTGAACTTCGCTCGCGAAGGCCTGCTTTTCATTGCGATCGCCGCGGGCATCGCGGCGGGAGCATTCGGCCTTGCTGTCGCGCGAAGGTCGTGGGGCTTGTGGCTCGCCGCGTTCGTGCTGCTACTGCTCGCATTGTGGGTCGCCTACTTTTTTCGCGACCCTGAGCGCACCGGCGAGCGAGGCGCTTCACTCATCGTCGCTCCCGCGGACGGCAAGCTGATCATGATCACCGAAGTCGATGAGCCGAGCTTCATCAAGGGCAAAGCAACGCGCCTCTCGATCTTCATGAATGTCTTCAACGTGCACGTGAACCGTTATCCGGTAGACGGCGTCGTCAGCTACGTCCATTACAACAAGGGAAAGTTCTTCAACGCCGCCGCCGAGAAGTCGAGCCTGGAGAACGAACAGATGTCAGTTGGTTTGGAGACGGCGCCGGCGGATTCCGGTCGATCGCCTCGGGTCGGTGACATTCAGCGGGTACTGGTGCGACAGATCGCGGGTCTTATTGCGCGACGCATCGTCACGTACAGCAAGGTCGGCCAGCACGTCAAACAGGGCGAGCGCATGGGCATCATACGCTTTGGGTCTCGCGTCGATGTGTTCTTGCCCGTGGGCTCTGTGATCCGCGCCAAGCTCGGAGACGTAACCACTGCGGGAGTTACCGTCCTCGGAGAGCTTCCCCGTTGACCGTGACACCCGACCACCTGCGGCGGAATCAACCCAGAGTTGGTATCGACCGGCCGCGAAGGGCAGTTGTGATTCTGCCGAACGGCGCGACGCTGGCGAGTTTGTTTTTTGGTGTCTTCGCGATCGTCGCTGCATCTCGCAGCGAATTCGACACTGCGGCACGATGCGTCGTTGCTGCGGGTATATGCGACGCACTGGACGGCCGCATCGCCCGCGCGACGGGAACGGGTTCGCGCTTCGGGTCAGAGCTGGATTCGCTTGTAGACGCCATCTCGTTCGGGTTGGCGCCGGCGCTCATCATGTACTTCGCCGTGCTCAACCGAAACGGTTGGGACTGGATCTTCGCGTTTCTTTTCGTCGCCTGTGCGGTGATCCGGCTCGCGCGCTTCAACGTCGAGCAAGCTGGGAGAGCAAAGAAATATTTTCACGGCCTGCCGAGTCCGGCCGCCGGGATGACCCTCGCTACCTATTTCTGGTTCAGCCAGACGTCGGTCTACAACCAAACCGTAATCGGAGACCTGAACTGGCCGCTTGGACTTCGCGGGTTGATGCTGGTGCTGGCGTTCCTCATGATCAGCAACGTTTCGTATCCTGCCGTGCCGAGCGTGGGCTTCCGGAAGTTGAGCGAAATTCTGGGGACATTGGTGGTCTTCGCGACACTGGTGGGCGTGCTCTTTTTGCGGACGGAATTTTATTTCCCTGCCCTGGTTCTCTACGTTCTTTATGGTTTGGCGAAAACCGTGATTTTTGGATTGCTCGATAAGCATCCGGTCGGCGATTCGCCTGTAATCTCTGACGATGACGAACCGATTCTAATGCCGCTGTCGAACGTACCAATCGGCGGTCCCGAGAGTGCGCGACAGCGTCCCCACCGCCGGAGAAGGCGGAGACGGCCACCTGGTCCAGGCGATCCGCCGCGCGGTACGTCGGGAAACGTCCCGCCACCGGGACCGATCGGAGGAGGCACCTGATGTCAAGGTTCCGCATCGCCGTGCACATCACGCCGCGAAAGGGGTTGCTGGACCCTCAGGGCAAAGCCGTGAGCGATGCGCTGAACACCCTCGGGTTCCAGGGTGTGAAACAGGTGCACGTCGGCCGGTACATCGTGATCGAAGCTGACGCGCGCGACGCAATCGCGGCCGAAGAATCGGCGGCTGACATGTGCCGGAAGCTCCTGGCAAATCCTGTAACCGAAGATTTCGAAATCGAATCGGCGGTACCCGCATGAAATTCGGCGTCGTCACCTTTCCCGGATCCAACTGCGACTACGACGCGTTCCACGCCATCACGGAAATTCTTGGCGAAGAAGCCGTCTACCTGTGGCACAAGGATCACGACCTGCAGAACTCCGACGTCGTAATTTTGCCCGGCGGTTTCAGCTACGGCGACTACCTGCGCGCGGGCGCAATCGCCCGGTTTAGTCCGATCATGCAGGACGTCGTCGCCCACGCACGAAGCGGCGGGCCGGTGATTGCCATTTGCAACGGTTTCCAGATTGCGTGCGAAGCGGGACTATTGCCAGGCGCGCTGATGCGAAATGCCGGCCTCAAGTTCATTTCCGCACCGGTGCACCTGAGGGTAGAAAATTCCGACACTCTTTTCACCAATCTCTACGAGCAGGGTGAAGTGCTCAGGATCCCGGTGGCACACGGGGAAGGAAGATACGTGGCTTCGCGTCAGGTCCTCGACAGCATGGAGAATGATGGTCGTGTTATCTTTCGATATGCGGACCCCAGCGGCAAAGTCAGCGCGGAAGCCAACGTCAACGGCTCCGAGAACAACATCGCCGGTATCATCAACGACGGGGGCAACGTCCTCGGCATGATGCCACATCCGGAGCGGGCGTGCAGCACCCTCGTCGGCTCGAGCGACGGCGTGCGACTCTTCGAGTCTATTTTGGCGCGCGTGGCTGCCTGAGATGTCTGTAGTGGCCCCGCGTCCCGGCGATCCAGCGATTACACCGGCGCTAGTCGCGGAACACGGGCTGACCAAAGGCGAGTACGAGCGCCTCGTTGCGATGCTGGAACGCGTTCCAACCTTCACCGAGCTGGGAATCGTGAGCGCGCTCTGGAGCGAGCACTGTTCCTACAAACACTCGCGTCCAACTCTCAAGACGCTTCCGACTGAAGCGCCGTACGTGTTGCAGGGCCCGGGCGAAAACGCGGGCGTCATCTCCATTGGCGATGGGCTCGCCGTAGCGTTCAAGATCGAGTCGCACAATCACCCCTCCGCCGTAGAGCCCTATCAAGGCGCGGCGACAGGCGTTGGAGGAATCCTGCGTGATGTGTTCACGATGGGCGCTCGTCCAATCGCCATGCTCAACTCGCTGAGATTCGGAAGTCTCGACAGCCCGCGGGTGAGATACCTTTTTGCGGGCGTCGTGAAAGGGATTGGCGATTACGGAAACTGCGTTGGAATTCCAACGGTCGCCGGCGAGATTATGTTCGACCCCTCATACGAGAACAATCCGCTGGTGAACGCGATGTGCGTGGGGTTGTTGCACGAGGACGATCTCATTCGCGCCAAGGCCGAAGGAGTTGGAAATCCGATCATCGCCGTCGGCGCGCGCACTGGCCGCGATGGAATTCACGGCGCCTCGTTCGCTTCCGAAGATCTCTCGGAGGCGAGTGACGCGAAACGTCCCAGGATTCAGGTCGGTGACCCGTTTACCGAAAAGCTTTTGCTCGAAGCCAGTCTCGAGCTGATCAAGAGCGGCCATATCGTCGCCATTCAGGACATGGGAGCGGCTGGCTTGACCTCTTCGTCGGCGGAGATGGCAGAACGGGGCGACGTCGGTGTCACCATCGATGTAACCAAAATGCCTACGCGTGAATCTGGCATGACGCCTTACGAGATTCTGCTCAGCGAATCCCAGGAACGCATGCTGGTAGTCGCAAAACGCGGTCGCGAAGCTCAGGTCGAGCAAATTCTGACCAAATGGGATTTAACAGCGGCCGTGATTGGCGAGGTGATCGCAGAGCCCGTCTACCGGGTGACAGAGGGTTCGACGGTCGTCGCCGAGTTTCCAGGCTCGCGGTTGGTTACGGATTGTCCGAGTTACGCGCCCGACGCGCGCGAGTCGGAAACCATCAGGAAGCTTCGCGCCGTGAATCCCGTAGCTCCACGGGAGCTGGCCGAAGAGCGCGATCCGGCGTGGACCCTCGAACGATTGTTGTCTGCGCCGACGATTGCGAGCAAAGCGTGGGCGTACCGGCAATACGACTCGACGGTGCGAACCAACACTGTGGCCGGACCCGGCGGGGATGCCGCAGTTCTCAGAATTCGCGGCACCAACAAGGCGATCGCA
>DATAHM010000024.1:0-7437 GCA_036263215.1 Gemmatimonadaceae bacterium
CCGCTTGATGCGCCGACACACTTCGAACCCGGTGGAGCGATCGTCGACGCCGAGATCGCCGGCGGGCATCGAGACGTCGAGAATGCAGAGATCGGGGTGGTGCTCGAACGCCGCTGCAATAGCCGACGGGCCGTCGACGGCCGTGATCGTGTCGTAGCCGAGGCTGTTCAGCTGATCGAGCAACAACTCGACGTTCGCGGGAATGTCGTCAGCTACGAGGATTACCTCGGGCTTCGCATTCGCTCCGTCAGCCATGTCAGGGCGTGACTCTTAGACCGAAGCTGAAGATGTAGCCAGTCTCCTTCACCGAAGCGTCGGCCGAACGCGCCGCGTGCTGGAAGTTGATATCGATACTGGCACGATCGCGAGCCAACGGAGCACCCAGTCCGGCCATAAATGATGTTTCCGAGACTTTTTGTCCGTTGAAGCCGAAGGGTAAAGTCCGGTGTCGCGCGCCGGCGCGGACGAAGATGACTCGCTGAAGAAGCCGTGGTCCGGTTACCTCCGCTCCGCCACTCATATCCCACCCATCGAATGCCTGAATCCCCGTGGAGGAAAGCGAGCTGAGCGAGCTCCACGAGTCATGGGCAGCACGCAAGGCGAGCGTCGCGCCGCTGATCCCCGTGTAACTCACCGACGCGGAATAGTGATCCGGAATGCGGCCGGTGCCGATCAAAGTATCCGCAGTCTCCGCTCGCAAATCTCCCCCTTTTCTGCCTGCCACCGCGAAAGCTAGCGTCGTTGACGGATGATATTCGAGTCCGACAGAGGCGGCAAACCCTGCGTAGCTGATGCGGGCGTTCTGGGTTGAGCCAAGGAATTTCGAGCTATCGGGAAACACCTCGGAAATGGTTACGCGGTTGCTACCGGCAAAGACGTGGCCTCCAACGCCAAAGCGGAAGGTGGCGCTGCGTGCCCATCCAAGTGCGAGGCGAACATCGTTGATGGCGCCGAGGACCTTGTTCTCCTCGGTAACATCGGTGCTGTCTGTCAAAGTACCAACCGCTTCTCGCCTGACTACACTGGTTTCGTAAGAGCGGTCGAGGAACGTCGAAGAGCTGAGCGCAGCCGTCCAATGCTGCCCGATGGGCATCACACCGGAGACGAGTGGGAATCTTGCGGTAGTGGTCTTCGCGGTGTTGGGACCGACAGTCACGCGCCTGAATTCCGGCGAGTACTGAAAGTAGAGTGCGGATGCTCCAACTCCGGCAATCGCCGCCGGTGACACCAGACTTAGCGGATCAAAATCCGCGAGAGACCCGCCCGCTCCTTCAGATCGCGCACTGGTCTGGCCCGGCGGATACCCAAGGCCTCCGGTGCTCAGTGCGCCCTGTGCGGTAGCAGTGGAAGCAGTTGCCCCGAAGAACAACAGCAGCGTTGCACATTTCATCAAGGGAGTCCCAGTGGAATTCGGGCAGTATAGCTGATTCTCAGCTGCGGCCTGAGCGCAGCCGGAGCAGTGCTCGGGTAAAAGGTCGCTCGCGCGGCGGACACGCCTTCCGCCGCGGATCGCAGCACGATCGCGCGCGGCGTGCTATCGGCCGGCGTGACACGCCAGATCGCGAACGCGCGCGCGAGCTCGACGCTCTTGGGGCCCGCCTGGGCTGGCAGAACGTAGACGGTGTCGAGTGCGATGTCCGTTGCGATCTGCGCTGCCCTCGTCGGGTCTGTAACGGCGCGACCCGCGAGGACCAATGCTGGCAGCAGTCGGACGGTGTCCGGCAGCTCCAGTCCCGAAGCGGGCACCTGGTTCAGAATCAGAGTCGCGCGCACGACCGTCGCCGAATCGATGATGCTGGCCGGGATGTCAAACCTGAAGTAGGCGCGAGTCGCCGGCATACCTCCTATAACGAGATCTGAGGCCGGAGCGGGTGGAGGTCCTTTGGCGACGACCGTGTAATCCGAGATGTGAGATCGGAGGACCGGGTTGTCGGTCGGCGTCAACGAGCGAAGCGCAGCGGACACGCGCGCGGTCGCCGTGTCTGGCGTCGCTCGAAACGTTAGAGCTGCGGGGAATCCCGCCTCGGCCGAAGCAAACAGCAGCTGAGCGCTCGCGGGAGAAGTAAGCCGCAATCCGATTCGCAGTCGGGCCGCACTCTGAATCTTGTTCAGCACCACCGCGTTGGAAATGAAATAACGAACCGTATCCTTCAGCTGCTCGCGAGTGAATTCCTGGGATGAGATGAAGCGATCCGGGCGAAACAACGAGAGAAGGGCGGCGGTCGACGTGTCATTGGCCGTGGTGTCGACATCGTAGGCCTCGATCGTGAACGGACCCAGGCCTTTAGTCGCCACAGTGTCAAGCATCAGTTGGATATAGCTGCTATCGACGCTTGTTATGGGCTTGGCCGTGTCACCGCTTGGAACGAAGGTGGCGGGAAGCGAGTCAAATCGAAGAACGACTCGCGTATCGAGAGTGTCGCCGCGCGCGGCAAGCAGCAATCCGGATTCTGCCCCCAATCCGGAGAGCGCCTGGACGGTTGTGTCGAGGGAAACGGCGTCGAGCGTGAGGTTCTGAACGGCTCCCCCAACCGGTGGGCAGAGCACCGCACACGCTCCGGAGCTATCGAGATTCTCGGTGCAGGATACGAAAGCGGCAAGCAGCACGGTTGTTCCCACCGCGCGCCAAAGCAGGCTCGAAGACTTCACTACATCCTTCCACGTGATTGGTTCAACACGAAGGCGTGGGGAAGAAGCTCGTCGAGTCGCCATGAAGCTTCCTTCCCGTCCCGAGTGTAGCTGGAGATCCTTATGCGCGGCGCGAACTCATTCAACACCTGCCTGCACGCTCCGCACGGCGGCGTCGGCTCACTGTCTTCCGTGGCGATCGCGATCTCCTCGAAACCGGTGAGTCCTTGTGAGACAGCAGACGCCACAGCAAGGGTTTCCGCGCAAATCGCCAGACCGTAGGCGGAATTCTCCATGTTGCACCCGGTAACGAGGTGGCCATCACTCGTTCGCAGTGCGGCTCCTACGCGAAAGTTGGAGTACGGCGCGTAAGCGTTGTCCAGCGCACGTATCGCGGCTTCCCGCAAGGAAGATTTGGATTCCGAAGCTGCCGCCATCAAACTATCAGCGCTTGCAAGAACGACGTACCTCGACCCCGAAATGAAAGACCGAACCATTCCGCAACGGTCGCGCCGAGATCGGAGAACGTCGAGCGCTCGCCGAGACCAGACGGAACTACACGCATTCCGCCGGCGAGCAGCGGCACGAATTCGCGCGCGTGGTCCGTCGACGGAGTGGTTGGATCATTGCCATGGTCGGCCGTGATGAACAGCAGATCGTCCTCTTTGAGCCGCGATGTAATGGAGGGCAGCGCCGCGTCGAATTCGCTGAGCGCTTTATAAAACCCCGCAACGTCGTTGCGGTGCCCATACAACTGGTCGAAATCTACTAGGTTGGCGAAGAGGAACCCACTTTGAGCCTCCGAAAGCCATCTCTTGATCTCGCGGATACCGTCGGCGTTGGATGTAGTATGCGTAGAGCTGATCGACCGTCCGGCAAAAAGGTCGTCGATTTTTCCAACGCCATCGCGCGGAACCCCAGCTTCGGCCAGCGCGTCGAGCAATGTCTCAGCGGGCGGAGCGAGTGAGTAATCGCGACGGTTCGCTGTACGTTTGTATCCTTCGTCGGTTGCGACGTATGGCCGCGCGATCACCCTTGAGACGTCGTGCGGGGGTGCGAGCATCGCGCGCGCAATCCCGCAGGCTCTGTAAAGCTCCTCGAGCGGAATGACGTTTTCGTCGGCCGCGATCTGGAAGACGGAGTCGGCGGAGGTGTAGACGATCCAGCGACCGGTCTCTGCCTGCTCCGTCGCGTAGCGGTTGATGATGTCGGTTCCACTGCCGACAACGTTGCCTATAACGCCGCGCCCGGTCTCACGCGCAAACCTCTCGAGCAGAGTCGGCGGAAATCCGTTCGGATAAGTTGGAAATGGCCGTTCCAGGTGAACACCGGCGATTTCCCAATGTCCAGTCGTGCTGTCCTTGCCCGCCGAGGCCGGTCGCATTTTTCCCCAGGAGCCCGCGGCATCGCCACGGCGAGCGACGCCGTCGAGTTGCCGGATGTTGCCCAGGCCGAAGCGCTCAAGCCGCGGGAGCCTGAGGCCTTCGCAGGCACGCGCGACGTTGCCAAGCGTATCGCTCCCTTCGTCGCCGTATTCGGCTGCATCCGGAGCAGCGCCGATACCGACGCCATCCAGGACTATTACCGCGGCGCGCTTCAAGTCGATGGCCCGGTATACACGCGCTCGACGCGCGACCTGAGTCCCGTAAGCAATTCGTACGGCGACATGCGCGCATCGTCGGCGACACGCTCGATGGTGAGTACCGTTCCGAGCGACCGTCCGATGAGCGTCACCACGTCGCCAACCGCGCAGCGCACGGTGGTGACATCTATCATGGTCATGTCCATCGTCACAGTGCCGGCAATCGGAGCGATGGTGTCTCCAACGAGCGCAGAGCCGCCACGTCCGATCGAGCGCGGATATCCGTCGGCGTACCCGACGGAAAGAGTGGCTATTCTCGTTGGACGCTCGACACGAAGCGTGGCGTCGTAGCTCACCGTGTCGCCGGGCTGCAGGTCTCGGATCTCGACTATCGGCGCGCGCAGGTGGACAACTGGTTCGGGCTGAATCTGCGCGGTGCGACCGCTGCCAACTCCGTACAGAAAAATGCCGGGACGCACCAGATCCCAGCGGCTGCGCCCATGGCGCGCCAGCGCCGCGCTGTTGTCGGTATGCAGGAGCTTCGGGCGCGACGGCAATCGTGTAAGTGCATCGGCGAATCGCTTCTCCTGGATCTCCACCGTGCCGTCATCGAGCTCCGCTGAGTGGAAATGAGTGAAAGCGCCTTCGGGCGGCGCGAGCGCGACGAGACGAAGTATTGAGCCCACCTCGCGCCACGGAATCCCCGCGCGGCTCATCCCCGTGTCGATAGAGAGGTGCCACGCGCCGCCACCCGCGCGTTGCCACGCTTCGATTTCGGCGGGGAACCCGAGAGTCGGAGTCAGGCGCAATGACCTGACGCGCGGAAATTCCTGTTCCAGCAGTGGAGTAAAGATTACTATCGGCCGAGTGACCCCAGCCGCGCGGAGCTCTTCGCCCTCTTTTACGGTCGCCACACCGTAGCCCCACGGCCCTAGTGGCTCGAGAGCGCGCAGAGTCTCGCGCACCCCAAGTCCGTATGCGTCGCCTTTGATCATGGGAAGCAGCGACACCCCGGCGCGACGTGCTACCGCCGCCCCGTTCCGCTGCAAAGCGCCAAGATCGATTTCGACCTGGGCGCGGACCAATGCCTCTTTCATTGACGCTTCATTTACGTTGCGGGTAGTATAGGCCCCACCATATAGGCCTTCAACGAACACGTCTCGCGCTGCAATCGGATATGAACGAAAAGGAATCTTTACAGGACACGCTGGCACTGATGCTGGATCTGCGCAAACGCTGCGAATGGGACGCGGCGCAGACGCACGAATCGTTGCGACCCTATCTCATCGAAGAAGCAAACGAGCTCGACGACGCAATCAGACTGAAGGACGATAAGCATATGCGCGAAGAGCTGGGCGATGTACTTCTGCAAGTGCTTTTCCACTCCGTTCTTGCTGAAGAGCGCGGAGCCTTTCGCTTCGACGATGTTGCGAGCGGACTTATCACCAAGATGAAAGCGCGCCATCCCCACCTGTATGGCGATTCGGCGAAGGAGCCTTGGGAGCGCATGAAGTCGCGCACGAGAGAAACGATTGCCGAAGGCCTGCCCAGAGGATTGCCAGCACTGCACCGCGCGCACCGCCTGCAGGATCGCGCCGCCGGAGTTGGTTTTGATTGGCCGGGCGTAGATGGGCCGGCTGAGAAAGTCGCCGAAGAACTAGAGGAGGTTCGAGACGAAATCCGGCGATACCCCGCGCCCCAACCCGGAGCGCCACCGAAACTCGACGACCACCACTATGCACTCGAGGAAGAGCTTGGAGATTTGCTTTTTGCGGTCGTGAATCTCTGCCGCAAGGCCGGCGTGCACGCCTCGATTGCGTTGGATAAGGCGAACGCGAAGTTCGAGCGGCGCTTTCAGGAGATCGAGCGACTTGCGAAGGAGCGCGGTATCAATGTGGGCCAGGCAGGATTGGAAAAGCTCGACGCTCTCTGGAACGAGGCAAAACTCCTGGAGCGGTGAGGGAGACCCGAGCTAGCGCTTCTCGTATTTCCAGTTCCGCGACTTGCCTTCGGCGATCATTTCAACTGCTTCCTTGATTCTTCGCTCACGGGTTTCCGGACGCTTTGCCTCGGCAATCCACCGTGCGTATTCGCGCCTGTGACTCGGAGGAAACGCGGCGAAAGTCGCTTTGGCTTTCCTGTTTTTCGAAATCGCACGCTGGAGCTCGGCGGGAACTACGAGCGGTTTGGTGAATTTGGGGCCGGATCGGGTCGGCGATCTGGCTCCCTCTTCGTTGAGCTTCATCAGCGCTTTGATGTAGCCTGCCAATTTCTTTCTAGGTGGGAGATCACCAAGGCTCGAGATCTTTCTTAGCTGAGTGGTGACGTACTTCGCGTCATCCTTAGGCAGTAGCCGGCCCTTCCACATGATCAATGCGCAGTGCTGCTTGAAAGCCGGAGTGCTGCACAGGATGCCTTCGTACATATAGAACGGCGCGTTCCACTTGATGGTCTCTTCGACGGCCGGACAGGCTTCGTGTATCACGTCCCGCAAATACTCCAGGATCGGCTTCGCGAAGTCTGCCGCTCTGTCGATATACGCATCAATGCGTGGGTCGCGGTGGGCCATATCCAAGTCGGGCTAAAGAGTGCGCGTCAGCTTATCCAGGTGCCGAGTGCAACGGTCCAGGCGCTATAAAGAACTGCGGCAAAGGCGATGACTCCGATCCCAACCATCAGTACGCAAAGGAGGTCGAGTATCGTCCGCAAGCGATCCGTCCGTGCCGACGTGCGTTCGCGCGCGCGATCAGCGATCCCCCACATTCCGTACGAGGCGAAAATGAGTCCGCTTGCGCCAAGAAACAAAGTTGCGGGCGGCCTCAACCAGATTGCGGTGACGACAGCTGCCACACCGACGGCGATGTCAGCGGCGAGGCGTCTAATCGAAGCGGACCGCGCGCGGTGAGCCAGAAACTCCGGCAGACTCGCGTCTGAACGGAGAGCGGACAGTACCATCATATCCGGAAAGTTCTGCGCATATCCCGAAAGTTCTGCGGAACGAACCGAATACGCCAGAGCCTTTTCGGTGCAAGGCCAAAGGATCCGACTCGTTGTTGGCCGCGAACATCTGGACTGGATCCAGGTTTAGAGGCTCTTGTTGCCACCCTCTATTTCGGCCGCCGCCAGTATCCCGCGCTCAACGTAAATCGGTCGAACGTGCGCTCGAAGGATCGGCAGGCGCAGTCCGAAGATCGCCGCCGCGATAATGCATGAAACGCCGCCAATGG
>DATAHM010000025.1:0-13119 GCA_036263215.1 Gemmatimonadaceae bacterium
TGATGTAGCGACCACCGAGGCTTTCGACGAAACGACCGTGGGCGCGAAAGATCTTCTCCCGGTTCTGGGTCTTGTTGTCTCCAATAATTATCGATTTGCCACCGCCGAGCGGTAGCCCGGCGACTGCGTTTTTGTAGGTCATGCCGCGCGAAAGGCGTAGCGCATCCGTGATTGCTTCGTCGTCAGTCGCGTATTGCCAGAAGCGGGTGCCGCCCAGCGCCGGGCCGAGCTTGGTGCTGTGAACCGCGAGGATCCCCCGGTAGCCAACAGACGGATCGCTACAAAGCACGACTTCTTCGTGACCCATCGATGCGAGCGTATCGAAAATTTTCATTCCGGTTTTTGAGTCCAGTAGAGAGTTCATGATTGCCCATAGAGAGCTCTCGCGATCACGATTCTCTGGATCTCGGAAGTGCCCTCATAAATTTCGGTGACTTTTGCATCGCGGAAAAGCCGCTCGACGGGATAATCCTTCACGTATCCGTACCCGCCGAAAATCTGCACCGCCTGCGTCGTCACCCACATCGCAGTTTCGCTCGCCATCAGCTTTGCCATCGAGCTGAACTGCCTCACATTCTGACCACGGTCTTTCGCTGCCGCCGCCGCGTGAAGCAGCGCGCGTGACGCGGAGACCCGCATCGCCATGTCGGCGAGCTTGAACTGGATCGCCTCGAATTCCTTGATCGGCTTTCCAAACTGCTTTCGCTCACCGGCGTAGGTCACCGAGTATTCCAGCGCCGCGCGAGCGATACCAATTGCCTGCGCCGCAATCCCGAGGCGTCCGTTGTCGAGTGATTGCATTGCATAGATGAAGCCCTGGGTTTCGTCGCCGAGCAGGTTCTCCGCCGGAACGCGCATGTTGTCGAAATTGAGCTGCACTGTCGGCGAAGCTCGGAGCCCGAGCTTGTCTTCTTTTTTGCCCACCTTGAAGCCCGGCAGGTCCGGCGTCACGATGAACGCGCCTATCCCGCGACCGCCTTTCCGCGCTCCGCTGGTATCGGTCCGCGCCATCGCGATGATCACTCCGCCGGTGTTCCCGTTCGTCACCCAGGCCTTGGTCCCGTTGAGAATCCAGTCCGAACCATCCTTCACGGCTTGCGTGGCGAGAGCGGCCGCATCGGAGCCCGCCTCCGGTTCTGAAAGCGCAAAGGCGCCCAGTATCTCACCGCGCGCCATTGGTTTGAGGAATCTGTTTTTCTGATCTTCGCTGCCGTAACGAAGAATCATCTGCGTTGGAAGCGAGTTGTGTACGCTCATGAGCACGGCGACCGATGCATCGGCTGCGGCAATCTCCTCGAGTGCGATGAGATAAGTGCCCGTGTCTGCGCCCAGGCCATCGTATTGCTCGGGGAGCATCATGCCAAGAAAGCCGAGCTGGCCGAGCTTACCCACCATCGAGGGCTCGAAATATCCCTTCTGGTCCCACTCAGCCGAGTGCGGGGTGATCTCAGCCAGCGCGAATTCGCGCGCGAGCTTCTGAACCTCTGATTGTTCTTCGGTGAGTGGGTGGAGGGCCCAGGACATTTCGAAGCTTACTTACTATAGGTATAGAAGCCGCGGCCCGACTTGCGGCCCAGCCATCCGGCGGCGACGTACTTCTTGAGCAGCGGACACGGACGATACTTGGGATCACCAAGACCATCTCGAAGCACTTCGAGAATGGCGACACATGTATCGAGGCCGATCAGGTCGGCGAGTGCGAGTGGACCCATTGGATGGTTCATCCCCAGGGTCATTACCTGGTCGATTGCTTCGGGCTTGCCGACGCCTTCCATCAGGCAATACACGGCTTCATTGATCATCGGCATCAGGACGCGATTGGAGACGAAGCCGGGATAGTCATTCACTTCCACGGGCGTCTTGCCAAGCCGCTTGCTCAATTCGGTGACGTAGTCGGTGGTGGCGTCCGAAGTCGCAAGGCCGCGAATGATCTCGACAAGCTTCATCACCGGCACGGGATTCATGAAGTGCATGCCGACGACTTTGTCGGGCCGATTGGTACGTCTCGCGATCTCCGTTATGGAAATGGAGCTGGTGTTCGTGGCGAGTACGGCATCTGGATTCGCCACGCGGTCGAGATCCGTGAAGATCTTGAACTTGAGCTCGGCGTTCTCGGTCGCTGCTTCAATGACGAGCCCGGTGTCCGCAGCGCTCTCGAGGTTCATGTCGAGATCGATGCGCGCGAGAATCTCGGCCTGCTGCCCAGCGGCGATGGCTCCTTTTTTCGCTTGCCGCTCGAGGTTCTTCTCAATGGTTGCCCGGCCGCGGTCGAGTGCGTCGCGCGAGACGTCGATCATCACGACATTGAATCCCGATTGCGCGAACACGTGCGCGATCCCGTTCCCCATTTGCCCTGCGCCAACAACCGCGACGCGGTCGGTCATGCTTTCCACTCCATGCGGCGCGCGTAGCGCCCGTACAGGTAAAACAGAACGATGAACATCGCAGCGACTGCTGCCATTCCGCCCTCGGGACCCCAGGGTCCACCGGTGAGCCAGTCGGGCCCTGCGTCGACGACTCTGTAATCCGGATCCGCGGACGGCAAGCCACTGACTGCAACGTGCAGTGCGCCGGACATAACCCAGTTCCACGCAAAATGTGCGGCCCCAGCCGCGTAAAGGCTTTTCGTGACAAGCAGTATTACGCCGAGGAAAAAGCCCGCGACGATTACCGCGAGAATGGATTCGGAATCCGCGCCGGGGTTGGCAACGTGAAGCAGTCCGAAAACGATGCTCGTCAGAATCAGCGCCACCCTCCAGCCCGCGGCGCGCCTGATTATCGCAAAGACGTAACCACGGACGAAAAGCTCTTCGAAGAATGCGGCTGGAAGAAGCAGGAGCACGGACGCGCCTGCCTGATTCCACCAGCTACCCGGGGGAGCCGCGTCGACGCGCAGCATGTGAATCGAGATGAGCAGCAAGCTCGCGGCTCCGATTGTAAGCCCGCCTAACGCGGCACCCTTGGCGAGGAGCGGAAGCGACGCGGCGCCACGATCGAGACCGACTTCACGCCACGATAGCTTGTCGACCCAGCGTACCATCACCCACGTCGCGATGACCACGCTTACAAGCGTAATCCAGTCGAACATTGCATTCCGCGGGTCGGCCCGTGCCGCGGCCGTGAACTGACTCGCGACGGTCTGCAGCAAAATGAGCGCGACGATACACATCGCGTAAAACGCGATCGTCCGCCACACCACTCCGAGTAAGGATGCTGCCCTCGGCGGGAGCGCGCGGGCGGAACTCAATCGATCTTAATTCGCGCGCTCGACGCTGAGCGCGACGGCGTCGCCTCCGCCGAGGCAGAGCGTGGCGAGACCCGTCCGGGCGCCACGATCTTTCATTGCGTAGAGAAGCGTAGTGAGAACTCGCGCCCCACTCGCCCCGATCGGGTGTCCCAGCGCTATGGCGCCGCCATTGACGTTCACCCGATTCCAGTCCCAGCCAAGCTCCTCACCATCGGCGATTGCCTGCGACGCGAACGCTTCGTTCGCTTCTATGAGCTCGAAGTCCCCGATCTTTTTCCCGGTCTTCTCCATGAGATTTCTCACCGCACGGATCGGCGCGAAGAACAGGTCCTCGGGTTCCGTCGCTCCGGTAGCGTAGCCAGTGATCCGGCCGAGGATCTCGAGGTTGTGATCGTTCGCATACTGCTCGGAGACGACAACGAGAGCAGCCGCGCCGTCGTTAAGGCTGGATGCGTTGCCGGCAGTGACGCTTAGGTTTTCGCCCTGTCCGTTCTTCCCGGGAAATGCGGGACGGAGTTTCGACAGCGTTTCGACCGTGGTGTCTTTTCTTGGCCCCTCGTCCGATTCTACGATCGTCGGGCCCTTCTTGCCGGGAATCTCGACCCTTGCGATCTCGCTCCTGAACTTTCCCGACTCCATGGCCGCAACCGCTTTGCGATGCGATCCTGCTGCGAACTCGTCCTGTTCTTCGCGCGTGACGCCCGCTTTCTTCGCGGTGTACTCGGCATGCCCACCCATATGCACGTCGCACGAGGCGCACCAAAGACCGTCCTTGATCATCCCGTCGACCATCTTTTGATCGGACAGCTTTACTCCGGAACGCATCCCGTACACATAGTAGGGCGCGTTCGACATGGATTCCTGGCCGCCCGCGATGATCACCTGAGCGTCGCCAGCCTTGATGGCTTGCGAGGCGAGCATAACGGCCTTGAGCCCTGAACCGCAGACTTTGTTGACCGTCACCGCGGAGACTGTCGCGGGCAATCCAGCCTTGAGCGCAGCCTGCCTAGCCGGCGCCTGACCCGTTCCGGCCTGAATGACGTGGCCCATGATGACTTCGTTCACATCGTCGGGAGAAACCTTCGAACGCTTGAGCGCTTCGCGAATGGCCACGGCGCCCAGCTCCGGCGCGCTGAGAGGAGAAAGAGCGCCCAGGAATTTCCCGATGGGCGTTCTGGCAGCTCCGACGATGACTGGAATGCGGGATTTATCGGGCATTGTCGCTTTACCTTTTGGTAATTATTGACGTGCTTCTCCAAGTTAACGGAGCGCGGAAGCGGCTGACAGTCACGCCGGCCCTACGCCCGCTACAGGAAGGGCTCGCGAAATGCTAACGTTTAGAGTCATGCGATCAACTCCGCTCGTGCTGACCGCCCTATTCGTTTGCGTTGCGGCGCCTGCACTTGGACAGTGCGTTGCGCCGTACGCGCACGCCGGGGACAGCGCGGCCGTAAAGGCGCCGTTCGAGGACGAGATCGAGGCGTTCGAGGCGTCCGACAAGGTCGACCCGCCGCGGAGCGGTGGTGTCGTGTTTGTTGGCAGCTCGTCGATACGCCTGTGGCCAAATCTCGCTGCTGACTTCGCCGAGGCGAACGTGATTCAGCGCGGTTTCGGCGGCAGCGAGCTGTGGCAAGTCGTGAAATACGCCCCCCGGATTGTGCTGCCCTATTGTCCGGAGCGCGTGGTACTGTATGCCGGAGACAACGACATCGCAGCGGGGCGGTCGCCTGAACAAGTCCTGGCTGACTACCGGGACTTTGTAACACTCGTCCACCGCGCGCTGCCGAAGACGCGCATTGCATTCGTGAGCATCAAGCCGAGCGGATCGCGATGGACGCTGATTGACAAAATCAGGCGCGCCAACGAACTGGTGCGCGAATATTCATCGAGTGACCCGTTGCTAACCTACGTCGACGTGTTCGACCCAATGCTTGGAAGCAGCGGCACACCTAACGGCGGCCTGTTTGCCGCCGACAGTTTGCATTTGAGCACGAGCGGGTATGCGTTGTGGCGCGAGTTGCTCGCGCCTTTCGTTTATGGTAGCCCACGTGGGCCGTATCTGGAGGGTAATCACTGAGCTCGTCACTCCAGCGGATGCGCCCTGATCACGATCGACGCACGCCGTTATTGGGCCGCTCCGGATGGCTCGCTCGCTACGCAGCTGCGGTGTTGGCGAGCGCTATTGCAATCGCGTTGACGGTTTTATCCAAGGGATACACCGGCGGCCGCGACTTCACCTTCAGCTACGCGGCCGTCGCAATAAGTGGTGCGCTCGGACTAGGTCCCGGTATTACAGCCACGGTCCTCTGTGTTGTCGGCGTGAATTACTTCCTGCTTCACTCGCCGTTCGGTCCGCCCTCTGAGTTTTTGGCTCTTGGAATATTCTTTTTGGTTGCACTGCTCATCAGTGGACTCGCTTCGCGCCTCCGCGGTATGCGCATGGTTGCCGAGGAGAAACAGCACGAGGCGGAACAGCTAACTGAAGCGCTCAGACAGCAGGCGAGTGAACTCGAGCGCCGGACGCAGGAGCTCGATCACCGGGCCAGGGAGCTCGAGCGCGCCGAAGCATTCAACCGCGTGATTGTCGAGGGAATCGGGGAACCGATGGTGGTGCACGACCCGGATTGGCGCTTTCGCTACATCAACGAACCCGCCATGCGCATGTTTGCAACGTCCAGGCATCCGCTTCCACACACACTCCTCGGCGAACGTCTATGGGATCATTACCCCGACATCGTCGACCACCCATTTGGGATCAACCTCCGTCGCGCAATGACGGAAAGAATTCCCGTGACCTTCGAGGCCTACTATCCGGAGCGCGGGGAATGGTCGGATCTGCGCTGCTATCCGTTGCCAGACGGAGGCTTGCTGACCGTCTGGAAAAACGTGACCGAGAGACGGCACGCCGAAGAAGCGCAACGTTATCTCTCCGAGGCGAGTGCAATGCTCGGCAAGTCGCTCGACTATGAAGAGACGCTTAATGCGCTCGCCAGACTCGCGGTTCCCGCGCTCGCAGATTGGTGTCGGATAGATATGCTCGACGAAGAGGGCACGCCGAAGCTGATTGCTGTCAGCCATGCCGATCCTGAAAAAGTGAAGTGGGCCAGGCAACTCGCGGAGCGATACCCACCCAATATGAACGAATCAACCGGGTTGCCGGCGGTGCTGAGATCGGGCGTTGCCGAGATCTATCCGGAAATCACGGAAGAGATGCTGACCCAGGGAACGAGGGACCCCGAATACCTGAAGCTGTTGAAGACTGTGCAGTTGAGGGGAGCGATTATCGCCCCGCTCACATCGGTGCGCGGGGTGCTGGGCGCGATCACCCTCGTCTCGGCGGAGTCGCGACGAAAGTACAACTCGCGCGACCTGGATCTCGCTGTCGAAATCGGGAGGCGAGCGGGAATGGCGGTGGAAAATGCGCGGGTGTTGAGCGCGGAGAAAATGGCGAGGGCTGCCGCCGTCGAGGCCAGAGCAGCGGCCGAGGAGGCGAACGCGGCGAAGTCTCAGTTCCTCGCATTCATGAGCCACGAGCTGAGAACCCCTCTCAACGCGATAGCGGGATACGTCGACCTGATTCTGGCCGGAATTCACGGGCCAGTGTCGGCCGCCCAGCGTGAGGCACTCGATCGAGTGAGGCGATCGCAGCGAGTCCTGCTCGGCTTGATCAACAATATTCTCAATTTCGTGCGACTCGACGCTGGTCACGTGGAGCTGAACCTGAGCGAAACGCCTGCGTCGGAGATAGTCAAGGACGTAGAGCCGCTCGTGACGCCGCAGCTCCAGGCCAAAGGGCTCGAGTACCGCTTCTCCTGCGACGCGGACGCCATCGTTCACGCCGATGTCGAGAAGACACAACAGATTCTTTTGAACCTTCTCAGCAATGCCATAAAATTCACGGAGCCGGGCGGAAGTGTTGCTCTAACCTGTGCGGCGCGTGATGGAGTCGTAACGTTTTCAGTCAAGGACACTGGCTGCGGAATCCCACCGGACAAGTCCTCGGCGGTGTTCGAGCCATTCGTGCAGTTGGATAGAACTTTACGGAGCGGGCATCAGGGGGTCGGTCTCGGACTGGCGATCAGTCGAGAACTTGCAGTTCAGATGAACGGAAGCCTCACGCTGGAGAGTCCGCCCGAACAAGGTTGCAATTTTGTCCTCACCCTCCCGCGAAGTGTCGGCTGAGAAAGAGTTGTGGGCAGCGGTCGACGCCTATATCAACGAGACGCTGGTACCAGTCGATGACGCGCTGGACGCAGCGCTTAAGGCAAGTGATGCCGCCGGTCTGCCCCAAATAAGCGTCACTCCAAACCAGGGCAAGTTTCTTCATCTGTTGGCGAGAATTCGGGGAGCCCGCAACATCCTCGAGGTCGGCACGCTCGGGGCCTACAGCACCATCTGGCTAGCGCGGGCGCTGCCGCGAGATGGCAAGCTGATAACGATCGAAGCGGACCCGAAACACGCCGACGTCGCCCTTGCGAACATCGCTCGCGCTGGATTCGCTGACAGGGTCGAGCTGCGTCGCGGGCTGGCACTCGACATTCTCCCAACGATCGCAGCTGACAGTAAAGGACCGTTCGATTTGGTTTTCATCGACGCGGACAAGGCGAACATTCCAGCGTATTTTGAGTGGGCGATGAAGCTCACGACCAAGGGAAGCGTGATCATCGTCGACAACGTCGTACGGGATGGTGCCGTTATCGACGCGGGAAGCGACGATCCGAGCGTCCTGGGCGTCAGGCGCCTCAACGAAATGCTAGCGCAAGACAAACGCGTGAGCGCGACGACAATTCAGACCGTGGGAAGCAAAGGCTACGACGGCTTTACGATAGCTCTCCGATAGAAGAAGCCCGTTCAGATGGCAATGAAGACTCGTGTCATCGAGCGCGATGGGTTACGCTTCTCCTTCGACCGTGCTCAATTATTCCAGTTTCGCAGCGTAAATCCGCCATTAATATCGATGACTTTTCCTGACGATCCTGTAACCCCACCGTGGAAAGCACCGCCTAGCTCGAAGGTGAAGAACGCCATTCAGCGAGCGGTTACCGCCCTGCTCGACGAGCTCGCGCCGGAACGCGTTCTAAAGCGCAGCGAGGCACTCCACGTTCCAGTCGAACAACATCGCACCCCGACCGGTTGCGTGCTTCAGGCGCCGAAGGCTGCGGTCAGCGTGTCGTGGTTTTCCGGTGGCGGTGGCGACCCGGAACTCGGCGAACTGCGGATCGTAGTCTGGAACGGCGTCGTGTCACGCCGAGGATCGCCCAAACAGCGCGTTGGAGCGACAATGGTGAAGGAGATGGTACTCCACCCCATCGAGCATCCAACGAGCGGATGCATATGGCGCGTGACAGACGGCGCGGAGTACACTACGCCGGCTCTGGCGGCTCTCTGCACCAAGCTCCTGGACCAACAGGTTGCCACGGCGGAGGCGCGATGATCCGCGAGGGTGACCCAGCTCCAGATTTCGCGCTCGAGGCCGACGACGGGAGTACCGTTACGCGTGACTCGCTGGCCGGTAAGAACGTGGTGCTTTTCTTTTACCCGAAGGACAACACAACCGGCTGAACGAAGGAAGCGTCCGATTTCCGTGACGCGTTTCCCCGGTTCGGGGAAATAGATGCGGTGGTGATCGGAGTGAGTCCGGACAGCGCGGAGTCACACCGCAAGTTCAAGCAGAAACACAAACTTCCATTCAAGCTACTGGTAGACGACGAGCACAAGCTCGCCGAGGCTTTCGGCATTTGGAAGGAAAAGAGTATGTTCGGTCACAAGTACATGGGCGTCGATCGAACAACGGTGATCATCGACCGCAACGGCCGGGTCGCCCGGATTTTTCCGAAGGTGCAGATTCTCGGTCACGTCAAAGAGGTCGAGCGTGCGGTCAAAGAGCTCGGCTGACAAGAGTTAGCAGAGGAGACTGATTAGATGTGTCGAAACATTAAGACGCTCGCGAACTTCGAGCCCCCCGCCACTGACGACGAGATTCGCGCCTCGGCGCTGCAGTTCGTGCGCAAGCTGAGTGGCACTAACCGCCCCTCAAAGGCAAACGAAGCCGCTTTCGACCTTGCGGTTGAAGAAGTGACTAGTGCCGCACGTCGGTTGATTCAATCGCTGCAGACCAACGCGAAGCCGAGGAATCGGGAGGAAGAAATGCGGAAAGCGAAGGAGAGATCGCAGATCCGCTTTGGAACTCCCGGCGCGGAAGAAAACAGGAAGACAGCCGCGGCCAGCTGAGCGCGGTTGCCGGAAGTTTTTGTTCCCGTCCGTTCTGAAAAGCTCAAACTCGCGCCAATGCTTCCGCGCGGGAGATGAGCAGCGCGCGCTCACGCGCGTTTCGAGTCATCGTTGCCGCGCGCTCGAATTCGGCTCGAGCCTCGTCGGATCGTCCCAGCTTCGACAACAGATCGCCGCGAACGCTCGGGAGCAGATGGTAATTCCTGAGCGCCGGCTCTGAACTGAGTGCGTCGACGAGCTCGAGTCCGGCGGCCGGCCCGAACGCCATGGCCACTGCGACCGCACGATTCAGCTCAACAATTGGTGACGGTGCAACCTGCGCGAGCGCGAGATACAGTGAAGAGATGCGCTGCCAATCCGTGGCGTCAGCGGTGAGGGCTCTCGCGTGACACGCCGCGATTGCCGCCTGTAACGCGTACGGACCTAGCCCCCCTCCCAGCTGTTCGGCGCGCTCGAGTGCGGCGAGCCCGCGACCGATCAACAACCGATCCCAGCGCGAGCGATCTTGATCGAGCAGCAGCACAGGTTCGCCGGATGGCCCCACCCGCGCACGGGCGCGGGATGCCTGGATCTCCATCAATGCGACAAGCCCATGCGCCTCCGGCTCATTCGGCACGAGGCCGACCAGAATCCGGCCGAGCCTGAGCGCATCCTCACAAAGCGCCGGCCGCATCCAGTCGTCGCCGGCGGTCGCGGAATAACCCTCGTTGAAAACGAGGTAGATCACCTGAAGAACCGATGCGAGTCGCGCTGTGAACTCCTCGCCGCGCGGAACCTCGAACGGAACGTGCGCGTCCGACAGAGTTCGCTTCGCGCGCACTATCCGCTGCGCGATCGTTGCTTCGGGAACGAGAAACGCGCGCGCAATTTCATCGGTGGTCAGACCGCCGAGCAGGCGCAGTGTCAGCGCGACTCGCGCTTCAGTCGAGAGCACCGGATGGCACGAGATGAAGACCAGCCTCAGCAAATCATCGCCGACGTTGTCGTCGAGCGAATCCTCCAGATCGGGCACACCGCGTTCCTGGAGTGCCTCGAGATCGTGCGTAACCTCCTGATGCTTCCGCTCCAGCATTTTATCTCGGCGCAGCAGATCGATCGCGCGGTGCTTCGCCGTCCCCATGAGCCAGGCGCCGGGATTCCTGGGCACCCCCGCCTCAGGCCACTGCTCGAGCGCGGCGACGAGCGCGTCTTGCGCGAGGTCTTCCGCCATCCCGACGTCGCGCACAATCCGGGTAAGACCGGCGATCAATCTCGCCGACTCTATTTTCCATACCGCTTCGATCGCGCGGTGTGTATCGGTAGCCGTCACGGCTACCAATCACACTACTGACATTCGCCAACGCAAGAGCGCGCCCCGGCCCGGTCCTCATCCGCTCGCTTTTTGTGAAAGACGGTGGCGATGAACCAGTCAAGCCGCCCTGCGTAGAGCCTGTTGGCGGACGGGGTCGCGGCCGCTCGTCCAGTGGTAGCGTTTCGTCGCGATGAAAGCAGCGATAGCCCCGAGAATAAACGGAGTGATCGCGCCGCCAATTTGGGCACGCTCGATCCCGATCGTCGTAGCACCGGTCATGATAAGGACGAGACCCGTCGCAGCGAGGCTCGTTAGCTCGGTACGGATGCGAAAGATGCCCGGCAGGACGAGACCCAGCGCACCAAGGATCTCCGCACAACCAATGAAGCGAAGGAACGCGCCCGGAAGCTGCGCCTGCTGCTCGAGGGCACCGATCGGCATCATGAGCTTCATGGCGCCGGCAAAAAGAAAAGCGATTGCGAGGAGAGATTGGGCAGTCCAGAGCACTACGCTCGCTGACTTGGTCGTGGGGGTCGCTGACATTGGATTCTCCTTTCGAAGGTTAGGCGTTGGGCCTCTACCAACACGTCGAATGGAGGGCGCCCGGATCGACACTCGTCTCACAAGAAGCCACAAAAACTGAAAACTCCGGGTGCCGGCACGAGAAAACGATCGCTGGCCCGCGGAGTCTTCAGTTTTTGCTTCCTGTCGCTCGACAGCAACGACCTCTACGCGCGGCGTGAGGCAACCTCCCGCCGGAGCCGCTCCTCCTGCTCGCGAAGTTTCGGGGTCAAGGCCTCGCCGAAATCTTCCGCCTCGAAAATCTGCCGCAGCTCGACCTCTTCATCGGTGAATGGCGCTCTCTTGAGCCACTCGAGCGCTTCAGCCTTCGACTTCACCTGCCACAGCCGGAATCCGGCGACGAGCTCCTTCGTCTCGGCAAATGGGCCGTCGATTACAGTCGGCGATTTTCCGCGAGAAAATTTTACGCGTGCGCCCTTCGACGAAGGCTGAAGGCCCTCGCCCGCCAGCATGATGCCCGCCTTCACCAGCTCTTCGTTGAACTTGCCCATCTCGGTCAGCATTCTCTCGTCGGGCAGTGCACCTGCCTCTGACTCTTTGGTAGCCTTCACCATCACCAGGAACCGCATTGGACTATCTCCTCTCGGGTGAGTTTCGTTTCCAGATTTTGCGCATCGCCGCGTAATCTGGCCTCTACCTGAGCGTCGAACGAGACTGGCGGCAATCGACATTCGTGAGAATCCCGTTACGCCCGCTTTGGCACGCGTAAAGCCTACTTGACACCACTCGTCGCCCTTCCTATACTGTAGGGAAAGTGAACTTTACATGAGGGCGCGCATCAAGAATCGGGTCAAGGAGCTCCGGATCGATCGAGGCTGGACCCAGCAACAGCTGGCCGAGGCTGTCGGGGTCTCCCGACAGAGCATCAACTCGATCGAGCGAGAGCGATACGTCCCCAGTCTCGAGCTCGCGCTCATGTTCGCTCAAGTCTTCAACTGTCCAACGGACCGAATCTTCACACTCGAAAACTCCCAATGAGAATTCCAATACTTGGGCGCGCCATCGACGAGCGCTTTCTCGACCGCCGTTTGCGATCCACCAGCCTTGCCGGAATCGTAGGAACCGTCGTGTCGGTGGTCTTGTTCGAGTACCGCTATTTCCATGACCACTTCTGGAGCTGGGACTTGCTGGCGATTGCTCTCACCTTCGTGGGTGTGAAGCTCGCCGCCATGTGCTGGTATCTCTTCACCGACTGATTACAAAAACGGAGAACAATCGTGCTATTGCGCAATCGAAAGAAAGACCCGAAAGCAATGATTCGGCTGGGCATGCTCGCCCTCGCCGCCTCCATTGTGATCCCATGGCTGGTCACGACTCGCGGAGGCTTGGGCGAGGGGTTGGTGGACGGGGTGAAGGGCGGCCTGCTCGGAATGGCGCTGGCGCTACTCATATGGGGCGCCAGGCTTGGTGGATTCAATCGGCCACAAAAGCGATAGACTCGCCCGCGCATTAACCAAAACCCTCGGCTTGGTCGACCAAGCCGAGGGTTTTGGTTTCTCGCGATACTCCGTGAGCGTGACTCTAGCCTCCCAGCTGTCGCAGCGTTGCCGCCAACGCTCTCACTTTCGCGGCGTCGCTCGAAGTAGCGGCGTCCGCGTCCAGTTGCGCGGCTAGCGCGCTCAGAGCAGTCCGCGTCTGAACCGTTGACGCAGCGCCCAGAGCCTGGCGGAGTTGTGAAATCCTGTCGGCGCTCACGCCCTTCGACCGCTCGAGCTGGTCGACGTACGCACCTGCAAGCGCTGGCGTCGCCGGCCATACGAACTTGGGT
>DATAHM010000026.1:0-21705 GCA_036263215.1 Gemmatimonadaceae bacterium
ACTTCTATACACGCGCCTGGGCCGCCTTTCGGCACCACTCCGCCGACATGAATACGCTCGTGGCCGTGGGGACTGGCGCAGCGTTCGTCTACTCGGTGGTGGCCACCGTCGCGCCGGGATTCTTCTTTAGTCGCGGCGTCACGCCGAACGTCTACTACGAGGCGGTGATCATCATCATCGCTCTCATCCTCACCGGCAACGCGTTCGAGGCCCGCGCCAAAAGACAGACAGCGAACGCCCTGCGTGGGCTCGTACACCTCCAGCCGAAGACTGCGCGCGTGCTGAGGCATGGTGCCGACGGCAGCGAACGAGAGGTCGATGCGCCCGTGGAGACGGTCGAGGCGGGCGAGACAGTGATCGTACGCCCTGGCGAGCAAATCCCGGTGGATGGGGAAGTCGTTTCCGGCGAGAGCGCGGTTGACGAAAGCATGCTCACCGGCGAGTCGCTACCCGTTTCCAAAAAGCCGGGCGACTCCGTGATCGGCGGTACTATCAACCGCACGGGCGCATTTCGATATCGCGCCACGACGCTCGGTTCCGATTCCGTGCTCGCGCGCATAGTCAAATTGATGCGCGACGCGCAGGGAAGCCGCGCGCCGATCCAGAGGCTCGCCGACCGCGTCAGCGGCATTTTCGTGCCGGTGGTGATGTCGATTGCCATCGCGACCTTCGTGATCTGGTTTGTGGCGGCGGACAACGCGCCCGCCGTGCGCGCGTTTGCCGCAGCGGTGTCGGTTCTGATCATCGCCTGTCCGTGCGCCATGGGTCTCGCCGTTCCGACTGCGGTAATGGTCTCGACGGGCAAGGGCGCCGAGTTGGGGGTGCTCATCAAGGGAGGGGAAGCACTGCAGCGTGCAGGTGATCTGCGCACCATTGTGCTCGACAAAACCGGTACGGTAACCGAAGGACGTCCGACAGTCACCGATCTGGTACTCGCGCCGGGGTCGTCGCGTCAGCCACGCGACGTGCTGCGTCTCGTCGCGTCGCTCGAGTCACTGTCCGAGCATCCCCTCGCCGATGCGATTGTCCGTCATGCGCGCGAAGCGGACACCGCGCTCGCGGTGCCCGAAGCCTTCGAGTCGATAACAGGACGCGGAGCTGTCGGCGTCGTCGATGGAACTGCACTCGCTGTTGGCAACGCTCGGCTGATGGCGGACTACGCGATAGATCCCGTGCCACTCGCCGCCGACGTCGAGCGCCTCGCCGCGGGCGGGAAGACACCAATGTACGTCGCGATCGACGGCGCACTCGCCGCTGTCGTGGCCGTCGCGGATCCGATCAAGGAAACCTCCCGTGAAGCCATCCGTCGGTTCCACGCACTCGGCCTCGAGGTCGTGATGCTCACGGGCGACAACCGGCGAACCGCGGAGGCAGTTGCGAAGGAGGCGGGGATCGATCGCGTCATAGCCGATGTGTTACCGGATGCCAAAGTCGCCGAGATCGAGCGGCTGCAAGCGGAAGGCAAGGTCGTCGCCATGGTGGGAGATGGAATCAACGATGCGCCCGCGTTGGCAAAGGCCGATGTCGGCATGGCCATCGGGACTGGGACGGACATCGCAATCGAAGCGGGCGACGTCGTGCTCATGCGAGGAGATCTGCGAGCCGCGGCGCAGGCGGTCGAGCTCTCCCGCCGAACGATGCGCACGATGAAACAAAACTTGTTCTGGGCGTTCATCTATAACGTGATCGGCATCCCGATCGCGGCAGGCGTGCTCTATCCCGCGTTTGGTGTGCTTCTGAGTCCGATCCTCGCCAGCGCGGCGATGGCATTCAGCTCGGTGAGTGTGGTGACCAACAGCCTAAGGTTGCGCCGAGTGCAAATTGCTTGAGGAGATATGACAACCAAGACTACTGAGGGCCGGAAGGCCGAAACCGTAGAGCCGCAAATCAAGGATCGCAATCTCAAGCGACTGCGCCGAATCGAGGGGCAGGTTCGTGGTCTCCAGAAGATGGTGGAGGATGACCGGTACTGCGCCGACATCATGACGCAGATCTCGAGTGTTCACGAAGCCTTGCGCGCCGTCGGGCGTGAGCTGATGCGCAATCATCTCAAGCATTGTGCAACGACGGCGATCAGGTCGAGCAAGTCAGACGCCGAGGCGATGTATGATGAGTTGGTGGAGATGATGTACAAACACAGTCGCTGACGTTCCGACGTCGTCAAGTTTGCGCGCAAAACCTAGGCGGGGCTTTTGCGTTCTGGATCGGGCTGCGCCACGACAGACCGCCAGCTCCCTGTGAAGATGCTCCGCAACGCCCGCCACACGATTCTCACGAGCAGCGCCGTCAACGCCAGCAGCAGAAGCGCCAGCGTGAGCGCGAAAAACGGGTGATGCCAGATGAGATAACTCAAACTCGCGACGACACCTAGCTCCGCGGTGTTCACCGCGGCGTTCGTTACCGGCTCGGGCGAAGTATCGACCGCAACCCGCAGACCGAGTTTTGTCGCATGCGTGGCGAGGCCGAGGCCACCGCCCAGAAGCGCGGCGACGACGATCAGCGCAGGATCGGCATGCCAAGCCACCGCAACGGCCAGCACCGCCGCTGCGGGCGGCCGAATGAAGGTGTGAACGCTTTCCCAAAGCGACGCCAGCCCCGGCACCAGCGTGGCGAGGAATTCAATCGTTGCCAGTACGGCCGCAACTCCGATCACCAATGGATTCGTCAGGCCAGCCAGCGAACCGGGCAGTGAGCCGATCCATCCAGCCCGCTCAGTGATTCCGAGGAGTGCGACCGTTGCGTACAGACTGATACCGGAGGAGTACGCTAGCCCAAGAGACTGAGCGAGCGTAATCAGTGAAGACATTCCCGGTCCTGGGTCTCAGGTCTTCTGATTCCCTCGAGAGCCATCTCGCGGTGATTTTTCCTCCTTCGGAAGTGTTTCCCATGTTGACGATCCGCTCAGGTTGCGATTGGAGCCGACATCCCCGATCGAATCCTCCCCCTCCTCGGCCTCGCGGTTCAGCTCCTCTTGCAGCCGGCCGTCGTCATCCGCTCCCTTTCCTGGCGCGCGATTCTTCCGTTCGTTCTGGTCTGCCATTGTAAATCTCCAGTTGAGTGTATTCCAAGTCATCGAGCCGATAAGTCGTTACTCCAGAATACTCGGTCGATGCGAGTGCGGGTTTACCGAGCATGAATCCCGCCAACGCGCCGAGACCCGCATCGAAGAGTGTGAGAAAAGCGGACCTCATCGTTGGGCTGACGACGGCGTGAAAATCCGCAGCACCGATCTGGCGGCCCGCCTCCCACTGCCAATTGCTCCGTGCACGGTCCCGTTCCTTCCCTCCGCATCCGCTGCTTCGCCGGCGAGCCAAACCGTACCGCGGATCGACGCCGCAAGACGTTTCGCCGCGTCGCCGCCGCCAACCCGTGGGTAGCTGTATGCTCCGCGCGAATACGGGTCCTCCTGCCAGTCGTGCATCCAGCTCGCTTTCATGTGCGATGCGACGCGTTGACGCGAGACTCCGAGATTCTTTGCCAGCGAGGTGATCGCAAGAGCTTCGATCTCGTCGTGTGGGAGCCCAGCGAGCGACATTGCGCGCGGGCCACCTTGCCAGCCGACCATCATCGGCAGGTGCGCAGGATGCAGCGTCCACCAAATCGGGAAGTCACGCGATTCGCCGTGCAGGAAGCTGAGAGAATCGAGCGACGCGTCTTTTGGCGCGGAGCCGAGCTTGCCCGTCCACCAGCGTTCGTCGAAAAGCACGACGATCCGAGTTACGAATCCCATCGCGAGGTGCGAGCGTGCTTCATCGAGTACACCGAGCGGGGGAGTGAAGCGGATGGCTCCAACTTCCTCTGGTGATGCCAGTAACACACCGAGTGGAGCAGTCACAATGACCGCGCGGGCGCGAACCTTGGCAGTTCCTGTTGATTCACTCCGGCGCACGGTGAGCTCCACCGAGTTCGGCTCCCATGCAATCGTTTCGACGACGTTCCCTGTGAAGATCCTTTGCTCGACATCGCGAGACAGCCAAAGAGGCACTGCGTCGTATCCGTCCGAAATTCTCATGATGCGTTGCTCTTCCGGCTCTTCCTCGCTGGGACTGCCGCCATTTGATAGCGCTTTGGCGCTTATCAACTCGAGCTCGGCGGCGTGGAAGCCCTCCACGAATGCCCGCGCGAGTGTTCGAGCGTCGCCGGCACGCGGTCCGCCCGGGCTGTGGCCCAGGAAATCGGCGAACGATCGGTCGCGCCCAACGGTTGGCAGGTGCCGCATCACCTGGTGCAGCCGCTTCCAGTAATCGTCCAGGCGAATGAGCTTTTTGCCGCGAGTCCGCCATCGTTGCCCGGCGATTTCGTACGCGACCAGCTTCGCCTCGTTGACGATCTGGACGGCCTCGTCGGCGCTGCCATGAAGGAATTCAGCACCGAGCTCGATGGGGTGCGGTACCCGCGGATCGTGCACCGTAAACACGCGCCCGCCTATTCGGTCGCGCGCTTCGATAATTTGGGCGTCCACCCCAGCCTTCACGAGCACTCGCAAGGCGGTGAGCCCCGCCACGCCCGCTCCGACGATTGCTACATCACAGTCTGCGAGCAGTCCTGTCTCTGGATATTCCGCCAATCGCCACGCCGCGACATGAAAGGATGCCTAGGCGATCTGCCAGTCGCGTTCCAATTGAGAATGGCCGGCCGGTGATAGTTAGTGCGACCCGCGTTGCTAGCTGGCGACGTCACCGGTGGGCGGGGCGGCATCATCGTGGGGCGGCGCGACTACCCGGAGATCGAGCAGACGATTCTGATCGACGTATGCCGCGGGGCGGGGATCCTCGATGGGTCGTAGTCTCCGCAGGGCGAAGGCAATTCGTCGCGCTGCCTTGAAGATCTGTTTCGCGAGGTCCCCAACGTCGTCGCGGGGAGCCTGCTCGACGATCATCTCGGAGTTCATCATGAGCGGCGTAAGACAATTGCCTATCTCGTGAATTGCGGAGAGCGTTGCATCGCTGAAGCGTGACAGGGAAACCTCCGGAAGATCCGCCGAGTCGTCGGATTTCCGGGGAGTGAGACTCTCGATCTCCGCAACGAAGCAAAGTGGAGCGCCCGAGATGCGACGAGTTGCGGCAACCGATGTTCGAACCCAGATGGTTTCGCGGTTCTTCCGCACGTACCGAACGACGAGCTCGTAGCGGCCGATATCGGAGCATGCAAGCCGGTACCGTTGCTCGGTGTCAGTCGCGAGATCGTCCGGATGCGTTATGTCGGCGAGGGTGAGATCAGTAAGCTCCGTGTTGCGGAAGCCGAGCATCCGGCAGAGCAACCGGTTCGCCTGAAGAATCGATCCGTTTGCGGAAATGAGAGCCATTGCGTGCGGCGCGCTATCAAAAGCTTCCGCAAAAAGCAACTCGCGCGGGGTCGGAACAACGAATTCTTGTGGCGGTTGCTGCTGGCTGCTCAACAAAGCTCACTCCCTTCCGAGAACATGCCGTCGGAACCGGTGTCCAGATGCTATGACTCCGGTAATCCTCGGCTTCGTCACACCGTCAGGCAGCGTACAATGTGGAAGCAGCCAGCGTTGTCCGCTTTGGCCTTATTCGGCCGGTGCTTTCTTGGCGGTGGGTGGCAGTAAGCCGTTCAACCGTAAATAAATCGCGGCCTGACTATAGTGATCGGCCCAGTCGCCCGTAGTGAGCGTCATGATTGCTGCGCGGGACATTTTCCGGCCTCCGAAGAACGGAAGCTCCTCGGCCAGGTTTGAATCTGTCAGGTCTGCCAATGCCGTGTCGCAAAAAGAAAATGTTTCACGCAGTCGGGCGATCAGGGCTTCTTTCGAGTCAGTCGCCGCGACCTTGGAACGCGTCGGTGCTTTTACGCCGCCAATCGCGCCACACAGGTAATCATTTCCCTGCGCGAGATGCATCATCATGTCTGCTACACTCATTTGCGCGGGCGTCGGCTTATAGGTGAGCTTGGCCGCGGGAAATTCTTCCATGGCCGCGATCAGATTCTTGGCCTCCGTCTTCGCGTTATTGCGAAAGGCGTCGGCGACGGGATTGGCCTGTTGTCCCGCGAGTGCGCAGGGAAGCGCGAGCAGTGTGAGTGAGGCGATCGATATCGTGCGTTTCATTGAGCTGTCCCGGTGGGAGAGAGCCTCAATTCTGGGTTGGCAAAGACGCGCTGTCCAGAACGCTTCCCGCTAACGACTGATCTTTACGGCGGGAAGCAAGGTCTGGGTCATCGACCTCCTGGAGCCGGGTTGGGGTGCGCCGGCCGTGAGCGCCAGAGTCAGGCGATCAGCCTGCGTTGGACTTTCGGTCAAGAATACGGCGGCAAGATTTGCCGAGCGCACGAGCGTGGGCGGCATCTGCCAGACGCCAGTCTGCCCACGGGGGGCTGCCGCCAGCGTATCGAGTTTCGCCCAATCTCGTTCGAGCGCTCGAGCGTCCGGATATAAGAAGACTTCCAGGGTCGAGTGCCCAAGAGCATAAGTCGTGGGCGCCACGCTGAAGCCTGCTCTCCTCGGGCCCTCCGTCGCAACCTTGCGCGGCACGAACCCGGCCTGCGAGAGACGCTTCTCCACGCTGCAAAGCGCCCACGCACCAGTCGGCGGACAATCCGAGCGCTTTTTCGTCCCGGTGGAGCTCGATGCCGCTGCGGAGGCTGGGACGTCGGCTACGACGATCGCGGTGTCGGACGCTTTGCTGGATCCCCCGGAGCGCCCACACCCGACAGCAGCGACGATAGAGATGCAAAGGATTGGAGCGATCACTCGCGTCATGGGCATGGATCGGTGATGTCAGTAACCGAGCATCAACACGAGACTCTCGCGGGGAATGATGTCCTTCCACTGCGAGATCAGGCGCTGGTAGGCCTCGCCCACTGGCCGGATCTTTCGATTCAGATCGTAGAGGCCGAGGGGATTTACCCGGCCGGCGTCTTCTCTCAACGCTGTGTCCCAGTCGACCTGGTCGGTGAGACTGTACCAGGTAAAGCCGACAATCGGAATGCCGTCCTCCTTGAGTCGGAGCATCTGCGCCCATTCCTTGATCAACCATTGCACCGCGTGTGGCTCCGCGATATTCGTCTCCCCATGCATTACGGGTAAGCGGTAACGATCGAAATACTGTCGGGTGATGATGTAATAACCGAAGATCTCGCCCGACTCGGTGTAGGAGCCGTCGGGGTGGACCATGTGCTCATTGGTCCAGTAATAGTCGGTCCCCATGATACAATGCGCCTTCACGTGGTTGTCGCGGAACCAGTGGTACTCCTCGTTCGTGAGCCCGTTCTCGATCACGTACTCGTAGGTCTCCGACGAGAGCGGATAACCATACGTCAGGTCGAGCGCGAGGAAGCGCTTCTCGTTGAGGGCGTGGGCAAGCGGAAGGCAGGTCGGATCTTCGGCGTGAAAGTATTCCGACGACTCGCTCTGGATGAAGCTCGGCTCCGCCTGCACCTCCATGATTGCCTGCATGGAAAGAACGTTCGCCTTGCAAAGGTTTTTCAGGGCCGTGACGAAAGAGTGATGGTCGTGGCGGCGCTCGTTCCACCAGCCGTACATCGCTGAAAAGGTGGCGGCGATGAATATCTCGTTGACCGGCGTGTATAGAGTCACCCACGGGTAGCGCTTCGCGAACGCCCGGGCGTATTCCTCAAAAAAGTGCGGCCATTCCGGGTTCTGGAAGTCTCCGAGCCAGTCGGGGACCCCGAAATGACAGAGATCGGCAATGGGCGTAATCTCGAGCTCGTGGAGGTGATTGAAGGTTTCATCCGCGAAGCTCCAGTCGTACTGCCCGGGCCCGGTATGCGTCGAGTAATAGGGCGGGCCGTAGCGGAGGTAGCTTATCCCAAGCTGCTTGACGAGCGCGAAATCCTCGCGCCACCGCTCATAGTGACCGGATTTCGCGAATCCATCGATTCGTTTCTGAGTTCCATCGGGCAAAGCGATTTTCGGGTAGCTCCCTTCGATACCCGTTGCGAAGAGGAACGCCGGAAAGCAGGCCGGATCTCTGGACATTGCCCCCTTTCTTCGCGGATTCCGTGCCGGATGCAAAACGGGGAAGGGCGTTAGCCCTTCCCCGTTTTTAACCTGCGCGGCTCGGACTTCGAGCCGAGCCAGCTTTAGAACATGATTCCGAAAGTCACCGGAACGAATTCCATCGAGCTGCCGTTAGCCGAAATGCGGTTGTAACGCGCTTCGACGAACGCCTTGAACACCGTCAGCGGAAGGCTGACACCAGCGCCGGCATTCCAGCCGAGGTGGTTTTCGGTGTTGCTCGCCGCGCCAGGCGCGGTAATGCCGGCCATGTACAGTCCAGCGCCGCCGATCAGGTAAGGCGACACGCCCATGCTGGGCAGACGGTAAACGAGGTTACCGGTTGCGCTGAGCACGTGGAGCTTCGTGTCGGCAAGACCCTTCTCGCCGAACGAGTTGTACGCGCCGTCGATGCGCAGACCAACCGGAATGAACGGAAGGTTGATGCCCATCGCAACGGTGCCGTTGTAGCCGGTGTTGCTGCTGTTTGACAGGTCGCTCATTGGGAGCGAGCCACCGCCGGCAACTCCAAGGCTAAACGGCTTGACGAGGCCAAGCTGCGCCTGCGAGACGCTCGGTACGGCGACGAGTGCGATCGCGGCGATCGCAAGGAACAGTGAACGCTTCAAAGCTTCTCCTTGTTCGAGAGTGCACCCGGGTGCGAGCAACAATCGTCTCGCGGGGTGCTTCTAGTTTTGCGAAGGTACTGGGCGCCGTACCGCGCCAATGAAGGCCGCGGCAGAGAAGCGCTTTACCGCCCTCGCCGACAAGACGACGAGCCAATCTTCAGCCAGTAACGCTGTTACAGCGTGGTGCTCGCCCCTCTTGTCGGGCGTGACGAATTTGTGATCTGTGATGGGCCAAATCGTCAGAAAACCCTTTCACCTATTTGTTCGGCGGCGTGTCATCACGCCTTCGACCGATCGTCAGGGCGCGGTCATCGTTAAGACAATCTGCGCATCGGTGGCGTCAGCGACACCCTCGACTTCAGCGCCCTCGACGCTTCTGAAGAACAACTCAGCGGAGTTAGATCGCGCCGAAAGAACTCCGGACGCAATGCTCACGTCCTGCGCGGACAGTGCGGTGTATCCCGAAGTAGCACCGCGCGACCAGCGGATCGGCGTTCTTGAGCCGGCACCCGCTGCAGAACCTATCGAAAGAACCCACGCCTGCGTCGCGTTGACCTTCAGAGAAATCGCCCGCGTCGTTGCATTCCGGGAGCCGGTTCCGAGCCGGGTGCTGGACACCACCGCTACCGGGGCAACCTGCACTTTTACGCTGGGAGGGACGGTGACGCTTACGGTGTGGATTAGGCTGGTGGAGGACTGCGCGGCCACGGGTTGCGCGAGGATCGCGATTGCCGCGGCGAAAGCTTTCAGCGTGCGCTTGGTCCGAACCATCTTCCGAGCCTCCGATGACGCCGACTGTGCCGGCCATCTGGTGATTTTCTATAGGCACAATATGCGCCCGGCTCTGTGACGGTTCCGTTAAGCGACTATGACACTGCGTTCATAGTTCGTGTCGTGCTAAGTCAATGCCTCCGCGTGCTTTACGGGTTGAAGAACAAAGCCCAGCCCCCGACGTGTTGCGATCACGGCTGTCGCGCCTGCCTTGTCCAGTTTCTTCCTCAGCCGCGCGACGTGCGCGTCGATGACGTTTGAGCTGGGATCGAAGTGCATATCCCACACTTTGTCGTGCAGCTCGCTCCGCGAGACCGTTTCGCCCGCGCGGAGCATCAGGTGCTCGAGAAGCTTTAGCTCCATCGAGGTGAGGTTTACATCCACCGTGCCGCACGTCACTCGGCGAGTCAACCGATTGAGAGTCAGGTTGCCAGTGCTCACCTGTTCAGCGATGCGCGAGGTTGTCGAGCCACGCCGGACCAGCGTCCGCACCCGTGCCCTGAGCTCGGCATTCGATACAGGTTTGACCACGTAGTCATCCGCACCGGCATCGAGGCCCCGGACGATCGACTCGGTATCGCCCCGCCCGGAGTAGAGAAGTACCGGTGTGCGACGACCGTTGCGGCGAAGCTCCTGAAGGATCTCGAAGCCGTGGCGATCGCCAAGCTGCAGATCGAGCACGATCCCATCGTACTCGTTGACGAGAGCGAGCAGTCGCGCTTCCTCGCCGGTTGAGGCGAGATCGATTGCGTACGACTCGTCGCGCAGGACACGCGCGATCAAGTTGAGTATTGCGCGGTCGTCGTCGACTACGAGGATGCGCATTGCTTCCGTTGGGTCATCAGGCGGCTGGAATTCGTGCTTTGCAATGGAAGGGCTGTCCCCCAAAGACGAGTTCAGTCGCAGAAGAGCAAAAAAAAACGGGAGAAGGCATATGCCCGCTCCCGTCTCTGGCGTGCGGTGACGCCTAGAACATGATTCCAAAGGTGATCGGAATGAACTTCAGGGACCCGTTATCGCCCTGAACCTGATTGTAACGCGCTTCGATAAAGGTGTCGAAGCCACTCAGAGGCATCTTGATTCCGCCGCCGACGTTCCAGCCGAAATGGTTATCCGAAACGCTTACGGTGCCGTTGTCCGCCGTCGCGCGGTACCATCCGGCGCCGCCGATTGCATAAGGCGAGACGCTGACCGACGGAAACTTGTAAACGAGATTTCCTGTTACGCTCGTGAAGTTGATGTTCCCATCAACATCCTTTGCCGCAAAGCGGTTGTAAGCGGCATCGACGCGGACACCAAGCGGGATCATTGCAGGATTCAACCCGAGAATCCCCGTCACGTTGAACCCGGTGTCGAACGTATCGGACAAATCACTCGTCGGCAGCGCTGCACCGGCGGCGATACCGAACTGGACGGGCTTAACGACGCTCGCCATCTGCGCCTGCGCGGCGAACGGGATTGAGACCAGTCCGATCGCAGCGAGGAGGGCTGCAAAATTGGAACGTTTCAAAGCAACTCCTTTTAGTTGTATGCGACACTCGGACGAGGCTATTGCGTGCCGGTAACAACATCCTGCACGCGGATAGCTCTACCGTTTCACCGGAACTGTCGTTCCAGGTTTGTTCTTGAGAACGTAATTCGGGTCGACGCGCGCAAGCTTCTCGTTGCGCGCGTCGTCGAGCGCTGCGCGGCACGCAGTGAGAAACCGGGCGAGCGTAGAGTCACGGACACGTCCAAGAGCTGCCGCCGCCTGCTGGTGGTAATTGATGATCTCCGAAGAGTCGGTTCGGCGGAATGGAATTCCGCAAACCTGATCGATCTGGTATTTCCGACCCGCGAGGGCAATCACCTGATTCGGAGACACGACGAGTGCAGAAGCGAGCGCGATCTCGAGACTCGCCTCTGCCGCGGCTGACTCCGGTTGCAGGCTCGACGCGACCACCAGCCAGGTACTGTCGCCGCTGGCGATTCCGCTCATCACCGAACGGGCGAAGGTTTCGTCGGTGTCCAGACGCTTTGAAACACCCTCGGGTCCGCGCAGCTTGATCTCGGACAGCACTATGTCGGCGCTACCTCTTGGGGTCCAGGCGCTGTCCTTACACGCGGCGATGCACACTAGCGTGATGAGGACAGGCGTCAGGAAGGGCCTCCGTCGTGGTTTTATGCGGCGGCTCCGGCCCTCACGGCTTGCCGCATACCCGACGAACGCGCGCTGTATCGCTCGGCATCCAGATGGCGATTGCCCGACCCTCTCTATCTGCGTCGTTGCTGCCAACTGCCGCTCCTATGACTTTCACAGTCGCGTGACTCGCGCCGAGCGAATTGAGAATCATTCCGTTGGCACCGAGCGTTGCCGCCCTGCTTCGCATCGCCTTCAGGACATCGCCGTTGCCATTGTATGCCGCGTTGCCCTTCGAGGTTATCAACGCAACCTCATAGTAATCGTAGGGCACTGTTCCGCGGTCAGGGTACACTGGCACAGCCTCGGCGCACGTGGGCGAAAGGGCAAGTGCGGGATTCGTCGCCAGAACCTGAGTGTGTGTGCCGCAGCCCACAATTGCGCTCAGGGTGAGCGCGCTAACGAGCCGGCGCATTGATCTCGAGGACCCTTTGTTCGGATACGATCGCGGATTCAGACGGATTGTCGTTGACGAACTCGTGCTTAGGCGCAGCGCAATCAAGCAAAAAAAAGGCCCTGAGCTCTCGAGACCGATTTATCTGTCGGCCACGCTGCCGACGCCCTGCCGCGCTGGATCATGTCGCTCAGAGAGCAGCTTCGTAGCGTAGCGTTGCCCTTCGGAGATCCGCTCCACTTCGAGCGCGATTGCGTCGACGGCCTGATTGAGCTGCGTGAGCTGGGTCGAGATCTCCGGGGTGATTGCTGATCGCGACGCACTTCTGTCCATCCGTCGCGCAAAGGCCCGCGCGACTGGCAAGCCGATTATGATCGCGGCGACCATCATGAAGAACGCTACGGAGATGTCGACAGCTTGCTGTGGAATAAGGTGCTTGGCGTCGTAGCTGGGCACACTGACCACCGTCTCCTTCCCGTCGGGTCCGTGAATTACGATGTTGTGCGGCCCTGCTGAAATCACCGGCGCGACATCGGCGCCGTCCTGGACGTCCGCGTCAACTTGTGCGCGAACGCTCTGTCGAATTTGATCGCGCAGTTTCTGGACGTCTTCGCGCGACAGCGGGTTGACGTTCTCCACTGCCTGCGGCGCGCGGGGCGTTGCGGGCGCCTGAACCGCGGTCTGGGCCTGGCCTGTCTGCTGGTGCATCAGTAATTCCCCTGATTTTTGTTACCCACCATCGGGTGATCGTGAATGTAAGCGTCGAGATCGCTGCGCGCTCAGCACCGTCACCGACAATAGCGTATTAGCTTAGTGCCGAGCGGTCTCGCGACCGCTGGTCGACTGTCAACAACCCGTCCAATCAATGCGAGCCAATCACTTTCTCTCCGCTCTCGCGAGCGCCGCGTTTTGCGTTGGCTCGCTTTCCGCTCAGCTCACTACTCCTCTCGATTCCACGACGCTCGCCGGCTTTCGCTGGCGCTCGATCGGACCAGCTAACATGGCTGGCCGGGTTACCGATATCGAGGCAGTGCCAGGAAACCCAAAAATTTTCTACGTCGCGACGGCAACTGGCGGAATCTGGAAAACGATCAATGCCGGCACGATGTTCTTTCCGGTGTTCGACAAGGAGCGGGTGATCTCGATGGGTGACATCGCTATTGCTCCTTCCGATCCCAACATTATTTACGCCGGCACTGGCGAGGAAGATTCCCGGAACTCGATATCTCCTGGCGGTGGAGTCTACAAATCCACCGACGCCGGACGCACCTGGAAGCTCGTCGGGCTCGAGGCGACACAGCAAATCGGCCGGATCATTGTCGACCCCGTGGATCCGAACATCGTCTACGTCGCCGCGCTTGGACATGAGTGGAATTCGAACCCGGAACGCGGTCTCTACAAGTCGACAGACGGCGGTGCCACCTGGCGTCTCTCCAAGTTCGTAAGCGACAAAGCGGGCTTTGTCGACCTCGCGATGGACGCCAAGGACCATAACACGCTGTATGCGTCGAGCTGGGAGCGCGTTCGCGGACCGTATTTTCTCAAGAGTGGCGGTCCGGGCAGCGGCCTCTGGAAGACGACCGACGCCGGAGCCACATGGCGAGAGATCCGGGGTGGCGGTTTTCCGGAAACGATGAAAGGTCGCATCGGGATAGCGCTGTCGCCGTCCAATCCCCAAGTCATCTACGCATGGGTGGAGGCAGACACACTGCCGCACCCGCTTGCACGCGGTGAAAAGCCTGACACGAGCAAAAAGCAGAAGACGAACAGCGGCATCTATCGATCCGCGGACGGCGGTGCAACATGGGCGCTGACGTATCGAAACGAGCCGCCGGGAAGCGGAGGCGGAGGCCTAGGGGATGCGCGGCCCTTTTATTACTCACAGATCCGCGTGGATCCGCACAACCCAGATCGCATCTATTGGATGTCTTCGGTTTTCCGCACGTCGTCCGACGGCGGGAAAACCGTCCAACGCGGGGCGATGGGTGTTCATACTGACTGGCACGCGATGTGGATCGATCCGGCCGATCCCGATCACTACATCCTTGGCGACGATGGCGGAATCGCGGTTACCTACGATCGCGGCGGGACTTACGACTTCATCAACACTTTCCCGATCGGGCAGTTCTATGCCGTCGCCTACAGCATGGAGAAGCCTTACAAGGTTTGCGGCGGGCTCCAGGACAACGGCTCGTGGTGCGGTCCGTCTCGCGCGAAGAACCGCGTCGGGATCACCAACAGTGACTGGTTCAATGTGGGCGGTGGCGACGGCTTTTACAGCGCGATCGATCCCGAAGACGGGAACATCGTGTACAGCGAATCGCAGGGGGGCAACGCCTCGCGCCTGAACATCGCCCAGAACACTCGGGCGATAATCATGCGCGGTGGTGGTCGCGACAGGACGAGCATCTTCGAGGATTCGGTGATAATTGCGCGAGGAGATACGACTCGCCCCGAAACCCCCGAAATCACGCGTGCCCTGGCGCGGATTCGCGCGCGCGCAGCGGCCGACTCGGCGCGCGGCTATCGCTTCAACTGGTCGACACCGTTTTTCCTGTCACCGCACTCGGCAACGACGGTCTACATCGGCGGTAATCGACTGCTCAAGTCGACGGATCGGGGCGATCATTTCTATCCGATCTCGCCGGATCTTTCGACCAGGGACTCGGCGCGAATCATAATGAGCACGCGCCTCACCGGAGGAATCACGCGCGACAATTCGGGCGCCGAAACGCACGGAACCATCACCACCGTTGCCGAATCTCCGATTCGCCCGGGCATTCTCTGGGTCGGCACCGACGACGGCAACGTCTGGCTGACCACCAACGATGGCGGACAGTGGACGGACATTACTACGCGATTCCCCGGCGTCCCGAAGAAGACCTGGGTCAGTCGCGTCGAGCCATCGCATTTCGACACTGCGACGGTGTACGTGACGTTCGACAACCACATGGAGAATGATTTCCGGCCGTACGTATATGTCTCGAACGACTTCGGAAAAACCTTCCGCTCGATCGCCAACAATCTTCCAGCGGGGGGCGTCGATTTCGTTCACGTCATCCGCGAGGATCCAGCGAACCGCGATCTGCTTTTCCTCGGCAGCGATGTCGGTGCGTACGTTTCGACCGATCGGGGTGCAAGCTGGCAGCGGTTCATGACAGGTTTGCCGACCGTCCCGGTGCACGACCTGCAAATCCATCCCCGCGACCGGGAGCTCATTGCCGCGACCCACGGCCGCTCCATCTGGATCGTCGATGTCGCTCCGCTCGAGCAAATGACAAACGGGGTAATGGCTAAGGGGGCAACGTTCTTCACGCCCAAAACCGCGTACGAATACTCGCAGGCAAGTACTCAGAACTTCACTGGCAACAAGTATTTTGTCGCGCCCAATCCCCCCTACGGTGCGGAGCTGGTATATCGACTTGCCGCTGGTGCGGAGCGTGATACCGCGAGGATTCTGGTGACCGATATTCGCGGAGACACCGTTCGCACCTTTACCGGACCGGGGGGTGTCGGGCTCCATCGTGCTTATTGGGATCTGCGTGGCATGCCGCGCCCACTCGGACCGGCGGCCTTGCGGGACAGCATCAACGCTGCGCGCGTTCGACGCCAAACCGAAGATTCCGCTCGCGCGGCGCGAGGAACGGATACGAGCGCAGCGGGGGCGCGCCGCGGAAGACGGCTGGAGGGTGGTGGCGCGCAATCTGAAATCAATCTTCGCCCTGCCGAAGTTCGGTCGACCGGAGAGGAAGGCGGCGGCTTCTTTGGCGGGCGAAGACTCGGAAATCTCGTCGATCCCGGCGACTACATGGTAACGATCAAGGTCGGCGGACAGATAATGCGTCAGGCCGTACACGTCGAACGTGTCAGCGACATCCTCAACATCGACTTCGGTCCGGATGAGGATTCGGACGACGGCGCTCCGAGAGACCCTTAAAAGACCGGGCTCCGTTTCAAACATCCCCCGCATTTCATTTCGCTGACAGGTAAAAGGCGTACACTCCGCGTAATGAGCGCATCATTTCGCGTTGTTGTTGCGTAATACGCCGGGGGAATCCGCGCGCGCTCAGTTTACTCTTGCACTTTTTTGGCGGCACACTAGAGTGGATGCTCCGCGGCGTCATTTGTTTTCAATCGGTGTAGCGCAGGTTCATGTCCAGCAAGTAAAGTGACCGGACCAATTCCCAGCAGCTCCGACCTGGATCGTTTCTCGAACAACCTGCAAGTGTCCCGGGAGAATGCCGAGACACGTTTCAATGCGTTGGCTGGAGGGACGCCGCGCGAGGGCGACACTGAGCTTCTCGCGGCGCTCGAAGAGCTCAGCGTCGCCGAGGAGGAGCTCCGAGCCCAGCACGAATCGCTGCTCGAGGTGAACGAATCCCTCGAGCTCGAGAGAGAGCGGTATCGCATGCTCTTCCACCTCGCGCCCGATCCCTACATCGTCACCAACGAAGCTGGGATGATCGAAGAAGCGAATGCGGCCGCCACGACTTTGCTCGGCCGTCAGAGCTCTCCGCTCGTGGACAGATCGTTTTTCATGTATCTCGACAACGAGAGCAGGCAGAGTGTCGGGACCGCGCTCGCCAACCTGGCGACATCTGGGCGTGTAGATAAATGGCGATTGACGCTGCGGACCGCTGCCAATGAAACAGTCCAGGTAGAGGCGACCGTCTCAGTTGGCCAGGGTGTCGGCGGCAGCGGCTCCATCTATTGGTTGCTGCGCGATATGACCGAGCATCTGCGGAACGACGAGAGCATGCGTGCGCTCAATCGCTCGCTAAACGCACGGGTAGCGCAGCGTACGCGGGAGCTCGAGCTGGCCCTCGAGGGCGAACAGTCGGCGCGCAAGGAAGCCGAAGCGGCGAACCGCATCAAGACAGAGCTTTTCGCCAGGCTGAGTCACGAATTCCGCACACCGCTGCACGCCGTCTCGGGTTACCTGGAGATTTTGCAGCAGAACATCCACGGCGGTCTTACACTCGACCAACGTCGGGATGTCGAGCGCATCCATCAGGCGCAGGAACATTTAATGGCCCTGGTGAACATGATTCTTGATTTCGCAAAACTGGAAGGCGGACCCATCGAGCTATCGATGGCGGAGATTCCAATTGAGGAGACTCTGCGCGCGGCGGACGCACTGCTCGAGCCCCAGTTTGCCAAGAAAGAGATCACCTACACGCATCACACCGGAGATTCAACGCTCACGGTTTTCGCGGACCGTGAAAAGGTGCAACAGATCATTTTGAACCTGCTTGCCAACGCAATGCGGTTTACGCCGTCCGGCGGCGCCGTGGATCTCGATTGGCGAATCGAGAACGACAACGTCGTCGTCCGCGTTCGTGACACCGGTCCGGGCATCCCGGATGCGAAGACAGAGCAGATCTTCGAGCCGTTCGTGCAGTTGCGCGAGCCCGGCTCCGCGCCCAGTGGTGGAACCGGGTTGGGCCTGGCGATCAGCCGCGACCTCGCGCGCGCGATGGGTGGCGATGTGAACGTCAAGAGCTCCGTTGGCGCGGGTTCTGTCTTCACCCTCACGCTGCCGTTGCGCAAGCACGTACTTGCCTCGAAGCTTTCAGCGCCAGACACCGCCGGTTAACTTTGAATGCGTCACACGCATTCACGGAGCTCACATTGCAGCAATCGACCGCGGCGCTCTACGATCTGGTTGACGACCCGTCCGTCTTCATAAAACAGGATTGGAGCTCCTACACTCCCGACGATCACGCCGTCTGGGGCCTGCTGTACGACCGCCGGATGAAAGAGCTCCGTAAAAACGGCAGCCGCATTTTCCTGAAGGGCGCGGACATCATCGGTCTCAAGCGCGAGATCGTCCCTGATCTGGCGGAAGTGAATCGGAGGCTGGCGCCCCCCACGGGGTGGGAGGCTGTACCCGTATCGGGATACATTCCCGCGAAGAGTTTTTTTCAGTGCCTCTCGCTGCGAAAGTTTCCGACTACGGTGACCATCAGAAAGCGCGAGCAGCTCGACTACCTCCCCGAACCGGACATCTTTCACGACGTTTTCGGGCACGTGCCGCTGCACGCGGATCCTGTTTTCGCTGATTTCCTGCAGCACTACGGGCAGGTTGCCGCTGCAGCCGAAAACGAAGAAGACACCACACGGATGGCCCGGCTCTTCTGGTTTACCGTGGAGTTCGGTCTCATTCGCGAGGACGGCGACATCAAGGTATACGGATCCGGACTCATTTCGTCTCAGGGGGACGCCGCAAACGCCCTCGGCCCGAAGTGCGACCGGCGGCCGTTCTCTCTCGACGCAGTCTTCAATCAGCATTTCGAGATCGACCACTTCCAGGACGTGCTTTTCGTTACTGAATCCTTCGACCAGCTATTTCAGGCCGTCGAAGAGGCGGGGCGCAGAATCGGCACCATTCGCTAGCCGCCCTGACGTACCGCCGTGCGCGCTGGCCACACCACGCCGAGCGCCTGGCATACGGAGCGAACTCTGCAGGTGCGGGTATTACTCCGCCAGTGTATTCGTCCGTCGGGCATGGAGTTCGCGCTGGGCAAGCAAATGGAGACGTTGGCAGCCTAAAGGCTGCAAGAGGCCGAATGGTTGTTCTTATGTCACGCGCTGGCGATAGCTTTCGCGATCGTAAACCTCCTTCCGAGTAGATAACAATGCGTAGTGTGTCGTTCGTCGGTGTAGCCTTCGCTGTTGCGCTTGGTGTTGCCTGTTCGGACTCGACGGCGCCGAGCAATTTATCGGTTAAGAGCGGAGACAAGCAGAGTGCCCCGGCGGGAACGCCGGTACCGTCTCCAATTGTCATCGCTGGCGCTGGCGGGCAGAACGTCACCTTCGCCGTGGTCGCTGGGGGCGGCACGCTATCGAGCACCACCGGCACCGTCAACGCCGATGGGACTGTCACCGCGCCGACCTGGACGCTCGGCAAGAGCGCCGTTCCACAGCAACTCGAGGCGACTATTGGCGGCAGGAAAGTCGAGATCACCGCGACTATTCAGACGAGCTACAAGATCGACGTTCGATTTTTCGGCAGAACCATGAGCGCCGACCAACAGGCGCTGTTCACAAACGCGGCAAATCGGATTCGCGCGCTCGTTGTCGGCCAGGTTCCGATCGTTAACGTCGCTGGGACCGATGTCGCGAAGGACTGCGAAGTCACCGGAGTGGCACCTCTTACGGGTACCGTAGACGGTATTCTCATCTACGCTTCAATCGACTCAATCGACGGACCCAACAAGATTCTCGCGCAGAGTGGTCCATGCTTTGTGCGAGTGGATAACAACAACCAGCTCGATTTTCGTACGTCTATCGGTGTCATGAAGTTCGACTCCGCGGACATCAATTCGCTTTCGGGCTCCGGCAATCTTCAGGAAGTCATCACCCACGAAATGCTTCACGTCGTCGGGTTTGGTTCGTTCTGGGCGTTCCCGGGCGGCGACTCCGCGGGCAAGGTTCTCCTAATCAATCCCGGCGCAGACGTTCGCTACACAGGACCGGGTGGAATCGCGGGCTGCCAAGCCATCGGCGGTGTATCGACCTGCGCGACGAGTGTCCCCGTCGAAGGCACTCAAGGGGGCGACGGAACCATCAACTCGCATTGGCGTGAAAGCACTTTCGACAATGAGCTTATGACAGGCTTTCTCAATCGCGGCACCAACCCGCTGAGCAAGATGACTATCAAGTCGCTCGAGGACCTGGGATACACGGTCGACATCTCGGCAGCGGATCCGTTCACGATTCCAGGTGGAAGCATTCGCGCAAGCTTCCGCGCGGATGACGTCACCGCCACGCCTACTCCCGGTACGTGGGAGAAACCGCTCCCCCACGCCCCGCGCGGATTGCGGACGGTCTGGAGTCCACAGAGCTCACGGAGCAACTGATGACAAAAGACATCAAAGGGGCACTGGTCGTCGTCACAGCCACGCTGCTCGCGAGTTGCACTTCGTCGCGGCAATCGACGGCGGACACAACCGCTACGGCGTCATCGACGGTACCCGCAGTTATTCCGGCTGTTGGCGCCGCCGTTGGCGATTCGCTTCACAACGCCGCGTCCGGTCAAAGCGGCGCGCACCAGGGCGCGGTCACCCCAATCTCCAGCACCACCGATGTTCGCGCTGCTGCTACTTCATCGGGAACCAGCCGAAGCAGCGCCAGCGACAGCGGCATCATCGGACGTGATAGTGTGGTTCGACGTCGGGTGCGCGGACTGCCGACTGCGACCTCTACACCTATAAGGCGCTAGCTCTTATACATCTCGCAGGGCGACGATTGGGGTCTCGCGGAAGACGTCCCGGCCTGCGAGGAGTCCAATCAGCAGCGTGAGCCCAACGATCGCGGCACCGATCGACATCACCGGTGCGACGGGCAGAGCAAAAGGCATCTTGAAGACATAATGCACGATTGCCCAGCCGCCGGCAATCGAGAGCACCATCCCGGTCAACGCGCCGAGCACTCCTAACAACGAATACTCGGCTAGCAAAATTCTCGCGATCTGCCCACGGGTTGCTCCGAGCGTCTTGAGGAGGACTCCCTCGCGCACACGCGCTCGGCGGGTGGCCGATACAGCGCTGAACAACACCGGAACGGCGACTGCGAGACTGAAAAGCGCCATGAACCGGATCGCGAGGGAAACGCGGGCGACAATGCGGTCCACAGTCCGTCTGATTGCCGTGAGATCGATGCTCGACACATTCGGGAACACATTGACGACTGATCTTTGTAGCCGCGCGACGGCGGTCGGGTCCTTCACCTCGGCGAGAAGGATGTATTGCTTGGGCGCCGCTTGCAGCACCGGTGGGGCGAACACCACAAAGAAGTTCGGCTCGAATCGCGTCCACACCACTTTCCTCAGGCTGGTGATCCGAGTCGGAATGTCCACACCCTGCACGTTCCACGTGATTACGTCGCCAAGTTTGACGTTGAGCTCTTTCGCGATGCCGTCCTCGAGAGAAATTTCACCGGTGTCTTCCGCGGTTTTGATGGCACTCGCACCGAACCACTTTCCGGCGACGATGCTCTCACTTGCGGCGGGCTTGTCCCGGTAGGTGGAGCGGAACTCGCGACGTAACGCCCACGACGCGCGTCCCCTTTGACCGCGCGAAACCGGCAGCATATCGGTCACTTTTTTTCCATTGATGGCTGAGATCCGCATCGTGACGACCGGCGCTGTCTCGACGACCTGGTAGTGCGCAGTCCGAATGATCGAATCGACGCCTGCGGCCTGGTCCTGCTGGACGTCGAAGAAGACGACGTTGCCCCGCGACTCACCGGCCGCCGTCGTGAACCGCCGCAGAATGTTGTGCTGAACCAGGAACAGCGTGCTTACAAGAAAGGCTCCGAAGCCCAGCGCCAGTGTTACGGCGCGGGTCTGGTTACCGGGACGATAGAGATTTGCGACGCCCTGACGCACGACGTACGGCCAACCGCTGCGCAGTCCCTTGCGCGCTGCCCAGGAGAGAAGTGCCGCGCTGGTCGTGAGGGCGAGGATCGCAACGGCTGTCGCGCCGCTCATGGACACTGCCTGTGCCGCGGTTCTCGCCCTCAAAAAGGCGATCCCGATCACGCTCGATACAAGGGCTACGTCCACCGCGATCCTCGGAATATCAGACCAATGCATGCGAAGAACTGCGGCATCGGTGTCGCGACGCAAAGTCTGTAGCGGTGAAACGTTGCGCAGGGCGAGTAGGGGTCGGAGCGCGAAGATCAGCGCTATCCACCCCCCTACAGCGAGCCCGGTGAAGACCGCCGCGGGAACGAATCGCACGTGCACGTCGAT
>DATAHM010000027.1:0-34533 GCA_036263215.1 Gemmatimonadaceae bacterium
TCTGCGCTATCCGAAGAGGAACGCGCCGTTCGCGACACCGTTCGTGCCTTTGTCGATGAGCACGTGCTGCCCATCATCGGCGACTGTTACATCCAAGGCAGGTTCCCAAAGGAGATTATTCCGCGCATGGCCGATCTCGGCATGTTCGGCGCAAATCTCCCCGAGGAATACGGCTGCGCCGGCCTCAATAACGTCGCCTATGGCCTGATCATGCAGGAGCTGGAGCGGGGGGACTCAGGCGTCCGCTCTTTTGCTTCCGTGCAAGGCGCTCTCGTCATGTATCCTATCTTCGCCTTCGGCAGCGAGGAGCAGAAGAAGCACTATCTCCCCAAAATGGCTGCGGGCGAGATCATCGGATGCTTTGGACTGACGGAGCCTGATTACGGATCGAATCCGTCTGGCATGATCACCCGCGCCCGCGAACAAAAAGACGGAAGCTGGGTCATCAACGGCGCGAAGATGTGGATCACGAATGGCTCGACCGCGCAAGTTGCGATCGTTTGGGCGAAAACGGGCGACGATCAGAGCGACAAATCCATTCGTGGGTTCATCGTCCCGACAGACACCACGGGCTTCACGGCCAAGGATCAGAAGGGGAAACTGTCTCTCCGAGCGTCCGACACCAGCGAGCTCGTTCTCCAGGACGTCCGTCTTCCCGCGACGGCATTGCTGCCGAAGAGCGGCGGCATCAAGAGCCCACTGATGTGTCTGACGCAGGCGCGCTACGGAATTGCATGGGGGGCAATCGGTGCTGCCATCGCCTGCTACGAAGAAGCTGTCGCTTACGCCGGCAACAGGGTGATGTTCGGTAAGCCAATTGCCGGTTTCCAGCTGCAGCAGCAAAGGCTGGCGGAGATGCTCACCGAGCTTGTCAAAGGGCAGCTCCTCGCTCTCCATCTCGGCAGACTCAAGGACGCGGGGACCTTCAGCCCGCAGCAGGTTTCACTCGCAAAACGGAACAACGTCAGCATCGCCACCGATATCGCCCGCGAGGCACGCCGGCTCCTCGGCGCCAACGGAATACTGGCGGAATATTCATCGATGCGGCATATGGCGAACCTCGAGAGTGTGTACACCTACGAGGGTACCCACGACGTTCACACGCTCATACTCGGCCAGGCAATCACCGGTCTCAACGCCTTCGAGTGAGGGCACGAATGCCCCGCACACGAATATCCGCGCAGGGTTCCGCTAAGGAATTTCAGGATGAGCCACTGACGCGAAACTGACGGACCGCCGTTATTCTGTTTGCGGCTGCAGTCGAAGCGGAGCGAGGACCCGGGCGCAAAGTGCGTCCGGGTCTTTTTATAGCGGGACGAGCGGATTCACACGCCTTGTTACGAGCCGCGGGCGATGGCCCGGTAAGTGTATCTTTATGTGAAATCATTCACATGGAGATTCCGCGGTGAAGATTGCCGTGTGCGTCAAGCGCGTACCCGACATGGACGTGCGTTTCAGAATCGGTTCCGACAACACCTCCGTTGACGAGACGGGTCTCAAGTTCGACATCAACGATTTCGATGCGTGGGCTGTGGAAGCCGCCCTCCAGCTCCGGGACAAGAATGCGGGCAGCGAGGTTACTGCCATCTCCCTCGGACCCGATGTCGTTCAGGAGACCATCCGCAAAGCGCTGAGCATGGGCGCGGATAAGGGCATTCAACTCAAGACCGACAAAATCCCCTTCGACAGCCTCACCATCGCGAGGACACTCGCCGAGGAGCTCAAGCCGGGGGGCTATGACTTGATTCTTTTCGGGAAGATCTCGCCCGACTCATCGAATGGCGTCGTCGGCCCGATGACCGCGGAGCTATTGGGCGTTCCGTGTGTAACCGCGATCTCGTCCCTCGAGATTGCAAACGGAAAGGGAAGCGCGAAACGAGAGCTCGAGGGCGCGCAGGAATTCGTTGAATTCAGCCTGCCGGCCGTTCTTACTGTCGACGAGGGCCTCAATACCGCGCGCTATCCATCCCTGAAAGGAATCATGGCTGCGAAGAAGAAGCCGCTCGAGGTCAAGCCGGTGCAGCTATCCGACCCGCAAGTGAGAGTACGCAAGCTCGAGCTGCCGCCCGACCGCAAGGCGGGCCGAATCATTGGCGAAGGTGCGGCCGCCGTCCCCGAGCTCGTCAAACTTCTCCAGACCGAGGCGAAAGTTCTCTGATGGCGAACGTTTTTGCATTTGTGGAGTCACGTGGCGCCGATGTTCGGAAGGTCGGCCTGGAGGCTGTGACCGCTGCCCGGCAACTCGCCGACAAATCGGGCGGCGGGGAAGTACACGCCCTTGTAATAGGAGGACAGGGGATCGCTGCCAAGGCATCATCGCTGGGCCAGTACGGCGCCGACGTGATAATCGTCGTCGAAAACGATGCGCTCTCCAACTACAGCCCGGAGGTCGCCACGGCCACGGCCGTCGCTCGCATCAAGTCTGGTGGCTATCGCGCCGCGATCTTCAGCACTACCGCTCAGGGACGCGATCTCGCGCCGCGCGTTGCGGCACGTCTCGGTGTCAGCGTCGTCACCGACGCGTTGTCGGTAGACGTCGAAGGTGATCTGCTGGTCGTTCGGCACCCGATGAACATCGGCAAGGTAATCGCAACGCTCGAGATTTCGGGCTCGCCCGCCGTCATTGCGATGCGTCCAAACGTTGTTTCTCCAACGCAGAATCCGAAGGCGGGCCGCGTCGAAAGCGCACAGCCCGCGATCGATCCGGCATCGGTGCGCGTCAAGGTGACCGAGACGCGTCAAGGGGCCGGCGGGAAGCTCGATCTCGCCGAGGCGCCTGTTGTTGTGGCGGGCGGACGCGGGCTCAAAGCGAAAGAGAACTTCAAGCTCGTGGAAGATCTTGCCTCCGCATTCGGGAATGCTGCGGTTGGCGCAACGCGCGCCGTCACTGATGACGGCTGGCGACCGCATAGCGATCAGATCGGACAGACCGGGCGTCTGGTGAGCCCTGAGCTGTATGTGGCGGTCGGCATCTCCGGTGCTGTTCAACACCTCGCCGGTATGCGCACTTCGAAAACCATCGTTGCCGTCAACAAGGATAAGGATGCGCCGATCTTCAAAGTCGCCGATTACGGAATAGTGGGCGATGTGTTCGAGGTTATCCCTGCGTTGACCGACGCCGTACGCGAAGCCAAGAAACATCACTAATGCCGGACAGACCAGGCTCGGTCCAGCCAGCGCGCCATCAGGCACCGCTGCCACTCGACCGATTGATACTCACCGATCGGCCCGACGCAGAAGCGGTTCCAATGGACGTCCTATTCGTTGGCGGCGGGCCTGCTGGACTCGCTGGCGCGATCGAGCTCGCGCGCCTGGTCAAGGCCGACCGTGAAGCGGGCGGGGATCTCGGTGATGTCCAGATCGGCGTGCTCGAAAAGGCCGGCGCGCTTGGCGAACACTCGCTCTCGGGGGCCGTCGTAAATCCCGTCGCCATTCGCGCGCTGTTTCCTGAGCTCACGGACAAGGATTTTCCTTTCCGCGCGCCGGTCGGCGCCGAGCGGGTTTATTTCCTGACGGGGAGTCGGGCGCTTCGGATTCCCACGCCGCCCACCATGCAGAATCATGGAAATCACATTGCTTCGATCTGCGAGATCGTTCGGTGGCTCGGCGAAAAGGCGGAGGCGTTGGGCGTCAATATTTTCACGGGATTCCCGGCTGCGTCACTGCTGACCGAAGGGAAGCGAGTAACCGGTGTGCGGACGACCCCGGCCGGTCTCGGCAGAAACGGCGAGCCGGCAGGCGGCTACACTCCACCGACTGACATTACCGCGCAAATCACTGTGCTCGCGGAGGGGACGCGCGGGACGTTGTCGCAGGCATACCTGGAGTGGCAGAAGATCTCCTCGCCCAATCCGCAGATCTTTGCTCTCGGAGTCAAGGAAATCTGGGAGACTCTGAAACCATTAGATGCAATCGTGCACACGCTTGGCTGGCCCGTTCCGCGCGATGCGTTTGGCGGCAGCTTCATGTACCCACTGAGCGCAAATCAGATCGCGGTCGGACTCGTTGTAGGCCTGGACTACAAGCGGACCACGGACGACGTGCATGAGATGCTGCAGCGCATGAAGCTGCATCCACTCTTCAAGAATCTGCTTGACAGCGGCGAGATGGTGGAGTGGGGTGCGAAAACGATTCCGGAAGGCGGGTACTACGCGCTCCCCAAGCGGCGACACGGCGACGGCGTGATGATCGTTGGCGACGCCGCAGGCTATGTCGAAGTCGCGTCACTAAAAGGAATTCACTACGCCATGCAGTCCGGTATGTTCGCGGCGCGTGCAGCGTTCGACGCGCTCAAGCGCAAGGACACTTCGGCGCAGTCACTCAAGGAGTACGACGCGATGGTCGATGCCAGCTTCATCGCCAGGGATCTCTACCGTCGGCGCAACATGCGCCTCGCGTTCCAGGAGAGCAACTTCTACGTCGCGGGAATCAAGGCGGGCCTCATGACAGTCACGGCAGGCGCGCTACCCGGCGACATGATTCACTCGCACCGCGATGCTGAAGTTCCTCGCGAGCTGGCGGAATTCGAGCCGTTCGTTCCGGACGGCAAGCTCACCTTCAGCAAACTCGACGCGGTGTTCAAATCGGGCAACGCCACACGCGACGACATTCCATCGCATCTAATCGTGGGACCGGATATAACGCCCGAAGTTGCGGAGCTGTACTCGCACATGTGCCCAGCCGGGGTTTACGAGCGCGACGGAGAGCGGCTGGTGGTGAGTCCCGCGAACTGCATCGACTGCAAGGCGACCGATGTTCTCGGGCCCCGGTGGACTCCAAGGGAGGGAGGAAGCGGGCCGAAGTACCGGCTCATGTGACGTCGAGCATACTGGCATCTGTCGCTGAGGCTTGTTCAACTACAACAGAACGGGTGCGCGGACTCGCATCGTCATCGGTGGCTCATTGAACTGCAACTGAACGGGTGCGAGGTGTGAGCAGAACCGTTTATGAGTTACCCGGTCGCGACAGGCGAGCGACTGGAACGCTACAATTGCCTTTTGCTCCGAATGGAACGTATTCCGCGCCGAGGTCGTTAACCCTCCGCTGATTACGTCTTTGCTCACACCTCGCACCCGTTCCGTTGCAGTTCAAACTGAAGGACCGCGATGCCAGTTCTACCATCGTTAGTTGCAGCTACGGCGCTAGCCCTTCCCAAGGGTATAGATATCTATCCTCTGCCTGATCTCCGCCACCTCGAACGGCCGCGTCTCCTTCTCGCGAATTACCAACCCTGCACGCTCGCACGATTCGACGAAAACAGGAGCGGCCACTCGCCCCGGATCAGCGATCAGCGCGATTCCGCGTGGCGCCAGCACTCGCCGCAGGATTACCGGCAGCAGCTCCGCGTACTCCTTCTCGTATAAAACGTCAGATGCGAATACGAGATCGAACTGGCCGAGGTCGTCAGGCAGATGGCGCCAGTCAACGAGGCGCGTTCGCGCGAAGCTGCCGAGATTCCGAAACACATTGGCGCGCGTGACATCGAGCGCATCCTCGTAATAATCAGTCGACAGCACGTTGAACCCGGCTTTTGTCGCGGCAAGCGTGCTCAGCCCAACTCCGCATCCGAGCTCGAGTGCGCTTCGTCCACGCCCATCAAGCTCCAGTAGTTTGCTCGCCAGAATCAGCGATGAGGGCCAGACATCGGCCCAGTACGGAAGCCGCTCGTCCTTGACGAAATCCTCTTCGCGAATGAGGTCGTCCGAGTTGGCAGGCTTGAGAATGCTGAAGGTATGAGAGTCAACGGTCGCATCTTCCACCGAGGTGCGAAACCTGTTGGTGAGCGACGTTACGAGCGCTTTGCCGGCGAGCGCGGGCTTCTCGATCGAAGAAAGATCGCCGCCATCGATCATAAGGCGCCCACCAGAGGTTGCCCTGGAATCACAGCGCGAACGCCGACGTCTCGTCGAGACTGTGGTCCAGCATCAAAGCTTTGAGCTGGGCGCCCTTCGGCACTTTTGGCTTTGTCTCTGGAACGATCAACAACGCGTTCGCCTTCGCCATGGATGTGAGCGCTCCCGAGCTCTGGTGCCCGGTGAGTCGGGCCGAGAGCGTACCGTCCTGCTGTCGTGTCACACACGCGCGGAGAAAATGCGTGAGCTTTGCCCCTATCTTCACATCTTCCTCGAGAGTGACGCTCACTGTTCTCCGAAACAGGTACGCGTGTCCCTGCATTTTCCGCAGCGCGGGCCTCACGAAAAGCTCGAAGCTGACCATCGCGGACACCGGATTGCCCGAGAGCCCGAGCCACGGAACATCCTTGAGCAATCCAAACGCAAGTGGGGCACCGGGGCGCATCTTTACCTTCCAGAATTTCTGTTTTCCGCCGAGCTCGGCGAAGACGTCGCGCGTATGATCGAGATCGCCGACAGAGACTCCGGCCGACGTAATTATCAGATCGGAGCTGGCAGCGCTATCGAGCTTTCGCTTGAGCGACGCCTTGGTGTCCTTTGCGATTCCGAGATCTTCCGGAATTCCGCCGGCGACACGCGTCAACGCCTCGAGCGTAAAGCTGTTGGTCGAGACAATGCGCCGGCCGGCGATAACTTCCTCGAAGTCGTCGATTTCCACGAGCTCGTTTCCGGAGCTTATGATCGCCACGCGCGGCCGGCGGAACACCGAGACCGTTTTGATTCCACTCGATGCGAGAACCCCGACCAGCGCTGCCCTCACCGGAGTGCCGCGCCGCGCGAGCACGTCGCCTCGCTGATAATCTTCGCCAGCATCGCGGACATTCTTCCATACGTCCCGCGCGTCCCGGATCTCGACCTTCGCCGCGCCGCCATCCGTGTCTTCCTTGCGTATCACCGAGTCAGCGCCGTCCGGGATTGGCGCACCCGTCATGATGCGTATCGCTTCGCCACGCTTGAGTGGCCTCGGCGCAAACTCACCGGCGGCGACGGTCGCGATCACCCGCAGCTTCACCGGCGAACCTGTCATGACGGGAGTAATGTCGGCGGAACGGACCGCGTAGCCGTCCATTGAGGAATTGCTCCACGGGGGCATCGTTACCGCTGCGCTGACATCGGCGGCGAGAACGCGGCCGAGGGAGTCGCGCAGCGGAACATCCTCGGCCGGGAGCGTTTTTATCTCAGCGAGTATCCGCTCACTTGCCTCCTTGACGCTCAGCACGCGAGCATCAGTGCTCGCGATACGCCGCGAGCGAAGCGGCGATCTGGTCGGCAATGTGCGTGACGACCGAACCCGGCGTCGTCGTGTTGTTGGCAAGGATGCTGAAGATCAGCCGCTCCCCATCTGCGGTGGTGACGTAGCCAGAGAGAGACCGCGCCTTCGACAGCGTTCCGGTTTTCGCGTGCACGTTTCCTTCGGCGGGCGTGCCCTTCATCCTGTCCTTGATCGTTCCGTCCACTCCCGCTATTGGGAGAGAGTTATAAAAGAGCGCGAATGCCGTGTCGCGTTGTACTCTATCGAGCACCCGGACGATTGTTTCCGGTGTCAGCAGATCCTGATCGGATAAGCCGCTGCCGTCGCGAATTACGAACCCGTCGGGCTGGACGCCCCAGTCAATCAGCTGCTGGCCAACGATCTTCCTGGCGGTGTCGGCCGTGCCAATTCCGCCACGCTCCAGGCCAATGGTGCGCAAAAGGATCTCTGCGATCTGGTTTTGCGATGGTTTGAGCAAGGCCGGGAGGATGTTGCGGAGCGGCGGCGATACCAGGACGAACAGAGTATCCATCTTGAGCGGCGTCGGTAGGATACTGTCGGCTACGCCACCCTCCACTGTAATCCCTTTGCGTGTCAGCGCGTCGTGGAATGCATCGAGGTACGCTTTCGCGGGATCCTTCGCCGGGCCCGAGTAAAGGCTGTCACGCACCGTGTCGGGAGGAGGTCGAAGCGTTGTGGGAGCCATCCCCTCATTGAAAATGAGCTCGTCTACTCCAGCCGCGTAATACTCTCCCAGGTCGTCCCATTCCCAACCGTAACCATAGATGGAATCCGGGAATGCATTGCCGACGCGGGCAAGCGCTCCTGCGACCTGTCGGATTCCGTGGGCGCGCAGGGAATCGGCGAGGTCGTCCATCACCGAGGTCGCCAGACCCCGCATGCGATCGCTGATGGTCGGATCTCCACGGCCAATCACGAGCAGATTACCGTCGAGCAGCGAGTCACGCTTTTCGCCGTCGGTCAGGAACGTCGTGCGGTACACGTAGTCTGGCCCGAGGAGGCTGAGCGCCGCCGAGCTCGTGATGATCTTCATGTTGGAGGCGGGCATGAAAAGCTTGCCGGCGTTCTTCGAGTACAGCGTATCTCCGGTTCGCGGATTTACGACGAGCACGCCCCACTGCGCATTCCTGAACTCGGGCTGGCTTGTAAGCGAATCGATTTCCTGGCGGAGTTCTGTACGGGGCGATGTGATCCGCGCGGTCTGCATCACCGTTACGCAGGAGCTGAGAGCGAACGGCAGCGAGACCGCCGCGGCCACCCTCGCGCTCAGCCGATCAAACACCTTGTTCACTTTTCGGCTACTCTCTGCTGTAGGTGGCGCTGAGCGTGTCGTCCTCACCCACGGTTACGCGAACCACGGTCGCGGGCTTCGGTAATTCTCGCTCAACGCGCTCGAAGATGAAACGCGCGAGGTTTTCGCCGGTCGGAACCAGCTTGCCATCACCGAACTCCGGTACATCGACGTTGATGTTCCGGTGATCAAAGCGATCCTTGACCTGGCGGCGGAGAATCGTGTCGAGGACTCCAAGATCGACGACAAAACCTGTGGTTTCATCGATCGGACCAGCAACCGTGACATCGCACACGTAACTGTGACCGTGATAATTCGGCCACGCACAGGCGCCAAAGGTCTGGACGTTTTTTTCATCAGTCCATTCGGGTCTGCTATAGCGGTGGGCCGCTGAGAAGGACACCCGTCGGGTAAGAGAAGCGCTCGGCATCGCTGTAATTTGCGCAATGCCGAGCGCCGGTGCCTCCCCCTCGATCATTCTTTTCGGCGCTCTCGATCGAGCGAGCGCGTTAGCTAGTGCTCGTCGTTCAGGACGTTTGGCGTAACATCCTGCCCGCTCACGCCTTCCGGAGTTGGCGACTCTGGAGGAATCCACGGTACACCGTCGGATATCGACTGCTGCACATCGGTCGTGCCGAAAAGCTCCGCGCGGATGTCTTCGTGTACGTGCTCGGCTTCCGGATCTTCCGGGCGCGCACGATCGCCGAGGAGAAGTCCCTCGTGCAACTCTTCGTCGACAAGATGCTCGTCGATCGCTTCTGGACTCTGTGCGCGTCTGATGGGATCGACTACCAGGTTGTTCTGGACTCGCGCGATTCCCACGACATCCGAGACGACGCGCTCGATGATGCGGAACTCTTCCTCGGTCCCCACGCGCCCGGAGAGACGGACCAGTCGATTTCGCACCGCGATGTCGATGTCGTCAGGGTCGAACGCTCGCTGCTCGTCGAGTCGGTCGCGCACCAGCGCGCGAATCTCGCCGTCACTCAGGTCGTCAATGTCGCGAATGTCCTCGTAATCCCTTTCCACCGTGCCTCCGGGTCCGCCGTTCAGGTTACCGGAAGAACAGCAGCGAAGCTCCGAGCGTGAGCGCCCGATTGTTCTTCCAGAATGACCGGGCCTGCTTGCTCGGCACTGCCGATCCCGAGCCGTTGTTGAGATAGTACGCGGTGGGGTACTTCAACTGATACAGGTAATTGCCCCAATCCGCCCGCAACTGGAATCGGCCGCCCGGCACATACCGGAGCCCGGCACCATACGAAAATGCAAACGCGGTGCCGAACGTATATGGATCGGGCTTCACCGTGCAGCTACAGCTCGCGATTCCGGCACCAAGGTTCACCACCGGCACGAAGTGGTGATAGCTCTTTTGTCCCGTAAGGTTTAGCACGAGGTCGGCATCAAGCAGGTTCAGGCCGACAGCTTGTCTGGGGAGCTTCGACGCGGCACCGGACTTGGTGGGATCGATGGGAAATCGTTCGCTATTGACGTGAGCCCAGCGTGCCATCAGGAGTGCCGGACCGCCGACATGCACCTCGTACCGCAGGCCGTACATCCGCCCGCCGCGCGGAGCAATACCGATCAAGTCCCGGCCGGCGCTGTAGTTTCCCCCAAAGAACGTGAATTCCTGTCGGGTCTCGACGTCACGATACGGACTGTTCTCAGGGAGGTGCCCGACCTGCGCGCGCGCGCTGGTCGCTATCGAAATGAGCGCGAGGGCACTCAGTAAATGCTTCACTTATCTACTCCAAGTTTGACGCCGCTCATCTCCGGCGGCTGCTCGATTCCGAGCATTGATAATATAGTTGGCGCGACATCACACAGAGCTCCGCCAGCGCGCAGCCGCGGCTCGTTATCCCAATCCACCACCACGAGCGGAACAGGGTTGGTTGTATGCGCTGTGTGTGGTCCGCCGGTTTCGGGGTCGATCATCATCTCTGCATTTCCGTGATCGGCTGTCACGATGAGTCGCATTCCAGCCTTCTCTGCGGTCTTCAGCACGCGCGCGAGGGAGCGATCGACGGTTTCCACTGCGGTGATCGTTGCTGGGATCGATCCGCTGTGACCGACCATGTCCGCGTTTGCATAGTTGCAGAGAATGAAATCCTGCTCTCCTGAAGAAATGCCCTTGCAGAGCGAGTCCGTGACGCCCTCGGCGCTCATCTCCGGCTTCAGATCGTAGGTTGCGACCTTGGGACTCGGCACCATCACTCTGCTCTCGCAGGGATATGGTGCCTCGACGCCACCGTTGAAGAAGTAAGTCACGTGCGGATACTTCTCGGTTTCCGCGGTCTTGAGAATGGACAGACCTCGAGCGGAGAGCACCTCCGCCAGAATCCGCGCCATCGACGTCGGCTCGAATGCGATCGGTACGTCGAAGGTCTTGTCGTAGTTGGTGAGCGTTGTAACCAATACCTTGGGTCGTCGCGCGATGTCGAACGCGTCGAACGAGGGATCGATCAACGCACGCACGATCTGCCGCATTCGATCAGATCGATAGTTGAAGCAGATCACCGAATCGCCGTCCTTCATGGGCGCGACTGGTTTGCCTTTCTCGGTTACGACCACCGGGAGAATGAACTCGTCGGTCTTACCCGATTCGTAAGCCTGTTTGATCGCTTCGAGCGGATCGCTTACCGCCGTCCCCTCACCGAGCACTATCGCGCGATACGCGAGCTCGGTACGGTCCCAGCGACGGTCGCGATCCATTGAGTAGTAGCGTCCCGAAACGCTGGCGATCTTCGCTGGACTGCCGATCTTCCTAATGTATTCCAGCAGCTGCTGCATGTATCCGAGCGCGGACTTGGGCATGGTGTCGCGACCATCGAGAAATGCGTGGATCGCGACACGGTCGATTCGTTCGCGTTTCGTCAGCTCGATCAGCGCGCAAAGGTGTTCATCGATGGCATGGACGCCTCCCGTCCCGATCAGTCCCATGATGTGAACCGTTCCGCCATTCTGCCTGGCGTGACGGCATGCACCTATTAGGGCGGTATTGGTGTAGAAGCTTCCATCAGCGATCGCCGTCGAGATACGAACAAGATCCTGCATCACGACGCGACCTGCGCCGAGATTGAGATGTCCGACTTCGCTGTTGCCCATTTGACCTGCGGGCAATCCGACCCTGAGACCAGAAGCTTCGAGGAGAGTGCGCGATCCGCGCTTCCAGAGGGAGTCCCAGGTCGGCGTATTTGCCAGGGCGATTGCGTTGCCGTCAGTTTCGGGGCGATAGCCCCATCCATCCAGAACGATGAGCGCGACTGGCCGCGCGCGCTGTGTGGTGGCCATTATATCAGTAATGTAATCCCACCTGTTACAGCGGGGCACGAGAAGCAAATGGAGATTTTTAAACCTAAAGAGCCTGGACCAGAAACGCGCCGTGGCCCCGAGCGGGCGGGAGAAGGAGATCGTCGCCGCGGCGGCTGGCGCGATTTCCGCCGCGCTTACCCCGGATTTGTTTTTGTACTCGGTCTCGGCGTGGCGGCCATGATTGCGGTGGATGCGTGGCTTTTCGTGAAGCGTGTGAAGTACAACCACGATGTAGCACAGCTTCGCGCGCACATGACTCAGGCCGAGCGCGAGCGCACCGACGCAATTGTCCAGTCGGAGCAGAACAAGCTGCGAATCGCAATCGAGCTGGCAAAGCGGCAGGCCAAATTCGACAAAAAACTTCACCTCAACGTATCAATCGACAGCTCGAGGATGTATCTCACGCGCGAGGGCGCTCTGCTTCGCGAGATGCCGGTGCAATTCGGTCCGGAGCGAGCCGCGGCGGAATCTTCCGCGACTCCCCCGGCGGCCATTCCGCGTGGTGAGCGCACCATTGCCGATCTGTCCGACACGAGGATCACGCTCGACGGAGGCACGTCGATTCTTTCCTCCAACGGCCCGGACCTCGCCAGCGACACCAGCGGGATTCCTCCGGGTTCGCTGCGAATAAGCATCGATGATATGAAGGCGATCATGCCGAACCTTAGTCCGGGTATGAAGGTATACTTTTATTGACGTCTCGATTTTCCGAGCGTCGTAACCATGTGAAGGCATCGAGACTCAAATGAGCAGAATTCTTTCGTACGGCGGCAAGACCGTGTGGGCGCTGGTGCTCGGCTTCATTGTCGCGGCTGTTCTCAGCGTGATGCTGCTGACCCGCACCGCCGAGCTCCGCTATCAGCGCGATGTGAACCGCATGGTTTACAATGACAACCTCGACGTCCTGAACCAGGTTAAGGCAAAGCTGGGGATGACCGGCGACAGTCTCCGGATGCTCATGTCCGAGTCGCCAGCCGAAGCCGCGAACCAGCCCTACATCGTCGTGAGCATGGCCGACCACCGGCTCTGGTACAAGCAGGGCAAGCAGGTGCTTTTCGAGGCTCCGGTCGCCACTGGGAGCGGCAAGGAGCTCGTTGGCGGCTCGGAGGGACAGTGGCGCTTCGAGACGCCACGCGGACGTCTGGTGGTAAAGGCCAAAGACGAGAACCCCGCCTGGGTGCCCCCGGATTGGCACTACGTCGAGATGGCCCGCAAGAAGGGGCTTGGCCTCGTTCACCTGTCGCCGGGCCAGGCGATCCCGTCAGGTGACGGCGTGATCACCACTCAGAACGGTGAGGTCGTCAAGCGTTACAGCAACGGCCAGACTGTCTCTTTGGGTGAAGGCAAGGAAGGCCATGAGATCGTCGCCGGTGGGAACATCGTCATTCCACCCTATGGCACTTCGGCGCGCCGTTACATGGGCGTCCTCGGCACACGGCGTCTCGATCTCGGTGACGGGTACGGTATTCACGGGACCGATGAACCGGAGTCGATTGGCCACTCGGTGAGTCACGGATGCGTGCGAATGCTCAACGAGGACGTCGAGAAGCTCTACCCGATGGTCGCGGTCGGAACCCCGGTTTACATCTATTAATAAGAGAGCTGTTGGAGTCTGAGTACGCGGGGGACCGACGTCACCCGACGGGTGAAGAGCTCGAGCTTCCCGACGAGCTCCCGGTTCGAAGGCGCCATACCGCTACCTTGGTGTGGGTCGCCGTCGCGGGAGTAGCTGCCGTAGGAGCATTTCAGTTTCTTCAGGCGGCGAACACGACAACCGATCGTCCCATCGGCACCTATCTGGCGCGAGTCGTCGTACCGATGGCCGAGCCGTCGGCCAGCGCCTTCGGACGCAGCGGCGAAGTGAAGCTCGCGTTCGCGATGCCCGCGCAGGAGATCTCGTATCCACTCGACGTGCACGGCGACCCCACCTCGCTGCAGTACGCCTGGATTCGGAACGGCGATTCCGTCTTCGCAACGACTCCGCGTCCCCTGGCAGGAGATAAAGTTCTCGCTCCGGCAATGGCGGGGTTTTATCGCCTCGCCCTCATCAAGAGCGGCCAACGGCGTTCAGTCGAAGGGCTGACGCTGGCGGTGCTCGTTCCGTTCGAGGAAAAAGAAGGCTCGATGCTGCGTGGCTACCGCATCGGGACGTACCTCGCCGAGCGTGTATCGGGACGCCAGGCACCGCCGGAAGGATTTTTGGAGATAACACCCGCCGACGTAGACCTGCCGATAACCAAGCACCTTCATGTAGGCGATTTCCTGAATCACGACCAGCAGGGCAAATGGCCCAGCTATGCGGCTGTTAACCCAAAGCTTCTCGATAAGCTCGAGTTGGTCATCCAGGAGATAGCGCGCTGGCACGGTGACAAAGCAGTCGCAGACATTGAGATAGATGTTCACTCAGGGTTTCGGGCGCCGGAGCACAATCGGCGCATCCAGCGGGCGGCGCGCGACAGCCAGCACCAGTACGGTGACGCGGCCGACGTCGCGATCGACGCGAATGGTGACGGAAAACTCACCGCAATCGACAGTCGTATGGTAGGTTTGGCTGTGGAGATCGTCGAGCTCAAACACCCCGATCTGGTGGGTGGGCTCGGCATCTACACGAGCGGTCATTCGAGCACCAACTATGTGCATATAGACGTCCGAGGTCGCCGAGCGCGATGGCGTGGCGGCGGCTGACGAGCGAGGAGATCAGGATGAACGACATTCTGCGTGAGAGGCTTGTTCGCAAGCTCGACACACTGCCCGACGAGAAGATCTACCAGATTCTCGATTACATCGATTTTCTCGAGTCGAAGTACGCGGCAAAACCCTCGACCGCTCCTAATCCGCTGAAGCGTTTCGCGGAGGGCGTCGAGGACACCCTCCGCGCCGGCAAGATGTCGGCGAATGTCATTGGCGGGACCATGAACGTGATGAACAAAGCCGTGGGAGTGCTCACGGACGTCGCCAACGCTGGCAAGTCAGTTGCAACTGGGATTGTAGGGGTAGCGTCATCGGTTGCGACGCCCTCCTCGGCGAGTGGGACGACGGGAGCAACACCAGCTCCTGGGTCGCCGCCCGTTCAGACGCCTCCAACACCGCCACCCGGAGATCAGCGCAAGTGAGCACTCAATCGGCGCGCGCGAGCGCGGCTTCATCGCGAAGGAAAAGCACGCGCGCTCGATCGGCGGGCTCCGCTCGTCCCGCCGCGCGTCCTACCGGCGCGGACCTGCCCCCAGTCAGTGGGCCTCGGCCAGCACCGAAACGCACCGTCGTCTCGACGATGAAGGAATTGCCGAATTTCCTGCGGCTCATTGGCGGATTGCTTGCCGATCCCCGCGTTTCGCTGACAGACAAGCTGCTCGTCGGCGGAGCAGTCGGGTACGTGCTGCTGCCACTCGATTTCGTGCCGGACTTCATTCCTTTTATCGGCGAAGTTGACGACGTCTTCTTGCTCGTTCTGGCATTGCAACGGCTGATCGGGAATGCCAGCAAGTCCGTGGTGGTGGAGCACTGGATGGGTGACCCGCGCCAGCTGCGCTCACTGGATCTCGAGAGGGTGCTGGTCGCGGCTGCGTTCTTTCTTCCGCGCAGAGTGCGCCGGCGGTTGAGGACCATTGGCCGGGACGTTTAAAGCAATTCTATTGGCGGGGTCGCTCGTCACGCTGGGCGCGTGCCACCGCCAAGCGTCAGAAGATACGAGCCTTCTGCTCGGGAGATGCTCCACGAAGGTTCGAACCAAAGGTCCAGTTCCGCGCCTGCCGCGTGCCCCGTCACCAAGGCTGGGAATCGGCGCAATAATCGGAACTCTCGCGGATTCTGGCGGCGCACTGCCGCATTATCCAATTCTCGCTACCGTTCCCGGCGACCCGCCCAACGCACCACACGCTTCAGCGGTTCCCGACAGCCTGGGCGGATTCTCCTTTGACGCGCTGACACCCGGTCGCTACCGTTTGTTCGTCCGCGCGTTCGCGCATCGCCCTGATTCGACGGACGTCGATGTTCGAGCCGGGTACGTCGACACCGTCAACATCGTGCTTCAGTATTTTGGGTGCGTGAGATAGCTCGAGCATCTCAATGCCTTCTACAAAAATCACAGCTCTATCCAGACACGTCGCCGAGCTCGCTTCGTGCGATCGCTGCCAGCTCGGGCCAGGAATACGTCCCATCGTTTCCCGAGCGCGTAACCCGCGCGCCATGCTGGTGGGCCAGGCGCCGGGCAAAGTGGAGAGTGAAGGAGGCAGGCCGTTCTCGGGCCGCGCTGGTCGGACGCTTTTCCGGTGGCTGAGTCTCGCCGGAATCGATGAAGACACCGCCAGAGAAACGATTTACATAGCGGCCGTGACGAGGTGCTTTCCCGGACCTCATCCGAGCGGCCGCGGCGACCGAGTTCCCAGCCGTCAAGAGCAGGAGAAGTGCGCTGACTGGCTTGCCAGCGAGCTGCGCATTATCCGACCTCGATTGGTGATTCCGGTGGGGCGGCTGGCGATCGAGAACTTTTTGCCGCCGCGGCCTTTAGCGGAGCTCATCGGTACGAGGCACATCGTAGAGCACGCCGGAGGTCGCTCCGCGTTGATCCCACTCCCACATCCGTCCGGGGCGAGCAGCTGGGTCCACCAGGCCGACCATAAGTTGCTGGTAGACCGTGCCCTGAGTCTTATCGGAGCGGAACTCCGGGCGCTGGCCGCTTAGCACGTAATCTTTTTGAAACCGCACGGTGTCAAACCCGTATTGCCAGCAGTGCAGTGCGGGTTTTTTCCTACTCCGATCCCGACAAACTCTTTTCCAGAGAGCTGGTCCCCATGAAGCGCATCACGTTCGCCGTTCTCGTCCTCGCCCTCGGCGCGGCCGTGCCGTTGCAGGCTCAAAACCAACCGCAGACCAGACCACTTGCTCAGGCGCCAGCCGCAAACGGCGAGGTACTGGGTGCAATCGTCGACAGCGCGAGCAAAGAACCCGTAGCGCACGCGTCCGTTGCGATTCGCAGTAGAAAAGATTCCGCGCTAGTGACCGGAGCAATCACGGGACCTGACGGCGCGTTCAGGATCCAGGGACTTCGCTCTGGCGATTACTATCTACGCACGACGTCTATCGGCTTCCGGCCGCGTACGTACACGTTCAGCATCACGGATGCTGCTCCGCGGGCCAACGTTGGTCCGCTGACGCTCACGCGTGTTGCTGTCGCCCTGCAAAGCGTTCAGGTAGAAGGACAGGCTCCGACCGTTGTGATCGAGCCGGATCGAAATACCTATCGCGCCAAGGATGTCGCGCCTGCCGCGGCGAATGCGAGTGAGGTCCTTCAGGCGACGCCTTCGGTGCAAGTTGATGGAGATGGCAAGGTGAGTCTGCGCGGTAACGAAAACGTCGCAGTCCAGATCAATGGGCGGCCGACTCCAATCACAGGCGCGCAGCTAGCAGCGTATCTCAAGCAGATTCCGGCCAACATCGTCGAGCGCATCGAGGTGGTTCCGAATCCTTCCGCGAAATACGACCCGGAAGGAATGGCGGGTATCATCAACATCGTTTTAAAGGCCAACACGGATCTGGGCCTGAGCGCCGGCCTCAATGTCGGCGCTGCGACGATCAATCGCATGAACGCCGGAGGCAACCTCGGGTATCAGCGCGGTCCGGTCACCTTGTTCGGGACTTACGGCTACAACGCCGATAACCGTGACATCACTGGCCTCAACGACCGCATTCAGCTCGTCCCGGTTCCCGGTGAGATCGCATTCACCAACCAGGATATCGGTGGCAACACGAGCAATGCCGGACACAACTTCTCGACCAGCATCGACTATAAGGTCAGCCCCCGCGACGTGGTTTCCAATCAGTTCTCGGTCAACCGTCGTCACGGTTTCGACAATTCCCTCGCCGGATATCTCGATCTCGATCCAAACCAGGCTTTCCTCGACAGATACGACTTCCTCAAGAACAACCGTTCGAGAGGAACCGTGTTTGATAATTCGCTATCCTGGAAGCGGACCTTTGAGCCACGGAAGCACGAGCTGTCGTCGGAAATCCGCTTCAACCGCAGCCACGACGAGGACAGCACAGGACTCTGGCAACAGCCACTCACTGAGCAGGGAGCAATCGCTGGCCCGCGCTACCAGGGCGAGCGCGATCAGACGGACGCCGTTACCCGCCAGCTGACCGGCCAGGTTGATTACGTCCGGACTCTACGTCAGAGCACCAAGCTCGAGACGGGACTGAAGGAGACTGCGCGCTGGCTCGATAGAGACTTCGACGTCACCAAAGATCCGCTCGGCGATGGCAATTGGGTGCCAAGCAATCTCACCAACCAGTTCAAGTTCGATGAGCGTGTCCACGCTGGCTACGGTGTCCTCAGCCAGAGCGTCGGCAAGTTCGATCTCCAGGGAGGATTAAGGGCGGAGTTCGCGAACCGCGACTTCACGCTCGCGAACACCGCGGAAAGCTTCCCGTACACGTATCACAGCTTGTTCCCAAGCGGCGTGATCATGTTCAAGCCGAGCGAAGGTGACCAGATAAAGGTGAGCTACTCGCGGCGTATCCGGCGTCCAGGTACGCAGGAGCTCAATCCGTTCCCGGTGTTCTTCGATCAGCAGAATGTCTTCCTCGGAAATCCGCGATTGAACCCGGAGTACACCGACGCGTATGAGCTCGGATTGAGTCGTTCGGGCTCACTCGGGTCGATTCAGCTATCGCCGTTCTACCGTCACACGACCAATGCAATCTCGGTCGACATCAATACTCAGGGCGTCGTCGACGGGCGAGATGTGACGTCTGTGAGCTTCAAGAACGCCAACTCGAATAATTCGTGGGGAACGGATCTGAATGGCTCGCTCAGGCTGGGACCCAAGTTCAACGCCTTTGCCGGTTTCAACCTGTTCAAGATGGTTACCGATGGCGGGTCGGAGACCGCGCTTTCCTCGAACGGAGTGACGTGGTCCACGAGGCTCAATGTCACCACGCAGGTTTCGCCGACGGTGTCGCTGCAGGGGAACTACTTCTACCGCGCTCCGATGAACATGGGACGCGGGCGATTCTCGTCCATGCAGATGACGAATATCACAGTGAAGAAGAAGCTCGATGGCGACAATATGAGCGTGGCTGTGAGATTCGCGGATCCGTTCGACACGATGAAGTTCCGGATCCAGGCTGGGGATGATAACCTCACCCAGATCACTGCGCGGAAGTTCGGAGTGCGCGCGACGTACGTGACCTTCCAGTACGCCTACGGGAAGCCGCCGAAGATCAGGGCACCGAAGGAAGAGCCGGCACAGCCAGCGCCTGTCTTCCCGTAAGGGACGGCAGGCGGGCCGAGTCTGGACGCAACCCGCACGATGCCATACATTTAGCTATGGCAACCACAACTCGGCCATCGCGAAAGCCCGCCTCACCGGAAAAAACCGGCGGCGGGCTTTCGCGCATCAAGGGCCAATCAGCAGCTGAAACCAGCACGCCGCGCGTCCGGACCGAAGTGGTTCTGACGTTTGACGACGTTCTCCTTAGTCCACGACACTCGCTAGTCCACCCAAAGGACGTGAGCACCGCGTCGCTATTTACGCGGGGAATCGGACTCAACGTCCCGTTTGCGTCGGCCGCGATGGACACCGTTACCGAATCGGACATGGCCATGGCGATGGCCCGAGCGGGCGGCATCGGCGTAATCCACAAGAACATGTCGATCGACCGCCAGGCAGCGGAAGTCGACCGGGTAAAGCGGTCGGAGAGCGGGATGATTCTCAATCCGATCACGCTTTCCCCGGAAGGCACACTTCGCGAGGCGGTCGCGCTCATGCGCCGCTTCAAGATTTCGGGTGTGCCGATCGTCGATCGCGACGGACACCTCGTTGGCATCATCACCAACCGCGACCTACAGTTCGAGCGCAACCTCGACCGGCCGTTGCGCGAAGCAATGACGTCGAAGAATCTCGTAACTGCACCCGTCGGTACTACGCTCGACGAGGCGGAAGCCATTCTTGGTAAACACCGCATTGAGAAGCTCCCTGTTGTAGACGAGAAGGGAACGCTGCGCGGTTTGATCACCGTCAAGGACATCCACAAGCGCCGGGACTTTCCCGACGCCAATAAGGACCAGCACGGGCGGTTAAGAGTCGCCGCGGCAATTGGAGCGGCAAACTATCGCGATCGTGCGCGCGCCCTCGTCGATGCGGGTGTCGATGTACTCATCGTCGACACCGCTCACGGCCACTCGGAAGGTGTGCTCGAGGCGACGTCGATCGTGCGGGAGATGTTCCCTGACGTTCAGCTGGTGGCAGGCAACATTGCGACCCGTGAAGGTGCTCGAGCGCTCGTCGAGCGCGGCGTGGATGCGGTGAAAGTCGGCGTGGGTCCCGGCTCCATCTGTACGACCCGTGTCGTCACCGGCGTTGGCGTTCCGCAGCTCACCGCGATTTTCGACGCCGTCGAAGGCGCGGGGGACGTTCCCGTGATTGCTGACGGCGGAATCAAGTACTCGGGTGATATCGTCAAAGCGCTTGCCGCTGGCGCATCGAGCGTGATGATGGGCTCGATGCTGGCAGGCACCGAAGAGAGTCCGGGCGAATCACTGCTCCTCGAGGGTCGTCGCTTCAAGATGATTCGGGGAATGGGCAGCCTATCGGCGATGCAGGACGGCAGCGCGGACCGCTATTTCCAGGAAGGCGAAATGTCGCCGAAGAAGCTCGTTCCGGAGGGGATCGAAGGACGCGTCCCGTACAAGGGACCCGTGAGCGACGTTCTCTTCCAGATGGTCGGCGGGCTGAGGAGCGGAATGGGCTACGTTGGGTGTGCCGACATCGATCAGCTGCGCACGGAGGCCGAGTTTGTCCGAATTACGGCCGCGGGACTGCGGGAATCGCATCCGCATGACGTGACGATCACGCGCGAAGCACCGAACTACTCGGTTTAGTTCCTTGACATTGCATCGCGCGCCCGCGCAAACTTGTGGCGCAGGCTTGATGTCGAAATGTATACAGACTCCTCTTGATTCCATTCACGCTTTCGGAGATTCCGCATGGCCCTAGGTACGAGGAAAAGCATCGCCGTCCTGCAGGCAGAGGCCGCTGGAGAGTCCGAGGCACACACGCTGAGGCGTGCCCTCGGCGCTCTGAACCTCACGACACTGGGCATCGGTGCGATCATAGGCGCCGGAATCTTCGTCCTTACGGGGACAGCGGCGGCTCAGTACGCCGGCCCCGCAATCGTCATCTCTTTCATAGTGTCCGGCCTGGGATGTCTCTTCGCCGGACTTTGTTATTCAGAGTTCGCCAGCATGATTCCGGTCGCGGGCAGCGCCTACACGTACGCGTACGCGACGCTTGGTGAATTCATAGCCTGGATTATCGGCTGGGATCTGATGCTGGAGTACCTGTTCGGCGCGTCGACGGTGGCCGTTGGATGGTCTGGCTACTTCACGGCCTTCATGGACCAGATCCACCTCCACATGCCGAAAACCTTTACCAGCGCGCCGTACGCGTATTCCGACGCCCCGAAATACGACCCGGTGACGCATGCGCTGACTCAGGCCGCCGGATTCACCCACACCGGCGCAGTGGTGAATCTCCCCGCGATTGTCCTGATAGGCCTCATGACTACGCTGCTCGTGATAGGCATCAAGGAATCCGCGCGGTTCAACAATTTCATCGTAATTCTGAAGATTGCCATCGTACTGTTGGTTATCGGCTTCGGCTTCATGTACGTCAATCAGGCCAACTGGCATCCGTTCGTTCCCGCCAATACCGGCGTGTACGGTCACTACGGATGGAGCGGAATTGTGCGCGGCGCTGCAGTGGTGTTCTTCGCCTACATAGGATTCGACGCAGTGTCGACCGCGGCACAGGAGGCGAAAAACCCGCAGCGCGACATGCCGATCGGCATGCTTGGCTCTCTCGCCATCTGTACAGTGCTATACATCCTGATGTCGCTCGTGATGACCGGGCTAGCGCATTACCCGGAGCTGGACGTCCCGCACCCCGTGTTCGTAGCGATCGACAAGGCCGGACCGGGCCTGGCCTGGCTTGCTTCCATCATCAATATCGGCGCAATCGCGGGTCTCGCGTCGGTCGTGCTGGTCATGCTCATGGGCCAGCCACGAGTCTTTTACTCGATGGCGCGCGATGGTCTGCTGCCACCGGTTTTTGGTAAGGTCCATCCGCGGTTCAAGACCCCCTATGTGACTACGATTCTCACCGGAATCGTCGCGGCATTCTTCGCGGGGATTTTCCCGATCGACCTGCTCGGTGAGCTGGTTTCAATCGGCACGCTGCTCGCTTTCGTGATTGTTTGCGCCGGCGTCATCGTGCTGCGTTACCGCCAGCCCAACCTGGCTCGTCCCTTCAGGACGCCGTTCGTTCCGCTCGTTCCGATTCTTGGCATACTGATCTGCGGTTACATGATGTACAGCCTGCCAGGCGCGACGTGGGAGCGACTTATTATCTGGATGGTGATTGGCTTGATAGTGTACTTCGCTTACAGCAGATCGCATTCGAAGCTGGCTCGCGCGGAAGGCAGTGCTTGACCTTCTAAGCGTTCCCCAGCAACGACGAGAAGCGATCGAGCGTCTCGCGCAGGAGCTCCGCGCGGGACGCTCTGTCGCAATATCCACCCACATCAACGCCGACGGCGACGGATGCGGGTCGGAGACCGCTTTGTCGCGACTCTTGGGCCAAATGGGGATTCGCTCCCGCATCGTGAATCCCACCCCATGGCCCGAGATGTACAAGTTTCTGCTCGGCGACGATGTGCCTGACGCGAGTGATCTGGGCGCAAAGGCACTGAAGGACGCCGACGTTCTGATCGTGCTCGACATCTCTGACGTCAAACGGCTCGGTGTCCTCGCCGAAGCGGTGCGCCGGCTCAGTATTCCCAAGCTGGTCATTGATCATCACCTTCCAAGCGACGAGCCGCCGAGCACGTTAATGGTTGCGGACACCACGGCATGCGCGACCGGCGAGCTGATCTACGACTTCGCGATCTGTCTTGGACTGGAGATTACCCCCGATGTAGCACGCGCGCTCTATGTTGCGCTGCTCACCGATACCGGTGGCTTCAGGTTCAGCAACACCACCGCGAGATGTCTCGCCATTGCGGGGCAGCTCATCGCATCTGGCGTCGAGCCCGAAGAGATGTACGGCAGGCTCTACGCGTCGATGCCGTTGGGACGGCTTCACCTGCTGCGCGACGCGCTTGCAACTCTGGAGGTCGACCCTGAATATGGCATCTCGTGGATCTCCGTCGCCGCGGGCGCTGCCGAAGAATACGGGCTCAAATCCGAAGATCTGGAAGGAATCGCGGAACATCCGCGATCCATTGGCGGAACGAGACTCGCGGTCTTTTTCAGGGACCTTGGACACGACAAGGTTAAAGTGTCGTTCCGCAGCACCGGCGACGTCGATGTGAACAAATTTGCAAAACAGTTCGGTGGCGGCGGTCACGCACGCGCTGCGGGCGCTCTCATCGACGGCAACATCGACTCCGTGCGGCACAAGGTGGTGGCGGCGGCCCGCGAATTCCTTCGTTCGGAGGACAAGGAGGGCGTAGCGTGAGGCATCGCCGTCCGTCTAACTTGCTCTGATGAGCGTTCTTCGCCGCCGGCAGCGGGCACCCGCAGATGTCGAACACCAGATCAAGGACGAGCTCCGCGAGATTCTCGCGATTTTGCGGATCGACGAGTGCGCCCTCGAGCTCCAGGGTTTCGATCCCGCGACTGGCACGGTCACCCTGTTCGTCACGGGCGCGTGTCCGGACTGCGATGCGTCTGCCGCGACCTTCATCCAGGGAATCGAGACCCAGCTCAAGCTGCGCGTGGCAGAGGTGCGCGTCGTGCTGCTCACCGTTGGCAACACCCCGTGAGCACGACTCTCCAGCAGCGGATCGAGGATGCATTGTCCCGCATCCGCAACAACCGGCTTGGCGCGAATGTCATCGAAGCTGAAATGGTGCGCGATATCGCTACCACAACCGATGGCCACGTTCGATTGACTCTTTTCCTAGCGCCAGATGACAGCGCCACCGTCGTGCGTGAAGTGCGCCAGGCGTTGCAGCAAATTCCCGGTGTTACGGATGTGCGAGTAGATGTGAAGGATGCGTCCCAGGCCAGGTCGACGCCGCGAACGACGCCGCCTGCAGCCGCTGAGACATCGCCAGCATCGCGTCCAGCTTCTGCTCGCCAGCGAACACTGCCTGTGATGGGTCAGGAGCCTCAGTCACAGCGCGCAGCGGTGCCAGCGCCAACTCCAGTTGCCTATCCCCATCTCGGAAACATCATCGCGATCTCGAGCGGAAAGGGCGGTGTGGGGAAATCGACGGTCGCCGTGAATCTTGCCGTGGCTCTGGCGCGGCAGGGCGCGCGCGTCGGCTTGATGGACGCCGATATCTACGGGCCGAACGTTCCGCGCATGATGGGCATTAACGCCCCGCCGCCGGTGGAGAACGAAAAAATCATCCCGCTCCAGGCTCACGGCGTAAAGATCATGAGCCTCGGCTTCATGATTGAACGAGATCAGCCGGCGATATGGCGCGGCCCGATCATCATGAAGATCATCACGCAGTTCCTGCGCGACGTGCAATGGGGGGAGTTGGATTATTTCCTGGTTGACATGCCGCCCGGGACGGGTGACGCACAGCTCTCCCTCGTTCAGGCAACGATGGTCCATGGGGCGGTCATCGTCACTACGCCGCAGGAAGTCGCCGCGGGCGACGCACTCCGCGGTGCAAAGATGTTCCAGCGGGTTGCGGTGCCGGTGCTGGGCGTCGTCGAGAACATGAGCTACTTCGTGTGCCCGCACTGCGCAGACAGGCATCACATCTTCGGTGTTGGCGGCGGCGATCGGCTCGCCGAAGAGCTGGACGTACCGTTGCTCGGCGAAATTCCTTTCTTTGGCGGCGTCCTGTCCGGCGGGGATCGTGGCGAGCCGATCGTTGTGAGCGAGCCTGAGTCGGCGGCAGCGAAGGCCCTAGTCGATCTTGCTGGACGCCTGAGCGGGTTGCTCGCCGGTAGCGATGCGGCCGGCGTAAACGCTGCCCTTTCTTGACGCTACTGATCCTGTTCCGTGATGCAGCTCAGAGTTGAGCTCGCCTCCGATCAGTATCACCACTGACACGAAGTACATCCAACTAAGCAGCACCATTACCGCCCCCACGGTCCCGTAAGTCGCGTTTGGCGGAAAGTGCTGGACGTACAGACGGAAGAGCAGCGTCAGCACGGTAAAGAGCAAACCCGCGACGACCGAGCCGACCAGAATCTGCCGCTTATCCATCTTCACGTATGGCAGCAGCCAGTACATCAGGTACAGAAACGCGATAAGAAAGAAAATCGCGAGTGGGAATTGAATGACACTCCACGCCTGTAACGCCGCACTGCCCATCCCGAGCCGCGTCTGTGCGTAGTTGACGATGTTGTCGCCGGCGAGGAGAATGGCCGTGACGAGGGTCATGATGATGCCCCACCCGACCAGCACGCCCAGCGCAAGGAGTCGCTTCTTCCACCAGGGTCTCTCATCCTTTACATCGTACGCCGTGTTTAGAGCATCTTCGAACGCGGTGAAAATGTTGGAGCCCGACCAGGCCGCTAGCAGTGCTCCTATCGAAATCAACCCGGGAGCATTCTTCGCGAAGACCACGTCATTGATGACGCCGGATACAAGCGCATATGCAGCGGGAGGGAGAACCGTCGAAAGTCGACCCAACAGATCGGAGACGATCTGTCGCTTGTCGCCAAGAAGGCTGAGCATTGGCGCGACGAACAGAAAGAGAGGGAACAGCGAAAAAAAGAAGTTATAAGCCACCTGCGCGGAGATCCCGAGAACATTGTCCTCGTTCGTCTCGCTGACCGTCTTTTTCGCTAACTCGTTGACGCGGTAACCGAGGAGTACCATGTGGACCTGCGCGGGCAAGCCGCAGGCCAGTCGAGCTCGTTACACCGCTACCGCGTTCTTTTTGTGGCGTGTGCGCCACCAGGACAGGATGACGGCACCGAAGCCCGTAGCTACCGCGACGAAGGTTACCGAGAAGGCCAACATCCGGAGGATGGCGCCGAGCACGGGAAACCAGGTGAACACCGCCGCGACGATCCACAGTGCGCTAAAGGCCAAAATTCCGGTGAAGAGGAACTGGAGCTCCTGGCCGGCGGCCGTCTCCGTTGTACTCTTGCGGGCTATCGCGGTACCGGTGACCTGCGCGACGGCAAGGAAGCCGAGGATTCCGATTCCGGAGAGCGCTATGAAAAACGCTGCCACGCCGATCGGGATGAAGAACACCCCAATGATCGTGATCGCCATCGCAACGACGAGAGCTATGAGAGCTGGTATGGACGCGAGACCGCCGAGAATACCGGCGAACAGCGACCGCCCTGTCTCGTTGGTAACCACCTCGACCGCACGCCGCAGATAGTCGCCAAGGAAGAAGAGCACGAAGGTGCCGAGCAACAACAGCACGACGAGCCAGATGACCGACGCGACGAGAGATCCAATGGTTGTCCGTGGACGACCGCCGAAGCTAACGGTCGACCTGTTGTGTGTAGCGCCCACGTCCTTTATGACACCGAGTATCGAGCCGCCTTCATTCCGCACGTGACCCATCAGCGCAACGGCACCGCCCCGCACTCGGCCACCCTCGTGCACGATGACGTCGCCCAGGACAGCGGTAGCCGCGCCATCCACGTTTCCGTAGACGTCGAGGTTGCCTTTGAGGACCATGACCGAGCCGGACGTCGTTGTTCCCGCGGGAACGACCAGGGAGCCGGTCGTAACCTGCGCATAGCGACCGATGCCCCTCAACTTCGCGGCGCTGCCACCCTGGGCCCGGCCCTCGTGGGCGACCGTGGCCGCCATGACCAGAGAAGCACCGAGCAGGATGGTGCGCATATTACGCTGCCTTGCGTTGAGCAATGTGGGCCGCGGTCCGAATGGCCGCGTATCCGCCGAACAGGCCGACGGCGAGAGTGAGGTACAACAGAACGGCTTCAACAGCCCCGGCCTGTAAATAGGCCAACGTTTCCGGACCGAGCACCATGGCGCCGACCTGGGCGCCAAGGGAGCCCAGGACGAATGCATACTGCGTGACGCCCGCGCTGAGGATCGCGGTTAGAAGATCGACCTCGAAGAACATGAATGCAGCCGCGGCGATAAGACCAACACCTACAACGGCCCGCGCGGTTCCGCGCACCACCCCCATCCGACGTCTTGGAGTGACCGCCTGCCGCCCACCCTGGTGCAGCTCGAGGTGCCTGGAGGCTACCACCGGATATGCGTCCCGGGCGGGATGCAGACGGTCGATTCTCGCAATGACGTTGTCGGCGAAATCCCGCGATGGCGACAAGTACGGCAGACGCTGCAACTCTGCCGCAATGGGTACGAAGTCTTCGGGGAAATCGTGTTCGATCATAGGATTCCTCAGTGTTGATGACTTACGGGTGCTTTACGGTGCGAGTTTCAGCTTTTTTTGATGAATTTTCATGAAAAAACAGGCGGTCACCGGAGGTCTCCGAGGTACTCCCGGAGCTCCTGTCTGGCGCGGTGGATATAGGTCTTAACGGTGCCCAGGGGGAGCTTCACTATCTCGGCGATCTCGTCGTACGAGTAGTCCTCGACGTGCCTGAGGATTATGCACGCGCGGTATTCAGGACGAAGCTTCGCTATCGCCTTTTCGATCTCGGCGCCCAGCTCCCGCGATTCGAGCTCCTCCAAGGGAGATTCTCCTCCACTCGTAATGGTTACAGCTGTCGCGCGCGCACGTTCCGCCGTTACGGCGTCTGGAGAGCCTTCGATGCTTATGGTGTCGACGTGGCGCCGACGGAGATGATCGATGGTGATGTTGTTCGCAATCTTGAACAGCCAGCTCGAGAACTTGAACTCCGGGCGATAACGATCGATGTTGTTGAGGACCTTGATGAAGGTTTCCTGAGCGAGATCTTCCGCGGTTTCATTGTCGCGCACCATACGGTAGATGAGCGAAAAAACTGGTCGCTCGTAGCGCTTGATCAACTCGCGGTATGCGTCTTCACGCCCTTCCTGGGCGAAGACCACCACTTGCTGATCGGAAACGTCGGTATAGGACTTGGGCGGCATGTTGGAAGCGCGGGTAAGATAGCTTGCCCCGCGCGGCTCTGCCGGGCAACTTTCGACGAATGCTCGCCACCGATATAGACAGCGCGACTGCGAGTGCCGCCGCTGCCGGTGGTGCGGAGAAGCGCGCTTACGTCAAGCGCATATTCTCGGAGATCGCGCCGCGATACGATCTGCTGAACCACGTTCTCAGCTTGAACGTAGACCGGCGTTGGCGACGAGCTGCGATCGCCGAGCTTGGCGTCGATCGGGATCCGTCGGGATCATACCTTGACCTCTGCGCCGGCACCCTTGATGTCGCGCGCGCACTTTCGACGACGGCGGGATTCCGGGGTCTCGTTATAGGAGCTGATTTCGCGGAGCCGATGCTCGTCGCCGGCGCGGGTAAGGTTTCGCGCAGGAAGGTCGCGCCTGTTACCGCGGACGCGGTCCAGCTGCCCCTCGCGTCTCAGAGCCTCGCCGGCGCCATCGTCGCCTTTGGAATCCGTAATGTGGCTGGTCTCAATGAATGTCTCGTTGAGGCGTTGAGGGTGCTGACGCCCGGAGCAAGGTTCGTGATTCTCGAATTTTCTACGCCGCGCATCCGCGTCGTCAGGGCGCTCTATCTCTTTTACTTTCGCCACATCTTGCCGCGAATTGGACGGTTGGTGAGCGGCCATCGGACGGCTTACACCTACCTCCCGAGATCGGTGGCAAATTTTCCCGTGGAAGAGGAGCTCGCGAAAAAGATGAGGGAGGCGGGCTTCAGTGACGTCAGATGGCGCAGCCTGTCGTTCGGCATTGCGGCAATTCATGTCGGTGAGAGGGCGGAGGCGGCGGAAAATGGCGCTCGATAACATCTCGGAATTTCTCGACGCGATCGACTCGATTGGCGAGCTCGCGCGCGTGACCGAGCCGGTGCACGCGAAGCTCGAGCTGTGCGAGATCGCCGATCGCGTGATGAAGCAACCGGGCGGAGGGAAAGCGCTGCTCTTCGAGAACGTCATTCTCGACAGCGGTCACAGGTCCAGCTATCCAGTCGCGATCAATCTCTACGGCTCGATGAAGCGAATGTCGCTCGCGCTCGGAGTCCGTCGGTTGGACGAGATTGGGGAGCGCATTACCCAGATGCTCGATCTCAAGGTCCCCGAAGGTCTGATGGGCAAGCTGTCGATGCTGCCGCGACTGCTCGAGGTCGGAAAATTTCCTCCGCGGGTGCGCGGTGGAAAGCCCGCGTGTCAGGAAGTCGTGCTCAAGGGTAACGAAGTCGATCTCTCCAGATTACCCATCATTACCTGCTGGCCCGAGGATGGCGGCCCGTATATCACACTTCCGATGGTGATCTCGAAGGATCCAAAGCGCGGAATTCGAAACGTCGGGATGTATCGGGTTCAAGTGCTTGGTCCGCGCACACTCGCGATGCACTGGCAGCGTCATAAGGTTGGTGCAGCCCACTGGCGAGAGATGGCGGAGAAGGGCGAGCGAATGGACGTTGTTATCGCCGTTGGTGCAGATCCCGCGTCGGTGTATTCGGCGTCCGCGCCACTGCCGCCGACCATCGACGAGTTTCTGTTTGCGGGATTTTTGAGACAAGCGCCGGTGACTCTCGCGAAAGCTGTGACGTGCGATCTCGAGGTACCGGCTGAAGCGGAGTTCGTGATCGAGGGCTACATCGATCCGTCGGAGCCACTGGTTGTCGAGGGTCCGTTTGGCGATCACACTGGTTTCTATTCCGAAGCGGACCTGTATCCACAGGTGCACGTGACAGCGCTGACGATGCGGCGCTCGCCCGTGTACGCGACGACCATTGTTGGCCGTCCGCCGATGGAGGACTATTACCTCGGACACGCCACCGAGCGGATTTTCCTGCCTTTACTGAAGCTCACCATTCCGGAAATCGTCGACTATCACATGCCCGCCGAAGGGATTTTTCATAATCTCGTGTTCGTGTCGATCGACAAGCAGTATCCGGGTCAGGCCTACAAGGTGATGAATGCAATGTGGGGTCAGGGCTTGATGGCTCTGGCCAAAGTGATCGTGGTGGTCGACAAGGAAGTCGATGTTCGGAACGAGAAAGAGGCCTGGTGGATCGCGCTAAACCACATCGACCCGGAGCGCGATGTCCGATTCTCAATGGGACCGATAGATGTGCTCGACCATTCGAGCCGAGCGTTTACGTATGGTTCGAAGATGGGTATCGATGCGACGAGGAAGTGGCCGGAGGAGGGTTTCACGCGGAACTGGCCGAAGCTGATCGAGATGGATGCCGCGACGAAGCAGCGGGTCGATGCGATCTGGCAAAAGCTCGGACTCGGGCCGAATGAGCGATCGGAACGGTGGGAGACCAATGATGCCTAGCTCTCACGGTCCGTCACCCGCAACCGCTCGCGAGGGTCAGACGCTGCGTGGCCAGGGTTTGCTGTTGCGTCACGCCAACCTGGTGCGACTCCCGCACACGGTGTTCGCGCTGCCTTTCGCTCTGGTTGGCGTGATACTCGGCAGCTATCTCGCGCCGATCACGTTGTCGGCGGTCGTATGGGTGGTGATCGCCTTTACGAGCGCGCGATTCGCCGCCATGGGATTCAACAGGATTGTCGACCGTGAGATCGACGCGCGCAACCCGCGTACGCGCTCCCGGGAGATTCCATCAGGAGCGATGAGCGTACGGGAAGCGAGTATCGCGGTGTTGATCGCGTCGCTGGTTTTCATTCTCGCCGCGTGGCAACTCAACCGACTTTGCCTGCTACTTTCGCCGGTTGCGCTCGCCTGGGTGTTGTTCTACAGCTACACGAAGCGTTTCACACGGTGGTCGCACCTCGTGCTCGGGGTTGGACTCTCGATTGCGCCCGTTGGCGGTTATCTCGCGGTTACGGGACATTGGAGTGACCCCTGGTGGATGCTCATCGGGCTCGCGGTTGCGGTCGCGACGTGGGTAGGAGGTTTCGACATGTTGTATGCACTCCAGGATGTCTCGTTCGACCGCGAAAACGGGCTCTACTCTGTACCCGCAACCTTTGGTGAGCCGAACGCGCTGAGGATTGCGCGCTTCATGCATTTTCTGACCGTCTGTGCGCTCGCGGTTGCGGGGCTGGGGGCAGGGGCGGGAGCGATTTATTTTGCCGGAGTCATCGTTGCGGCTTTGCTCCTCTTATACGAACACTGGCTGGTGAGGGTCGACGACTTTTCGCGGCTCGATGCCGCATTCTTTACCATGAATGGCGTTATCAGCATCGTCTTCCTCGGGTTCGTTTTCGCCGAGCGTGTGTTGAGATGACGCGTCCGCCCATCGTCTTCGGGATAACGGGCGCTTCCGGCGCGCCGTACGCGGTGCGCCTGCTGCAGGCGTTGACGGCTGCGCATCGTCCCGTGTCGCTCATCGTTTCCAGGTATGGCATGCGACTGCTTGCCACTGAATCCGGGATCGAGTCGATCGACGTGCTGCGTGACGTGGTGGGAATCGATGCCTGGGCCTCGTACGTCGAGGTTTTTTCCAACGAAGATCGTGGGGCACCGCCGGCATCCGGATCCGCGCGTACATCCGGCATGGTGGTCTGCCCGTGCTCGATGGGCACCCTGTCGGCGATCGCAGCTGGGTCCTCGCGTTCGCTGATCGAGCGGGCGGCAGATGTCACCCTGAAGGAGCAGCGCAAACTCATTCTCGTTCCGCGCGAGACGCCGCTCAGCGCCATTCACTTGGGCAACATGCTGCGACTCGCCAGAGCGGGCGCGGTGGTGATGCCAGCGTCGCCAGGCTTCTATCACCGGCCGCAACAGATCTCCGATCTGGTCGATTTCGTGGTCGCGCGGATTCTCGATCAGCTCGGAGTCGAGCAGAATTTCGTTGCGCGCTGGAAAGGATCAGTCAGCTGACCTGCCTCGTCCTCTTCATTTCCTGAGGAAATCGACGGAACCACGACGACAGCAGCAGCAGCTCGTCGATCTCGTGGGTAGGTACCTGCGCCGTCGATTCTACTCGCTCGGAGAAAATGTCCTCGACCAGCTGCTTCAGCGACCGGCGATCGCTCGTCGACCTGGGCTTTCCCAGCTCCGCACGCACGACGCCTCGCCTGATCAGATAAACCCGGTCCTCTCCTTCGTGGCCTGGAACGGTATACACGAAAGATAGGTTCTCCACCGCGAAACGAAGTCGCCCAAACTGGGCGCGCAAAGCTTCCAGACGCTCCAGTTTGTCGCGATAGATGGCCGCGCGCTCGTACTGCAGCTCCGCACTCAACTTCTCCATTTGCGAGCGCAGTGAGTCGAGCGGACCGTCGTCGGATCCGTCCAGAAAAGCGCGGGCGAGGCGTACCTGCTCGAGGTACTGAGCCGAGGAACATCCCCCGACGCACGGGCCCAGACACTTGGAGATCTCGTGGCGAATGCAGCCGGGTGTGCGCTGCAGCTGGAAAAGCTCGGTCTGGTCGCTGTAGAACATCTTGATGTCGGTCCGGCAGTCGCGGAGCATCAGCACATCGTTGAGCTCCCGTACCGCTTCTCCGATTCTCTGCGCGCCAACGAACGGGCCGTAATAGATATCTGCGTCCTCACCCGTGGGCCCGCGCACCACCAGCAACTTGGGCGCCGCACCTTTCGTGAGTTTGATGAACGAGTAATTCCGGCCGTCGCGCTTCATCGCGACGTTGTAGCGCGGTCGAAACCGCTTGATCAACCTCAGCTCCTGCAGGAGCGCCGCAAACTCGCTGGGCGTGTATTCCCATTCGATCTTCTCGGCGGACCGAAGAATGCGGGCGCCCTTTTCTTCCGGGTAAGCGCACCGGAAGTAACTGAGCAAACGGGTCCGCACTCTCTTCGATTTACCGACGTAGAGCACTTCGCCATCGCTCGATAGCATCCGATAAATACCAGGACGGTCGGCAGCGCCCTCGCGGACGGTCGAGCGCATCACGGCCAACTGCGCATCGCTCGTTATGGTGTCTGCCGCGCGTGCGATACCGCGAATCATCTCAGTGCTGGCACCGCACGCACATCGTCGTTGCGCGTCCGTCGATTGCGTGAGTCGAGACGAGCTTCGATCCGCAGCGATGACACGCTTCTCCGCCACGGCCATATACGTCGAGCTTGTCAACGAACGACCCGCGTTGTCCGCGCGCGTCGCGATAGTCGCGGAAGCTGGTGCCGCGCGCCTCGATCGCTTCCTCGAGGACGCCCACTACAGCATCGCGAAGAGTGCGTGCTTCCTCGAGCGACACCGACGCACCCGGCCTGGAAGGGTCGATGCGTGCGCGCCAGAGCGCTTCGTTTGCGTAGATGTTGCCGATTCCTGCGATTTTTCGCTGATCCATGAGGAGCTTCTTCACGGGCTGACTAGTCGCCCGAAGAATCCCCGATAGATGCGGCCCGGTAAACGCGCGGTCAAGAGGTTCGATTCCCAGCTGAGCAGAGTATTCGGCGAACCGCGCCTCATCCATTAGAGCGAATGTGCCGAGCCTCCGGACGTCGGCGTAGTGCAGTGCGCGCGCGTCGTCCAGCTCGAGGCGCACCGTCGAATAGGCGAGTGCCGCCGCATCGAGACTTCCATCGTCGATGAGAAGCGCGCCGGTAAAGCGCGGCTGTACGACGATGTGGTCGCCGGTGTCCAGGTCCAGTACCACGAGTTTCGCGCGCCTCCAGCTGCGGAGGATCCCTGCATTCTTTAGTCGGCGCGACAGAGCACGCGGAGTTACCTCTCGGAGCACGTCCGCCTTTCGCACTGAGACTTTGACGATCGTTCGACCGCGGATCGCGCCGTCGAGATCGCGCGCGATAGTTTCGGTCTCAGGTAGCTCGGGCACTGCGCGTCAGTTCGCGCCACGCGATGTCGCCGCGCAGCTGCTTTCCCCTGAATGACACGGCTTCCGCGACAGCGCGCGATTCCTCGGCCGCGTCGCTCAGTTGTTCTGATACCGCGGTGACGGCGAGGACCCTTCCGCCTGCCGTAACCAGATTGCCTGACGAATCGCGAGCGGTGCCAGCATGGAAAATGTTCACGCCCTCCGGCACTTCGGGCAGAACTATGACGTCTCCGGTACGGGCTTTTTCGGGGTATCCTTCGGCCGCAACGACGGTCGTCACCGCTGAGAGCGGTTTCCAATCCGGCGCGCGAGACCTCGAGAGCGATCCGCCCCCGGCCACCGAAGCCAAAAGCTCGAAGAGTGACGAGTCCATAAGTGGCATCAGCGCCTGCGTCTCGGGGTCTCCAAATCTGCAGTTGAACTCCACAACCCTGGGCCCGGTTGCCGTCAACATCAGACCGGCGTAGAGAAGCCCGGTAAACGGCGCGCCTTCCGCGCGCATCGCAGCCAAAGTCGGGTCAATTATCTCGCGCATGACTTGGTTTTGGAGCTCCGGTGTTGCGATAGAAGTCGGCGCATACGCGCCCATTCCGCCCGTGTTCGGCCCGAAGTCGCCGTCGAGAAGACGCTTGTGATCCTGTGCGGCGAGCATTGGCAGCGCGTGCTCTCCGTCGCTGATGGCGAAAAGCGAGAGTTCTTCGCCTTCCATGAATTCTTCAATGAGGATCTCGCCGCCGGCGTCGCCGAACACCAAATCCTCGAGCATCGCGTCGATCGCGGTCTCGGCCTCTTCGGCCGACTGCGCCACGATGACGCCCTTTCCGGCCGCGAGCCCGGACGCCTTGATCACGACTGGAATTCCGAATTCCGGAAGTGCTCGCTTTGCTTTCGACGAGTCCCTGAAATGCGCCGCTCGCGCTGTCGGCACACCGGCTCGATTCAT
>DATAHM010000028.1:0-21125 GCA_036263215.1 Gemmatimonadaceae bacterium
TAGACAACCAGTCCGCCGGCAAAGCGTCGATTGACGACGCGACCTCGCCATGCCAGCACACCGGCGCCGCGCGACAGCTCCAACGCGTCGGGACGCAACACCACGAAAGCCCTTTCGAGTTTCGGCGGCGTCGCCGCTGAACGCGTCACCGCGAGTTCGCGTGTTACTCCGCCGATTGTCACCCCGGCAACATTCCCTTTGTCCGTCGCGGGAACAATGCTTCCTCGCCCTATGAACGCCGCGACTTCCCGCGTCGCCGGGGTGTGATACAGCTCTTCGGGTGTGCCGCACTGCAACAGCTTTCCTCTCTTCAGTAGTGCGATGCGATCGGCGATCGCAAACGCATCTTCCTGATCGTGGGTGACAAAAAGCGCTGGCACTCCGACCCTTCTGAGCATCGCGCGCAAATCGTCGCGCATTGCCTGTCGCAAAGTCGGATCGAGATTCGATAACGGTTCGTCCAGCAACAACGCCCTCGGCTCGATGACCAGAGCGCGAGCGAGCGCAACCCGCTGCTGCTCCCCACCCGATAGAGACTGAATGGCTCTCGTGCCCGCGCCTTCGAGTCCTACACTCGCGAGAGCCGCGCGCGCTTTGATCAGCCGGTCGACCTTGTTTACACCGCGCGCCTCCAGCCCGAACGCGACGTTCGCCTCGACCGGCATGTGCGGAAAAAGCGCATAATGCTGGAAGACCATCCCGAATCCACGGCGCTCGGGCGGCACGCGCGTGATGTCTTTACCGCCGAGGACCACGTTGCCCTCATCCGGCATCTCATAACCGGCCGCAATTCTGAGCGTCGTCGTCTTGCCGGAGCCGGACGCGCCGACAAGCGCCAGCAGCTCTCCCGGCTTGATCTCGAAGGTCACTCCGTCGACGGCGGTAAAATCACCAAAACGGCGGGTGACTCCATTCAGCGCAAGAGACCCGATCTCTCCGCTCTCCCTCCCGGTCCGCGCACTCGGCGCGGCCGTCACGGCTTCTGCCCGCGATTCCGGATGTTGGCGTCCCAGTACTTCATCCACTCGTCGAGATGCGCCGCCATTACCTGGCGATCGACCGGCATCGGCTTAATCTCCGACATCGCTTCGCGAATCCATTGCGGAAGCTTCGCCACTGGGATGTCTTTTCGCGCTGGAATTCGTAGAAAGGAATCGGCAGCGGCAATCATCGCCTCGGGCGTCGTCACATACTCGTAGTATGCTTCCGCTTCCTTCGGGTGCTTGCTGCCACGCACGATCGCTATCCCGTCCACCAGCAGCGGTGTACCGCTCGCGGGAATGACGTATTTGACCGGGATTTTGGTCCGCTGCTCGAGCGTCGCGATGTCGGGCATGTCCCACATGGTTACCACGCCCTCCTGCCGTCCGAGCTTCTGGTACATGATCGTCGGGTTGAGCACGTAATCGCGGGTGTTCGCGTCCAGCTTGCGAAGCCATTCGTATCCGGCGTCCGGCTTGCCGGTCTGCGCCATGGATCGCGCCATTATCGCGCCGAAGATCGCGCGCATCGTCCCCGAAGCGATGGGATCGCGGATGATGATTTTCCCTTTCCATTTCGGATCGATGAGGTCGTCCCAATCCTTCGGCGCGTCCGCATCCTTCACTGCGTCGCGATTGTACGCGATTACTTCGGGAGTGAGATACGTCCCGTACCAGTTGTCGTGCGCTTCGCGACCTTCCGGATCTATGGCCGCCGCCCAGGTTGGCTTGTACGGCTGCAGGAGATTCTCTTTGGTTGCGCGATCGAAAGCTTCAGCAGGCGCGCCAAACCAGACATCGGCCTGTGGATTCGGCTTCTCCGCGCGTATGCGCTCGAGGACTTCCTGCGATCCCATGTCCACCCACTGGACGTCGATGTTGGGATGCGCCTTCTCGAACCCTTTCTCGAGGTACTCCAGCAGCTCCTTCCCGTGCGGCGAATAAACGATGAGAACGGTACGATTGTCCGAGCTGCAGGCCGATACCGCGAGCGTTGCCGCAACAAGCCATGCAGCTCTTCTCATCGGATGGTGTTGCCTCCGAGAAGATTGGCGAAGATGCGCGCGCTGCCCGCGACACCCGCGGGAAGCTGCCTGAACAGCGCCAGCGGAACGTAGATGTACGCTCCACGGCCATAGGCAGCAGCTAGAATCGCCGCGCGATTCGGTTGCTCGCCCGGGTCGTTCATCGCCAGCATGGTGCGGTAATGCGGATCGAATGTCGAAGGCATATACGTCGCTCTCTCCTGCACCCATCCGGCAAAATCGCTCTGGGTGATCTTGTTCGGAGTATTTAGCAGCGGCGACGCCGGATCCGTGAACGTTACGGGCGCAGTCTCATCGGTAACTCGCTCGGCCGGCTGTTTCAGCGTTATCGGGTACGGCATTATCCCCGGCCGCTGCATTTCCGCCTGCCCGTATTGCACGACCAGTCTGCCTCCATTTCGAACGTAGGATAGAAGGTATCGGTTGTTCTGCCGCAGCGTTTGGCTCGCCTGATACGCGCGAGGGCCGATAACAATCGCCGTAAAGCGACTGAGATCCAGCTCCGGAAGATCATCCGCCGCGATCAGCGTAATGGGTACACTTAGCTGCTGAAGCACCGGTGCGACGTTGTCACTGACACCGGCGATGTATCCGACGTTGAGTCGAGACGGCAGCGTTACATCGACGGCGTTGAGCGTTATCGTCGACGGCCGATATATCCGCTGCGGATTTATGTGCGGATACTCGATTGGGATGTAACCCATGCTATAGCTCTTCCCGGCTGCGCTTGCCGTCGCGCTGATCTGGTGCGAACCGCGTGGCAACGATCCCCTCACCCGGAACGCCAGTGCCTGGGTTCCTCCTGGAGCCATCACCACTGTACGAGACGCCGAATCTGCTGTGAGCCCTCTCGGCAACGACAGAGTTACCGTCACCGGGGATGAATCCCCGAGCGCGGAACGCAACGTCACTCTAATGAGCTGGTTCCATGCGCTGTTGGCGCGCACAAGCTCGGTCGCCTGATCGAGAGTGATGGAGATTCCCGGCGCCACGATCAGTGGGCGCTGCACATCTCCCTCGACGGGATCCACATAATGAAACACCACTGGCGACGCGACGTCGGTTGGCGCGCCGGTCCCGACCTTGGCCACTACGTGCGCCCAGCTGCAGCGCTCACGCTCATCCTCCGAGATCAACGACACCGGCATGCCGAACAGATCTCCGTTTCGCGGGCGCGCCAGCCACCATGGCTGCGTGATCTCCCTGCCGACCAGCCACGAGGTCCAGGTGAAGCTGGAATCAGGAAGAAGAGTCCGGTCGCGTAAACTCTGCCCGCCGAACGCATCTGAAAAAGTGGCGGGTACCCGCGCCCGATTGTAAAGCGTGTAGGTGATCTTTGCAGAATCACCTACGGCAACCACTCGCCGGTCGGCAACCGCGTCGAGCGCAACCGGTACAGGCAACGCAGGCGGTGTCACGCGCGCGTCCCGCACCAGGAATCTCGTCGTGTCCAGGCCCGCGAATATCGACGTTTCCTCCTTCGCGGGCGGGGCCGGTACGCGTGAATCTTCCCGCATGAGATAATCCCACACCACTCCTTTCCGCCGCAGAGTGCCCTGACCCTGCGATTTGTGCTGAGAGCGACTGTCCGCCGCTATTTCCTGGTATGACTCGCCGAGATTCGGATCATATTCGCCAACGTTGATCGCGAGGGTGCGATCCTCCGGGGAAAAGCGCGCGAGACGATAGAGCTTGAGTGGTGTCCAGGCGCGACCAAATTCCTTGACCGGAAAACGCGCGGTATCACCGGCAAGGTTGTACGCGTCGCGCGCAACGATTGCCGAGATCTGATGATGGCCATGACCGTCCCGCGGAGTGCCGGAAAAAGTCGTGATCACGATGTGCGGCCGATACGCGCGTATCACCTTGACGACGTCGTTGAGCAGTGAATCCTGCGGCCAGTGCTGCCTCGTCTCCTCGGCAGTTTTCGAAAAGCCGAAGTCGTACGCGCGCCCGAAATATTGGTGCGCGCCGTCAATGCGCCTCGCCGCCAGCAGCTCCTCGGTGCGAATGACACCCAGAGCTTCGCCGAGCTCATTGCCGATGAGATTCTGCCCGCCATCCCCGCGCGTCAGCGACATGTACGCTGTCTCGACGTTGCGACCCCGTGCGAGCCACGCGATGAGCTGGGTGTCCTCGTCATCGGGATGCGCCGCGATCCAGAGTACTCGCATCACTTCCGGTTTGCCGTTGGTGCCGAGGTCGGGAGCGCAGCCAACACCGGCGGGTTGTTGCCCGCCAAGTGAATGCGACCCGAGAACAGCCGCAGCCAACAGCGCGATACGAGCGCGTCGTTCCATTTTTTGTTGGAGAGTGCCGATCAGGTCTTGAGCGCCATGCCGCGACGTTTCGCTCCGGTCGGCTGTTGCGCGGGCGCGTTCACTTCCGCGACGATGCGCTCCTGCTCCACCTTGTGGGATTCCGCGTATCCTTCCGCCGGACTCGCGCGGTCGGGCCGGCCAATGTAGCGCGTCAGCAGCGCGTTTCCCGTCGACATCCTGAGTCGCGGAGAGACATAGGACCACGCCCCATTGTTCTTCGGCTCTTCCTGCGCCCACACCACTTCCTCGATCGCCGGGTAGAGGTCCACAAGCTGCGCGATCTGGTTACCGGGCCACGGATAAAGCTCCTCGATCCGCACTATTGCCACCTGCGGCGCCCGCTTCGCAGCGAGATCGTAATAGATCTTGCCCGTGCAGAACACGAGTCGCGTAACCGCCTCGCGGGCCTGCGATGCAACCGGATCATCGATCACCGCGCGGAAGCTTCCCGAAGCGAGATCGCTGAGCTTTGACGCAGCCTCCGGCAGACGAAGCAGACTCTTGGGCTGCATCAGAATGAGCGGTCGCCGAACCTTGAGCGCCGCCTGCCGGCGCAGGATGTGAAAGTACTGCGCTGGCGTCGAAGGATATGCCACGCGCTGATTCCCTTCCGCGCACAGCTGCAAAAACCTCTCGAGTCGCGCGCTGGAATGCTCGGGGCCCTGACCTTCGTACCCGTGCGGCAGCAGCAACACCACCGACGAGTCCTGGCCCCACTTCGCACGATCGGCCGAAATGAACTGGTCGATCACGGGCTGCGCAACGTTAACGAAATCTCCGTATTGCGCTTCCCACAGTACCAGCGTGTCCTCCGCCGCAGTGCTGTAGCCGTACTCGAAGCCGAGTACCGCGGTCTCGGAAAGTGGACTGTTGTAAATCTCGAAGCGGCCGGCGTTGTCTCCGTCCGCGACGTTCGCGAGCGGCACATATGTCTCACCGGATTCCGCATCGTGCAATACCGCCTGCCTGTGCGAGAAAGTTGCGCGCTCTGCGTCCTGACCAGTCAGCCTTATCGAAGTTCCTTCCGTCAGGAGCGACGCAAACGCCAGCGCTTCAGCATGTCCCCAGTCGATGCCGCCAGCATTGCCCATGGCGTCCGCACGACGCGCAAGCGTCTTCGCGAGACGCGGATTCACCTTGAGCTTCGCGGGCCATTTGAGAAGCCTCTCGTTCAATCGCTTTAGCAGATCGGCGTCAACGGCGGTGTTCTCGTTATTCCCCGAGAGGTCCGCCTGTCCTTCCTTCGGCGCGCGGTGCTCGGGCGGGTGGATCTCTCCGTTCTTCATCGCCGTCTGAATGCGATCGAAATTCGCCGCCGCGTCCGCGTCCAGCTTCTTCACTTCCTCGGCCGTGACTATCCCTTCGGCAATCAGACGGTTGCCCCAGACTTCTCTAGGCGACGGATGGGACCGGATTTTCTGGTACAGCGTTGGCTGGGTGAATGCCGGCTCGTCGGTTTCGTTGTGGCCGTGGCGCCGGTAACCGACGACGTCGATCAGGAAGTCCTTACCGAACTTCGCGCGGTACTCGACTGCCAGACGTATCGCATGCAGGCACGACTCGGCGTCGTCTGCATTCACGTGAACGATTGGAACCTCGAAACCCTTCGCCAGGTCGCTCGCGTAGTGTGTGGACCGCGCGTCGATCGGATCGGTGGTGAAGCCGATCTGGTTGTTGACGATGATGTGAAGCGTGCCGCCAGTGCGGAATCCCTGGAGCCCGGAAAGGTTGAAAGTCTCGGGTACGACGCCTTCGCCCGGGAACGCCGCATCACCATGAACGCAGATCGGTACGACTGCGGATTCGTCGCGCTCGCCATTTCCGGCAAGCACCTGCCGCGCGCGCGCGACACCTTCGAGCACCGGGTTCACGACCTCTAGGTGACTCGGATTGGGAATCAGCACGATCTCGACCTCGGCGCCGGTCACAGTTTTCCTGCGACCACGGGCGCCAAGGTGGTATTTCACATCTCCGGTTTCGCTGACGGCATTCGTTGCGGCGTGCTTGCCCTCGAACTCCTCGAAAATCGTCGCGTACGGTTTGCCGAGCGTATGGGTGAGAACGTTGATGCGTCCGCGATGCGCCATGGCGAGATCGATCTCGCGCGTGCCGTGGGCCGCGGCCGCCTCGATCGCGACGTCGAGCATCGGCACGAGAATGTCGCTGCCTTCGATCGAGAAGCGTTTGTAGCCCTGATAGGCGCGTCCAAGAAAGCGCTCGAGGCCGTCAACTTCCGTCAGTCTTTGCAAAACGGCGCGCTTCTCATCCACACTGAGCGGCTGGTTCAACGCGCCACTTTCAATTCGCTTTCGCAGCCATTCGCGCTCTTCGGTATTCGCGAGATGCGCAATCTCGAATCCGATACGCGAAGAGTAAGCGTCCCGGAGCTCCGCAATCACGTCTTCCGCGGTCCCGCTGTCAGAGCCAAGCGCGGCTCCAGGAATCCGGCGGAGGTCATTTGCATCCAGCCCGTGGAACTCGAGAGTCAGCTCCGGAGTCCCTTCAGCCGGAGAGCCGAGAGGATCGAGGGGAACGGCGAGATGCCCAAAGGTGCGAATCGCATCGGCGAGCTTGGCGGCGGCTGCGACTTTAGTCAGCAGCGCAACGTCCGCGCTCTCGGCAAATGCTGCTTGCGGCGCGGCACCCGGCGCACCGCCAAGCGACTCGGCGAACCGGAAAAATTGACGCCAGGATTCGTCGACTGATGCAGGATCGCGACGGTAGGCTTCGTACGCTTCGGTTATGTATCCGTCGTTGAAAGCGCCCGTAATGGGGTCAGAGCTCATGCTCTAAATTTAACTGGGCTCTACGGTCGTTGTCGCGGCGTTCATGGGAAGGGAATACTTGGGGCGCGACGTCGCTGCGCGAAGAATTTGTAGCGCCTGGCCCGGCTCGAGGGTCGGCAAATAGAGGAACCCCGCAATCCCGTCGACTTCGGTGAGGTGAAGTTCCTGAGACTTCCGCGTGAGGCTGACGGCCACCACCGGGGTTTTGGAGAGAAGCGGATGCTGCTCCCATTTGTGAAGTGGCAATGCCGTGAGCAGATCATAATCACAGATCACTACGTCAGCAGCGGTTCCCTCAGCATCGTCGCGCTGAACAAGCCCGACCATCTCGGATGTGACGACGCCGAGCGATGCGAAGTACCGGGCGAGATGCGCCGTAAGAAAAGAATGGCGGGCAACACATACGGCGCGCAGCGGTTGAGGCTGTGATTTTTGTGGTTGCAAATTCATCGCGGAGGAGGGTAAAGCCGGAGCTCGGCGAACACAAGCGCGGCAATGAAAGACGGAGCTTCGCTGGACGATAGGGCCAAGAAAAAACGCCCTGCACTCAAGAGTGCAGGGCGTTCAACTAAAGGTGCTAGTGCTTGTCGACGTTATTGCCGATGATACCACCGAGGATCGCTCCCGCGGCACCACCGATAATTGCGCCCTTCACCTTGTTCCTGCTGGTGACCGCGCCGATTACTGCGCCTGCGCCTGCGCCAATCGCGGCATCACGCTTCGTGTGCTTGACCACGGGCGCGGGTGCCGGTGCGCTGTATACCGGTGCCGAAGAGTACGTGCCGCCCGACGACGAGCTGCTGCGACGCGTGGTGGTGCGACGCACCGGCGTCCGTGTAACGGTACGCGGTGCTGACGCGGTGCTCGTCAGCGATTTGGCAGGCGCGCCGGCAACTCCGGTACGCTCCGCCGCATTGATGCTGTCGAGCGGGGCGTATGGCGTACTCGCCGCCGCGGTCGAAAGATCAGAGTTCAAAGCGCTATCGGCAGCGAGCTGTGATTTGTCACCATTCGAGCAAGCGAACGCGAGAGCCGCGGCCGGAAGAATCAGGAATTTTTTGAACATTAAAGCCTCCAGAAATGATCCGCGCTCATCGCGACGGTGGCACTAAGGAGGGCAGGGCATGTGCCAATAAAAGGATGTAGTTATGCCGCGCCAGCCGCGGATAACTCGGCCGCTGGCACAAAATCGTCCTCTAAAGAGGGCGGCAGAGCGAGACGGAACGTGCTTCCCTTCCCAGGGACGGAATCGACGGTCAGGGACCCGTCCAACAGCTGAGCCAGCCGCCTCGAAATTGGGAGCCCTAAACCAGTCCCCGGTTGCTTGGATTCGGAGACCTGTACGAACTCCTCGAAGATCCTCGAGATGTCGTCCTTCGCTATCCCAACACCCTGGTCGATGACCTCTATTTCTACACCTTTGCTCTCGGTTTGTTTGCAGACAACGCGAATGGGTTTTCCTTCTCCGAATTTGATCGCGTTCGACAACAGGTTGAGCAGGATCTGACGCACGCGGCGCGGGTCGCTGACCACCTTGAACGGCTCTCCGGCCTCCATCTCCAGACTGAGGGTCGAGCCGTATTCGTCCGCAAGCGGGCGAACCGTCACGAAAAGATCTTCGATCAGCGATGGGAACATCACAGGCTGCAACGATAGCTCGATCTTGCCAGCTTCGATCTTCGACAAGTCCAGCACGTCGTTCACCAGCTCGAGAAGATGACGCGCGGCCTTGAGCGTTCGCTGCAATCCTTCCTTCTGCTTCGCGTTGAGCGGACCGTAAATATTGTCCAGCATCAGGGTGCTGTAGCCGATCACGGCATTGATCGGCGTCCGAAGCTCGTGGCTCATCGACGCGTAGAATCGGTTGCGCGCGCCCATCGCCTGCTCGAGTGCGAGCTGCCGCCGGTGCAGCTCCTCGTTCATCTGTGAGAGCTTGGCGGCCGAGCGCGCTTCCGCCTCGAGGAGCGACGTGCGATGCTCGAGCTCGAGCTCCCGTTTCTGACTCTCGCGCAACAGGTCCGCCTGGCGCTGGATCTCTCGCTGCTTGAGATAGAGATCCACGAAGACGGCGACTTTAGATCTGAGCACATCGGGATTGAACGGCTTGAAGACATAGTCCACGGCGCCCATCGAGTAGCCCTTGAACACGTACGCGTCTTCCTTGCTGATCGCGCTCAGAAAAATGATCGGTATCGTTCGCGACTTCTCTCGCGACTTTATGATCTCGGCCACCTCGAAGCCATTCATTCCAGGCATCTGCACGTCGAGAAGGATCGCCGCGAATTCAGTGGCGAGTACGTGCTTCAGTGCCTCGGGGCCCGAAGTGGCGCGTATCAGGTTCTGACCCAGGGGCTCGAGAATCGCCTCGAGGGCAAGCAGGTTTTCGGCCCTGTCATCGACAAGAAGCAGATTGACGCGTTCGTCGCTCATACGGCACTCCTCATTCGCGCGTTCTTCCGCTCCTGACTGAGCTCGAGCAACCGCGGCGCCAGCTTCTCCAGTGCGAGCACTTCTGCGCCCGGGACGGCCTTGATTGCCGCAGACGGCATGATGGGAATCTCGGCGCTCTTTGGGTCCTGCACCAGCGCCTTTCCCCCTTGCGCTGCGATGTGCGCGAGGCCCCGCGAGCCATCCTCGTTCGCGCCGGTGAGTACGACGCCGATTGTTCCTGAGCGATACGTATCAGCCGCAGATGTGAAGGTGACGTCGATCGACGGCCGACTGAACCGAACGGGCTCGTCGATGGTCAGCGATACATAGCCGTCTTCGATCAAGGCGTGGTAATCGGGCGGCGCGACGTAAACCATACCGCGCGTCAGCGGCGCCTTGTCGTCGGCCTCGCACACACACAGGTCGGTTGCGTCCTGCAGCAGGTCACCGAGCATGCCCACCGAATCCTTGCCGCGATGCTGCACGACTACGACGGGAATACTGAAATCGCCCGGCAGCCCTCCAAGCAGCTTCGTCAGAGCGGCGAGCCCGCCCCATGAAGTTCCGATCGCGACAATCGAGTACGACACCTAGCGCACCTTCCGAAAAATTTTCTCGGGCGGCGCGATCTGCTGATAGCAGTCCTCGTGCGCCATGAATCTCAGTGTTTCCTTGCTTCCCAGAACGAGCACGCCGAACATGGCGAGGCTATCGTAAAACAGGCCGTGCACCTTCGATTGAAGCGCCTTGTCGAAGTAGATGAGAACGTTTCGGCACAGAATGACGTTGAACTCGCTGAAGGAGCGATCCGTCACCAGGTTGTGCTGCGAAAACACCACGTTCTTCGTTAGCGATTGGTCGAAAAGCGCTCCGCCGTACTTCGCCGTGTAATACTCCGAGAACGAACGCTTGCCTCCGGCTCGAATGTAGTTATCCGTGTACTCCTGCATGCGCTCGAGCGGGAAGATCCCCGCCTTCGCTCGCTGAAGTACCACCTCATTGATATCGGTTGCGTAAATCCGCGCGCGCTCGTAGAGGCCTTCCTCGCGGAGAAGGATGGCCATCGAGTAGACCTCTTCGCCGGTCGAACACCCCGCATGCCAGATTCTGATAAAGGGGTATGTGCGGAGGAGCGGCACCACATGTTCGCGGAAGGTCTGATAGAAGCCGGGGTCGCGAAACATCGCGGTGACGTTGATGGAGAGGTCGAGCAGCAGCTTCTCCATCATCGCGGGATCGTGCAGAACTTTCTCCTGCAGCGCACTCACACTCGAGAGGCCTTCTTCCTCGATGCGCTTCCAGAGCCGGCGACGAATCGACGCGTACGCGTAGGAACGAAAGTCGAATCCGTAATGACGGAAGATGCCCTCCAGCAGCAGCTCGATCTCGATTCGCTCGAGATCGGGCTTGAACGACTGGCGGTCGAGGTCGCTCCCCCTTTCGGGTCCCGCCGCTATCGGTACAGCCACACGCGCAATAGTGACAGCAGCTGGTCGGTGTCCACCGGTTTCGTGATGTAATCCGACGCGCCAGCCGCGATGCACTTCTCACGATCACCTTTCATTGCCTTCGCCGTCAGCGCGATGATCGGCAAGGTCTTGAACTGATCCATCGCGCGTATCGCCCTCGTCGTTTCGTAGCCATCCATCTCCGGCATCATCACATCCATCAGGATGACGTCGACGTCCGGATCTTTCTTGAGCTGCTCCAGCGCCTGCTTCCCGTTCTCGGCAAACCGCACGGACATGCCGTGGTCCTCGAGCATGCTCGTCAGCGAGAAGATGTTTCGAACGTCGTCGTCCACTACCAGCACCCGCTTCCCGGTGACCACCGAGTCAGCGTCGTGCAGATGCTCCAGCATTTTCCGCTTCTGCTCGGGAAGCTTGGCCTCCACGCGGTGCAGAAAGAGCGCGGTCTCGTCGAGCAATCGCTCCGGCGACTTCACATCCTTCAGGATGATGGTCTCCGCGTACTTCTTGATGCGGGTCTCTTCCTCCTGGGTGAGGTCCTTACCCGTATAAATGATGATGGGGAGATCGTGATTGTCGGGATCCGACTTCACTTTCTCGAGCATGTCGAAACCGTTCATGTCGCCAGCGTGCAGGCCGAGGTCGAGAACCATGCAGTCGAAGTGGTTCTCGCCAAGCTTGGCGATCGCCTCTTCGGCAGATCCCACCGCAGTGATGTCGACGTCGTCGTGGGCGATTAGCTCGACGATGCTCTGCCTCTGCGCTTCATTGTCTTCTACGACCAGCAGGCGCTTCGGGACCGTATCGATGAAGCTCGATATCCGGGCGAACGCCGCATCCAGGGCCTCTTTGCTGACCGGCTTCTCGAGGTAAGCGATAGCGCCTGCCTTGAGGCCTTCGCTTTTCCGCTCGACGCCGGAAATGATGTGCACCGGAACGTGTCGCGTTTCCGGATCCCGTTTCAGTCGATCCAGAACCTCGAGACCGTTCATGCCCGGCATGTCGACATCGAGCGTTATGGCGTCGGGCCGGACCTCACGCGCGGTCACCAGTCCCGCTTCTCCATCCAGCTCCACGACGCCCTTGTAACCCTTGTCGCGGGCCATGTCGAGCAGGACTTTCGCAAAGTTCTGATCGTTTTCAACTATCAGAACGGTACGGTCGCCCTCTTCGATCGAGTCGCGGTCGTCCGCAATAACAGTCTGGGGAACAGCTCGCCGCTCGGGCCGATACTGAAGCGCATTTCCCGCAGGTTTCCGTCGTTGATCGCGGCGTGCCGTTCCAGCTGGCGCTGCTGGCGGCGACGATCCGCGTAGCTCCTGGGCCGCGCTCTGCACCCCGCCTCCCCAAGCCTGCCGGCTCGGCGACATAAAGGTGCTGGTGTCGACGGTATCACGATCAGGCCCGTCCTGCCGAGGGATGTAGCGGGCGGGGAGGAACAGGGTGAAGGTACTGCCCTGGCCTTCCGAGCTCTCGACCCGAATCTCACCGCCAAGCAATCGCGCAATCTCGCGGCTGATGGAGAGGCCGAGACCCGTGCCTCCGTATTTCCGGCTGGTGGTGCCATCTGCCTGCTGGAATGCCTCGAAGATGAGACGCTGCTTGTCTCGCGGAATTCCGATGCCCGTATCGGCGACCGCGAATGCGATGACATCGGAGGCCGCATCGAGCGCGGGGTTCTGGAAACGCCTTCCTTTCTCCGCGCGCCGCATCGTGAGTGTTACGCCACCTTCCTGCGTAAACTTGAACGCGTTCGACAGAAGATTCTTCAGTACCTGCTGCAGACGTCCGCCATCGGTGTAAATCGTCTGCGGGAGATCCGCGTTCACCTCCACGTTGAACCTCAATCCCTTCTGATCTGCAACCGCCTGGAAGCTGCGCTCCACAAAATCCTTCACTTCGCCGAGGCGAACTTCGGTCGGATTCACGTCCATCTTTCCCGCCTCGACCTTCGACAGATCCAGCACGTCGTTGATGAGATTCAGCAGGTCGCTGCCCGACGTGAGAATCGTTTGCGCGAATTCCACCTGCTTCGGCGTAAGGTTGCCTTCCTTGTTCTCCGTGAGCAGCCGCGCGAGGATGAGCAGACTGTTGAGCGGAGTGCGCAGCTCGTGCGACATGTTCGCCAGGAACTCGGACTTGTACTTCGAGCTCAACGCGAGCTGCTCGGCCTTTTCCTCGAGAGCGAGTCGCGCTGCTTCCACTTCCTCGTTCTTCGATTCGACCTTGCGATTCTGCTCGGCGAGCAGTGAAGCCTTCTCCTCGAGCTCCTCGTTCACCTGCTGCAGCTCTTCCTGCTGGTCCTTGAGCAGCTCCTCCGACGTGCGGAGCGTCGTCGCCTGTGCTTCGAGCTCGGCGTTCGATTTCTTGAGCTCTTCCTGCTGCTTCCGCAGCTCCTCGGACTGACTCTGCAATTCGAGAGTGAGGCTCTGTGACTGCTCGAGCAATTCGGCCGTTCTCATGTTGGCCGAGATCATGTTGATGACGACGCCGACGGTCTCCGCGAGCTGATCGAGGAACAGCTGGTGGATCTGGCTGAACGGCAGGAAGGAGGCGAGCTCGATGACTGCCTTTACCTGGCCCTCGAACAGTACTGGGAGCACCAGAATGTTTCGCGGCGGCGCCTCACCCAGCCCCGAGGTGATGCGGATGTAGTCGTCCGGGACGTTGGTGAGCAGAATCGGTTTCTTCTCGAGCGCCGCCTGCCCGACGAGTCCTTCGCCGAGGTAGAAGCGATTGCCGACGTGCTTGCGCTCTTTGTAGGCGTAGCTGGCAACGAGCTTGAGCACCGGCGTGTTGTTCTCTTCCTCCATGATGTAGAACGCGCCGTGGTGTGCCGACACCAGCGGAGTAAGCTCGGACATTATGAGCTTCGAGACTGCCTCCAGATCCTTCTGTCCCTGCATCATCCGCGAGAACTTGGCAAGATTGGTCTTCAGCCAATCCTGCTCGTTGTTCTTCTCGGTGGTCGACTTCAGGTTCGCGATCATCTGGTTCAGGTTGTTCTTGAGCTCATCGAGCTCGCCCTGCGCCTCGACCGCGATCTGCCGGCTCAAATCACCGCGCGTCACCGCGGTAGCGACGTCGGCGATTGCACGCACCTGCACGGTGAGGCTGTTCGCCATTGCGTTCACGTTGTCCGTCAGTGCGCGCCACGTTCCGGCCGCGCCCGGCACTTCCGCCTGACCGCCGAGTTTGCCTTCTGTACCTACTTCCTTGGCGACACGAGTTACTTCGTCGGCGAACACACGCAGCGAGTCCACCATCGCGTTGACGGTGTTCTTCAGCTCGAGGATTTCACCCCGTACTTCGACTGTGATTTTCTGGGACAAGTCGCCTCGGGCGACCGCAGTTGTAACAAGCGCGATGTTTCTGATCTGGCTCGTCAACGAGGACGCCATCGCGTTCACGTTGTCGGTGAGATCTTTCCAGGTGCCACCGACGCCCGGGACCTCGGCCTGGCCGCCCAGTCGTCCTTCGGTTCCGACCTCCTTTGCGACACGTGTCACTTCCGAGGCGAAGGTACTCAACTGGTCCACCATCGTGTTGATGGTATTCTTGAGCGCGAGGATCTCGCCTTTCACATCCACCGTCATCTTGCGCGACAGATCGCCCTTCGCGACCGCTGTCGTCACATCGGCGATGTTTCTCACCTGGCCGGTAAGATTCGACGCCATGAAGTTCACGTTGTCCGTGAGGTCCTTCCACGTTCCAGCAACTCCTGGAACGTTTGCCTGACCACCCAGTCGTCCTTCAGTGCCGACTTCGCGAGCAACGCGCGTTACTTCGCCGGCGAAGACGCTCAAGCTGTCCACCATGGTGTTGATGGTTTGCTTGAGCTCGAGAATCTCGCCCTTTACGTCGACGGTGATCTTTCTCGACAGGTCGCCCTTCGCGACAGCGGTAGTGACGTCGGCAATGTTTCTGATCTGGCCCGTCAGGTTCGAAGCCATCGCGTTCACGTTGTCGGTCAGATCCTTCCACGTTCCACCTACTCCGGGCACGACAGCCTGACCACCGAGCTTCCCTTCCGTGCCCACTTCCTTCGCGACGCGGGTTACCTCGGATGCGAACGCACTGAGCTGATCGACCATGGTATTGATCGTGTCTTTGAGCTCGGCGGTCTCGCCTTTTGCTTCGACCGTGATTTTCTGTGACAGGTCACCGCGCGCGACCGCGGTGGTTACCGCTGCGATATTTCGCACCTGGCCAGTGAGGTTTCCGGCCAGCGTGTTCACATTGTCGGTCAGATCCTTCCACGTTCCCGCGACTCCGGGCACGTTGGCCTGACCGCCGAGTTTTCCTTCGGTGCCCACCTCGCGCGCAACACGCGTGACTTCCGCTGCGAATCCACTGAGCTGATCGACCATGATGTTGATCGTGTTCTTGAGCTCGAGGATTTCACCTTTCGCTTCCGCAGTGATCTTTCGCGAAAGATCTCCTTTCGCAACGGCCGTGGTGACGTCCGCGATGTTACGGACCTGGCCAGTAAGGTTTGACGCCATGAAGTTCACGTTGTCGGTCAGGTCCTTCCATGTGCCCGCGACACCGGGCACTTCCGCTTGGCCGCCCAATTTCCCTTCTGTACCTACTTCCTTCGCGACGCGTGTGACTTCGGAGGCAAACGCGCTCAACTGATCGACCATCGTATTGATCGTTTGCTTGAGCTCGAGGATCTCGCCCTTCACGTCGACTGTGATCTTGCGCGATAGATCGCCCTTGGCGACCGCGGTGGTCACGTCGGCGATATTCCTGATCTGGCCGGTGAGGCTCGAGGCCATGGCGTTGACGTTGTCGGTGAGATCTTTCCAGGTCCCTCCGACTCCCGGTACTTCGGCCTGACCGCCGAGTCGTCCCTCGGTTCCCACTTCACGGGCGACGCGGGTTACTTCCGAGGCGAAGGTGCTCAATTGATCCACCATCGTGTTAATGGTGTTCTTGAGTTGCGCCGTTTCGCCCTTGGCTTCGACGGTGATCTTCTGTGACAGGTCTCCTTTTGCAACCGCCGTTGTAACCGCCGCGATGTTTCGCACCTGGCTGGTCAGATTTCCGGCGAGCGTATTCACGTTGTCGGTCAAATCCTTCCACGTTCCGCCGACACCCGGCACTTCGGCCTGCCCGCCAAGCATTCCTTCCGTTCCCACTTCACGCGCGACACGCGTGACCTCAGATGCAAATGCACTGAGCTGGTCGACCATCGTGTTGATCGTGTTTTTCAGCTCGAGGATCTCGCCGCGCGCATCAGCGGTGATCTTGCGCGACAGATCGCCGCGCGCGACCGCCGTTGTAACGTCGGCGATGTTTCGCACCTGGCCCGTGAGGTTCGAGGCCATGAAGTTCACGTTGTCGGTCAGATCCTTCCAGGTGCCGGCGACTTGCGGAACTTGCGCCTGACCGCCGAGCCGTCCTTCGGTTCCCACTTCGCGCGCAACGCGCGTGACTTCTTCCGCGAAGGTGCTCAGCTGATCGACCATCGTGTTGACGGTGTTCTTGAGCTCGAGAATTTCTCCCTTTACGTCGACGGTAATCTTTCTCGACAGATCTCCCTTGGCTACGGCCGTGGTAACGTCCGCAATGTTTCTGATCTGGCCAGTGAGGTTGGACGCCATCGCGTTCACATTGTCGGTCAGATCCTTCCAGGTTCCACCCACACCCGACACCTGCGCCTGGCCGCCAAGCTTGCCCTCTGTTCCAACTTCTTTGGCGACACGCGTCACTTCCGAAGCGAACGCGCTTAGCTGGTCGACCATCGTGTTGATAGTGTTTTTCAGCTCCAGCGTCTCACCGCGCGCTTCGACTGTGATCTTCTGCGACAAGTCGCCTTTGGCGACGGCTGTCGTAACCGCCGCGATATTCCTCACCTGGCTGGTCAGATTACCGGCCAGTGTATTTACGTTGTCAGTGAGATCCTTCCACGTTCCCGCTACGCCCGGGACTTCCGCCTGTCCGCCGAGCTTGCCCTCGGTACCAACCTCGCGCGCGACACGAGTTACTTCGTCGGCAAAGGCGCCGAGCTGATCGACCATTGTGTTCACCGTCGTGGCGATTCTGAGGAACTCGCCCTGCACCGATTTCCCGTCGATCTCGAGAACCATCTTTTGATTGAGATCGCCATCGGCGACCGCGGTAAGCACGCGCGCGATTTCGGTCGTCGGGGAGGCGAGATCGGTGATGAGGGTGTTGACGGATTCGATCGTTGAGCGCCAGCCTCCAGTCACAGGTCCAATTGATGCGCGGTCATTCATCTGACCTTGGCGGCCGATGGTGGCGCTTACGCGCATCATTTCCTCGCTCAACCGCGTATTCAACTTTGCAATGCCGTTGAATTCGTCAGCGATCTCTGCGAGCAACGGGTCATCTGACACGGGCAGGCGGACGTTGAAGTCGCCTTCCTTCAGATCGCGCATGGCAGTGAGGAGGCGTCGGAGATCGCTCTCCCGGACTTTCCCATCGCGCGCGAGAACGTCTACTTCGTGCCCGTCCCCCGAGTGTCCGTTGCCGTTGCCATTTCGCTTGCCGTTTCTTCCCTTGGCGCCGTTTCGGCCAGTTTTTCGCCGAGTTGGGGTGGCGCCCGATGACCGGCCGGTCGATCGCTCGGTGCCGGTCTCGTCGATTTCAATTGCGTCGCCGATCTCCACGACTTTTACTCCTTGGGGTGACTGCTTGACCGCCTTGCAGCGGTTTCACGAAAGCCATTCCGAGGGCAGAAGCGCCCACCTGGAAGGTTCTTTCCTGTTCAAAAGTGGGACCGTTTTCCGGACCGTCTTCGACCGGTGCCTATTCGGGCGGTGGAATGACTTCCACCACGTCCCCCGATCGGATTTCTCCCTCTCTCAGAACGCGCGCATAGACTCGGCTCCAGCCAGGATACGCCTTGTGTGAGATCCTGACGAACCCGCCGTCGGTGAAGGATTCTCTGATGGTCTTGCATGGGGTTGTGAACGAGGCGACTTGCAGGCTTACCGTTCCGCCAATATCGATCCGGGCCCCGGGGACGACGAGCAGCCATTCGATTCCCTGAACTGTGAGGTTCTCGCCCGCTGTTCCGACGTCTATGGGATGGCCTTCGTGCTGCAAGGCGCGAATGATTTCCAGTGAATACAGACAGACCGCGCGCTCGGGTCCGCCGTGGTGTTTTCGGTCATTCTGGGCGTCATTTTCAAGACCTGATAAGCGCACTATCGCGCCAGTAACCGGCCTCTTTGGTACGCCGCCTTGAGACACATTTATCGATGCAATTGAACCCGTTCGATTCATCTCTAACTGCGGCACACTCGTCACTCGCTTCTTACACCGCTTCTCACACCAGCGATCCCTTTTTCGGTCCGCTTTTCAGTCCTGGCGCTCACGTAAAAGCTCACGGGAATTCCACCGTTCGATGTGCTGAACCTGGACGTCAGGGAGAGTCTCGCCTGACGCACTAATCCGGCATCGGACGTCAGTACCCCCAACCGCCAACGCGGATTCGCATCGAGCGCGGTTCCCAGGGTGGCGTAGAGATTCCGCAGATCTCCTTGGCCAGCCACGCGGATTCCATACGGTGGATTTGTCAGGATCCAACCGCTATCGCTCGACTGATCCCCGTTAGGGCTATCCGGGCCGCGGCTCGAGCCGTCGTCGTCCTCGGCCAGCATCGCGAGTGAGGACGAAAGGGATTGGGTGACAAAATTGACATCGCTGGCAACACCCGCTCGCTCCGCATTTCGCCCAGCCGCCCCGATCGCACCTTCGTCCCGGTCGGCGCCCAGGATTTCTGCGTTGGTATCGATGGCAGCACGCTGCGCATTGCCAACCAGCTCCTGCCACATCAACGCATCGAACCCCGGCCAATCCATAAACTGAAAGCGGCGCTGCAGGCCGGGTGCAATCCTTCTCGCGATCAATGCCGCCTCGATTGGAATCGTTCCCGACCCACACATGGGATCCAGCAACGGCGTTTGGCCCTTCCACCCACTGGCCAAAACCATGGCCGCCGCGATTGTCTCGCGAACAGGAGCTTTCGCGATCTCCCTCCGATAGCCACGACGATGCAACAACTCACCCGAAGCATCGGCGCTTATCTCACACTCGTCGTGGACAATTCGCACTATAAAAAGTTGCGCCTGGTTTTGCCGTAGATCGCCGTCGGAGGCATCGTCATCCGAATCGGAGGCTTCGACACCAACTCCACGCGCAGCTGATCCTTCGATCGCCGCGAGCACCCGCTCGGCCACCGCATCCGAGTGGTACAATTTTGATTTCCGGCAAGTCACCCGCAGACGCACTGATCCCGTAGCGGGGAGAAACCTCGTCCACGGCAATTTTTTCGCGCGCCGCTCGAGCTCGAAGAACGTGCTCGCGTGGAATCGACCCAGTCTTACGGTAATCCGGCTCGCAGTGCGCAACCAGAGGTTCGCCTCATAGAGCCGGCGCAGATCACCGCCGAATGCAACTCCTCCGACTTCCTGCTTCCCCCGGACCCCCAGCGACTTGAGCTCGCCCGCGGCTATTGATTCCAGGCCCGGCGCCGTCGACGCAAAAATATCCAGGGCAGAAAACGCGGACTCGGGCATCTGAAAATGAGGTTATGCCGCGACCTTCCTTCAGGTAAGTGGGGGGAACACGAACAGAGTGGGAATAGTTTGTGCTTCTGACGGAAATAGTGCCAAAAAGAATCAGCAAGCAGGCAGCTCGTACGCTGCTCACGGAGCGCTTTGGTCACAAGGACTTCCGGCCGGGCCAGTGGGAACCGATCAATGCTGTGCTCGGCGGCAAGGACGCGCTCGTCGTCATGCCAACCGGCAGCGGGAAATCCCTGATCTACCAGCTCCCTGCTGTGGTCATGCCGGGTCTCACCATTGTGGTGAGTCCGCTCATCGCGCTTATGAAGGACCAGCACGACAAACTTTCAGCGCAGGGTGTGAGCTCCGTGGCAATGCATTCACACCTCTCGACGTCGGAGACGCGGGAAGCGCACCGGCAGATCGCTGAAGGAGAGGGCGAAATCCTTTACCTCACCCCCGAGCGATTCAAGGACCGCGCTTTCTTCGAGCACCTCCTCTCCCGCCCGATAAGCATGTTCGTCATCGACGAGGCGCACTGCGTGAGTCAGTGGGGACATGACTTCCGTCCCGACTACCTCTCCCTCGGCGGAATCGCCAAACGACTGGGCCGTCCGCCGGTTCTCGCATTGACGGCAACCGCGACTGCGCACGTTCAGAAAGACATCGTGCGTCAGCTCGGCATGGTCGACCCGCATATCACGATCACCGGATTTGCGCGGCCGAATCTCCGCTTCGAGGTCGTTCGCACCGTGAACGATCAACTCAAGGACACTACGCTGCGCCATGCCCTCCGAGAGTTCGAAGGCTCGGGCGTCATCTATGTCGCGACGGTCAAAGAAGCCGAGCGCATTCACGATATGCTGGCCGAAGAATTCAAGGTCGGCCTGTACCACGGGAAACGACCGGCTGCCGATCGGAAGGATGTGCAGGATCGGTTTATGGCCGGGAAGCTCAAAGCCATCATCGCGACGAATGCCTTCGGTCTTGGCATCGACAAACAGGATCTACGTTTCGTGATCCACTACCATTTTCCCGGTTCCATCGAGGCGTACTACCAGGAAGCAGGCAGAGCCGGTCGCGATGGCCAGCCTGCCGTGTGTCGGGTTCTCTATCGCGTCGAGGACAAGCGAATTCAGTCGTACTTCCTCGGCGGCAAATATCCCGAAGTGCAGGAGGCGGCACAGGTAGCGATCGCGATGGAGAAGTATCCGCTGAAAACGCCGGTGCTCCTGGAAGACATCGTGGAGTTAACCGGAATTCCTTCACGGAAGGCCAAGATCGTTTTCGCCCTGCTCAAGCGACACGGCCTGGTCCGCGAGCACCGCGGTGGCAAGTGGGAGCGACTCGGCGAAAATCTTTGCGCGGTCGATCTTAGTGCCGACCTCCAAGACTACGAGGAGCGCCGCGCGATGGATCAGGAGAAGCTCAGGACAATGATCCAGTTCTGCCAGACTACGCAATGCCGAACGCGCTACATCCTCGAGCACTTTGGCGAGGAGGTTGAGACCGATTGGCGGTGCGAGAACTGCGACGCGTGCGATGCAATGGAG
>DATAHM010000029.1:0-10281 GCA_036263215.1 Gemmatimonadaceae bacterium
AGTCTCTGACTCTATAGTCAACGGATCATACCGACGCGGGCACGTGAGAATACTTCTAGGGTTATGTGCCGCCTGTCTCGGCGGTGTCAGCTCGGCCGCCGCCGATGCCCAAACGCTCGTTGCTCACATAGGCGTTCAGACCGTAGCTTCGCAGCGTGAGGTGCACGCGGTAGACGCAGTTGCGATCGTAACGATGCCGACACGACTCGGCTTTTATCGAACGCCAGACGTTGGTGTGCATGTGAAGTCGGAAGCTCACACCAGACTGCCGCACGGCGTGATAGGAGCCGTCATCGGCGCGATCGGCGGCGGAGCGATCGGGTACGCCAGGGTTCAGATGTACTGTGACGGCGCCGAACCGTGTGATGCCACGCGCAGTACCGTGACCGGTGCTGCTATCGGCGCGGCCTTGGGCGCACTGGTGGAATATGCCGTACGCAACCGACACAAGTAGTTCGATACCACGTATTATCAGAATCCGGGAAAACGTTTCGGAGGCCAGCGTTTCGACACGCGCGCTGATTTAAGCGCGCCGCACCACCTAACGAACGTTGCAGCTGCCAAGCACTTTTGGATTGCGCGCTCCGCGCGCATTGTTAGATATGCTTGCAGCTGAACTACGGCGTTAGCTGTCACACAAAGGTCTTGATATGAGGCAATTCTTCCCTGCGCTCGCTGTGGCGGCGACTCTGGTAGCGTGCGAACTCAACGCCCAAGCCACAATGCCAGAATGTCGACTGCGCGTGACATCCAAGACGACGTACACCGGACGGTGCGTGTGGCACGACACCACCGTAGCTCTCCTGGTGCTTCGCCCGCCAAGCCATCCACCAACGGGGCGTTGGGAGGGCATCAACATACGCATTTTTGGTCATGGCGGTGATACGAGCGACGTGGTCGATTGGACCGCGTTTTCTCCAGCGATGGTCGACGTTGGAGCGACCGGCGATGGCGTGTACGGGGGAACGCTCGGCTGGTTAGCCGTTCGACAGGCGACGATCGACTCGAGCGGATTTGGGTTCTCGGTCGACCTAGGGACCGCCGTTCCACCGACCACAGCGGATTTGCAGATCCTTCGGGCCGTACGCGCATACTTTAGCGACTCAACACGTTGGAACCATGTGGACAGACGTCGCAGCGCAATTGTGAACTGCCCTGGAGCGCCGGCACCTCGCACCCTCTTTTGCGCGTTTTATATAGCGTCCCAGGAAGTCGCCGGAGAGTTCTTCGGCTGGCGGCCGGCCGGTGCGGCGCTCCAGGCCGCGATCGCCGCGGCCTCCCCGCGCCGCTATCAGCATCCGCTGACCGACTTCAACAATGACTCGGTCATTAATTTCGCCACCATCCAGGCTGTCGTCGACGATGCGATCCATCGCGTGGGAAGCAAACTCGGCACGCGGTGACAGCTAACGAACGTTGCAGCTGACAAGCACTTTTCGGATGCGACTACGTCGCAATGGTGGTAACGTGCTTGCAGCTGAACTCAGGCGTTAGGCAGCAGACTGATTTCTCGCACGCCAAGCTATCCGCCGCATACGGCATTTTGCAACATTCGGCGGTGAGGCATCGGGCTGTCGACCCATACGTCTCCGGCTCGGTACTCTTTCTGGGTGGGATCGTCTAGATCCTGTTGGCGACATCGCTTCCGATACTCGCGTCGGAGAGTTTGCTCGCTCGGCAATGCCACAGAAGGCCGGCACCCGCACCCCGAATGAGGCTAAATCAAGGTCCTTTCAAGGAATGCCCATCAGCAAGCGCCTCATCTTCGTCCTCGCCACCCTAACGTATCTTGCCGCGTGCCAGCGCGAGGGTGCGCCCGCACGCCACATTGCTGCCGACCCCGCGTTCTGTTCGCAGATCCACACCAAGGCCGCGAAGCTTTCCGAGCACCTCGCGTCTCTGGCTCCGATGATGCGAACCGGCACTGGCGTCTACTCTATAGAAGAGGGGGACGTGTCGCTGGTCTCGCGCGCCTGGCTCGCTGAAGCCGCCGAGCGCACGATCGACGTCCAATACTTCATCTTCACTGCCGATAACGTGGGGTTGATCGCGGTGGACTACCTGCTGCGCGCCGCCGACCGCGGCGTTCATGTGCGCGTCCTCGTGGACGACTTCATGCTCGAGGCGGGCGGAGACGATCTGCTCGCGCTCGATGCACACCCGAATATCGAGATTCGTCTCTATAACCCAACCGCCAACATCGGAAAGAATCTCCCCACCAAAATCTTCAACCTCACGACCGATTTCCGCGGCTTCAATCAGCGGATGCACAACAAGACGTTCATCGTCGATGGAGCCGTCGCCATTACCGGCGGCCGGAACATCGCCGACGAGTACTTCGATTACGATCACGAGTTCAACTTTCGCGATCGCGATGTCCTGCTGCTCGGCGGCGCATCGATCGAAGTGCAACGATCGTTCAATCAGTTCTGGAACAATGCGCTCAGTGTGCCTATCGGATCATTGGTTCGGACTGCCGTCACGCCGGACACCGCGACCACTTATCGCTACCTGCACGAGTACGCCTGCGATCCACGCAACTTCTGGCCGCAGGTCCGCGAACGCATCAAGTCGGTGCCGGTCGCGTTTAGTCGAGTTCTCGAATCAGGAGCGTTGGTGTGGTCGGACAGCGTCACCTTCGTTAGCGACGCCCCGGGCAAGAACGCTGGGACGAGCGGAATCGGTGGCGGTGGCGCGAGCACCGAGGAGCTGATTCGGCTCGTCAAGGGCGCGCAAAAGTCGGTGACGATCGAATCTCCCTACCTCGTGACGACGCCATTGAGCCAGGGCCTTTTCCGCGAAGCCATCGCCCGCGGTGTGCGCGTACGGATTCTCACCAACAGCCTTGCGTCCACCGACAACCTCGAGGCGTTCAGCGGCTATCAGCGCGAGCGCGACGCGCTGCTGAGGATTGGCGTCGAGATCTACGAGTTCAAACCTGACGCCCAGGAGCGGCGTCAGCTGATGACCAGTGCGTTGCAAGCGAAGCTGGACTACACGCCAACGTTCGGGCTCCATGCCAAATCCATGGTTGTGGACGATCACATCGCGGTCATCGGGACCTTCAACCTGGATCCGCGGAGCGCGAACCTGAACACCGAGTGCTTCGCGGTCATTCGTAACGCGCGAGTCGCCCAGGATCTGCGACATGCCATGGATGTCGATACGCAACCCGAGAATGCGTGGCACACGACGGCCGATTTCAACCCCGACGGCGCCGTTGGCGCTGGAAAGCGCCTTAAGGTCTGGTTCAGGCGGGTGGTGCCGAAAGCGGTGTTGTAACTGACCTTTGGCACAAAGAGCCATCTTCTGCAATGGCGTAGTAGGTGGTCCGTGCGGGCCTAACAAACGCTGAAGCTGACAAGAGCCTATTGATCGTTTGCAGCTACGCCGCAAAACTCTTATATGATTCCCTCGCAGCTTAGTTAATGCCTTAGGTAGCTGCAACAGGCATCAACTCGCCATTGACTTTCACGCCCTATGTTACCATATTGGGAACATAGGCAATGCGAGTAATCTCTCGGAAGCCGCTCAACGAGTTTGCCAGACTCTACCGGGATTCTCAGCCTGCGCTCAGTGCCTGGTGGAAGCTCATGAAAGTCAAGAGCTATGAGAGTCCCAACGCGTTGAAGAAGGACTTTCCGAGTGCCTCGTTCATCGGCGGTGAGACAACCGTGTTTAATATCGGCGGCAACAAGTATCGATTAGTCGTCAATATCGTGTACTCGATGCGAACCGTTTTCGTCGAGGGTGTCTACACGCACGTCGAGTATGATCGGCTCACTAAAGCCGGCTTGCTAGGCTTTAGCCGCAAGTAGATCGGAGGGAGAGATATGCCGGGAACAGCGACTCCACATCGGAATAAGCGCGTCGAGCAACAGAAAGACGCAGGTACAGACTCCTTTGCGGAGAAGGCAGCCGTCTTCGCGACTCGTCCAATCCGTACCGAGGACGAATATGACCACGCGCAACAGATTATCAGGCAGCTGCTGCGTGAGGCGCACCCCGAAGGCTCACTCGCCTACGATGTACTCGAGGTCTTGGCAATTCTTGTACAGGACTACGAAGACAAAAATGTACCCGAGTTGCCGGATGCGACGCCACAGGAAATCGTACAGTTCATGTCCGAACAACGCGGCATGACGCAAGGCGACTTGGCAGAGATCCTTGGCGGAAGAAGCCGCCTGTCCGAGTTCTTGAACGGAAAGCGCGCACTTTCAATCGGTCAGGTCAAGAGCCTGCGGGAAGAATTAGGCATCCCTGCGGATCTCTTAATTGCTTAACTATCGCGCGGGCATCTACCTAACGGTAGTTGCTGCAGACGAGCGCCCGCTTTAAGGAATTACTTATGATCGCAGCTGTGTTAGGGTCGCTCGCAGCAGAACTGGGGCGTTAGGCCGACAAGTGAGGAGTGACGTGACATACTGCATTCGGGACGCCGGCATGAGTGACGCACCGGCCGTTGCGACTCTTCATGTGCGCACGTTTAAGGAGACGCACGGCGGCGGGCCTAGCGTCGCGACGCGCCAGGAACAGTGGCAGGCAATCCTCGGGCGAAGCGATGCCCACGATTTCACGCTTGTAGTTGAGGCCGCCGGCGGAGCGCTCGTGGCGTTCGCTCGTGGAACTCTACACGACGGCGGCGTCCCCGGGTTCGCCGGTGAACTGAATAAGATCTACGTGTTACGCCGAAACCAACGCCACGGTTTGGGGCGGCTCCTGGTCGGACGAACGGCCGAGCGCTTCCTGAGCCTAGGGGTGAGCTCCATGGTGCTGTTCGGCAATGCGCGCAGTCCATCCAAGGGATTTTATGCGGACCTGCACGCGGAGCGCTTGTACTCTCCGCGAGGAGAGTTTCACGGAGGCTATGGGTGGCGTGACCTGTCGGCCCTCGCGGCGTACTGTGGAACCGCTGGATCGGCAGTCTGACCATCTCCGCCTAGCCGGCTGCCTGACGGTAGTTGCTGCATGCGCAAGCTTCTGATCGCCGCTCTCGCACTAACGTGCGCGCCTGCAGCGTTGTTCGGTCAGGGATTGAATCCTGACTCTCTCTTTCAACATCTGGTGGGACGTTGGGTCCTTCGCGGAACCATCGCCCGTCAGCACACCGTTCACGATGTGAGCTTCGACTGGCTGCTTGGCCGCGAGTACGTTCGGATGCACGAGGTATCTCGCGAGCGCGCGCCGAATGGCACACCCGCGTACGAAGCCGTGGTACTCTTCGGACGCGATCCCAAAACGGGCGCCTATGCGTGTGTGTGGATGGATAACACCGCCGCGGCGGCGTTCCCGCCCGAGGGTACCGGGCGCGGCTCCGTCATCGGGGATTCCATCTCGTTCCTGTTCCAATACACCGCCACGACAAGCTTTCACACGACGTTCATCTATGAGCCCCGAAAGGATTCCTGGGAGTGGCATATGGACAACGATAGTTCCGGAGTGCGCAGGCCCTTCGCGCGGGTAACTCTGACGCGGCGCTAACCGCCGCGGCTTGTGGCGGGCAGAAACGTCGGCAAGTTTCCTCATGACATTGTCGATCTTGATGGCTCTTTGGTCGGCTGTTCTGGCCTTATCGCCGCTCTCGCCAACGCATGCTCCGACACCAAAGTGGGTCACCATCGAGGCGCACGATTACGCCTTTACCGCGCCTGCTGTAGTGCAGGCTGGGGCGACAGTTTTCCGATTCGTAAATCACGGCCGAGTTCCGCACGAAGTCCAGTTGTTCCGATTCAACGCCAACGTGTCAGCAACCGCGGCCCGCGCGTATCTCGCGACCGGAAATGTTCCTGACTCCGTTGCCGATGCGAATGGAGGTGTGCTCATCGCGCCGCCGGGAGGGACGACCCGCGAAATGTTGTACGTGGAGCTGCGCGCTGGCGAGCGATACGCGCTGATGTGCCAGTTTCACGATTCGCCCGGCAAGCCCATGCACTCGACCCTCGGCATGGTCGCGTTACTCGAGGTCAGGTAGGGCGACCGTGGATATTTACGTGATCGGCAAGCAGATGGTGCGCTGATGAAACGATTTTCATTCCCATTGGTGTTATTGGTTGTCGGCTGCGCGGCGGTGAATCGGTCGCGGATTGACGACCGTCACCTCGTGCCCGGCACCCTCATCGAGGAGCAGAGTCACACAACCGCGCTGCTGCAGGCGGTGAGCACGGTCGACGACAGCGTTGTCTGGGTGTCGGGACACCGCGCGACCTGGGTCAGTAGCGTTGACGGCGGGCGCAGCTGGATATCAGGCGCAATGACGGGCGCGGATTCTGCGCTCGAGTTCCGCGATGTTCACGCTGTGAGCGCCAGCACCGCGTACCTGCTTGCGGCCGGCCCCGGCGAGCAATCGCGCATCTACAAAACCATCGACGCCGGACGCAGCTGGCAATTGCAGTTCATGAATCGCGACTCAGCGGCTTTCTATGACTGCTTCGGCTTCTGGGATGCGACGCACGGCATCGCGGTGAGCGATGCAGTCAATGGCAAGATGATTGTGATCGGCACCGACGACGGCGAACACTGGAGCAGTGTGGCCGACAATGGAATGCCGCCGGCTTTGCCGGGAGAAGGGTCGCCAGCCGCTGGAGGCACTTGTCTCGTCGTGCGCGATCGCGGGCGCGCGTGGTTCGGAACGGAGCCTCATGCGCGTGTCTATCGCTCTCAGGATCGCGGGCGTCACTGGGCAGCCGTGTCGACTCCGATCGTGACTGGTGAGGCGAGTGGCGTCGCCACACTCGCATTTCACGACGAACGGCACGGCATGGCGCTGGGTGGCCGACTGCTCAAGGGCGACGACCGGAGCGACAGCGTCGCGGCGGTGACGAGCGATGGTGGCGCGACATGGACGCTCGTGAGTCGCCCGCCGTTCAGCGGTGCAGTGTACGGAGCGGCAGTTGTACCCGGGACGGGGTCGTACGTCGTTGTGGCCGGTCCGAAAGGACTGGCGTGGACGGGGAACGACGGCCGAACCTGGACCAGCCTGAGCGACTCGGCGTACTGGGCCGTCGACTGCAGCCAGCGCGGCGTGTGCTGGGCGGCTGGACCTCGGGGACGAATTACTCGCGTCACGTTCGCGGCGAACGGACAGAAGTGACCCTATTGGCTCTGATCGTCGCCGTCACTGGGCATGGGCGCGTTCTGGAACAAAGAACGCTAGTATCCCACTGGCGGCTAACGACCATTGCAGCTGACAAGCACTTTTCGGATGCCGCTACGCCGCAATGGTTATAGTGTGCTTGCGGCTGAACTAAAGCCTTAGACAGCCACCACGCGTCAATATGTATCCAAAAAACCGATTCCTCTACGCGATGGTCTCCTCTTCTCTTCTGTCGCCGGTTGTAGCCGGTGGACAGGCGCTGTCAACGCGCGATTCGGCTGAGATTGGCGGACAAATCGCATTGCACATCGCCAAGTATCTGCGAGCGAATCAAGGAGCCGATTCCAGCAACGCAGTTTGCGTCAAGCTCGAGTCTGATGTCGGCGGTGCTTTTCTCCATTCACTCGACAGCTCTCTGCACGTCGCAACAGGCGGCGCTCTCGTGGCCCCACTGAAGTTGTCTCCGCTACGTTCCGTCAAACTGGTCGCTTTGACTCGATCCGGAGACACGGCGTTCGCAACTGTTGTCACCTCAAGCGGGGGTCTGCGGGCCGGCGAAATGGAGTCGGGAGCTGTAGGGAGAGTTCCTGTTGTCCGCACTAGCAATGGGTGGCTGCGGCAGGACATCATTCGCGCATTGGTGGGAGATGGCTACATTCGTGCCGATAAGTCCTCGCCACCGAGCCCCCCGAAATGCGTATGAATAAACTGTCGCGTACTCTGGCCAGCGGACGTTGCACCTGACAACCACTTTTCGGCTGCGGCTGCGCTCCAACGGCGTAACGTACCGCAGCTGAACCCAGGTTAGCTGGCGACACCCATTCTCGGAACGAGGCCTGTGGCAAACGTTACTGAGCGTATCCGCCGCGTCGCACGTTGCGGGGCCTGCCACCTTCCAAGTGGTGTAGATCGGCGACTGATCGCCGGACCTGGCGTCCATATCTGTGAGTCATGTATCGGGCTGCTAGCCAGGCGGGAGTCCGCCGCCGTCGCTGCCGAGCGGTGCTCCTTTTGCCGGCGGCGCGACGTGCCGATAGCCGGCGCCTGGCCGTCACTGGCCATCTGTGCGGCATGCCTCGAACTCGCCCGGGGCGTTCTTGCCGAGGAGGATCAGCGGCCCCGGCTACCGCGTCGAGGACTCCCATGAGGGGAGACGACTTTGAGGAGGAACAATGAAGAAGGCGTTTTTGGCCGCAGTCGCGGTATCTCTCTCCGCACACGCCGTCGCACTGCGTCTGGTAGGACAGGTAACTCCCTCGAGTCCACCAAGGTCTATCTCGAGATGCTCGAGCGGGCTTCCCGGCGGCGGGCCGGAGTGCGCAACGGATCGGCGTTTGTTGATCGTTGTAACCATGAACGGCGCCGAGGCATCGCCGGCGATGCTCGGAGTTATTGGCATGGCCTCCAGCTCCAGTGGCGCATTCGCGCTCAGTCCGGGCAATGCGACCTCCGCGGATTCAGCCGTATACGCCGTTATGAACGTGACCCGCGACGCCCAGGGGAATTATAGGATCGATCGAAGTATCGCCGGTTCAACGATCAAATCTTCTGGCAACTGTCGCGGTTCTGCCACTGGTTCGGCCGACGACATGGGGTTTGGTGCTTATCTCGCCCTGGAAACCCAGAAACTTGTCCGTTGCGCGCAGCGCGCTCGCGGTGCTCCGAGCCATTAGGCATCCCGGGCCGCCGCCCGCCTAACGGTAGTTGCTGCAGACGAGCGCGTGTTAATCCTTGGGTTTCTCGCCTTCGGCGACGATGCCGATACCCCAATACTCTTACACTCGGCGGTCGACCATCCGGGGCAACTCGCAGGACCCCGTCTACTTCGATGCGCCACCGTTGGATCGCTGGGCGATCTCGAACGTTGGAGAGCATTGGTCGCGGCCGCATTCGCTTGCTACGTCGGTTAACGTATGGACCCTGGAGCTACGCGCACCGATCGTCGTGGGAACTTCTTCCCAGAGGATCCGATGAAGACTGCTCTTATCCTGGCGATGGCCGCAATCTGGACAAGCGCGCTACAGGCTCAGAATTCTGATGCGCGTCCCGGCCCAGTGATCGGCGCCCATTACGGGGCTCCGCTAATGTGGTCGGGACTCCTTGGATTTGGCGTACCTGCGGGGCCCGGGAATGGTGAGGCGTTTGTTGCCGCTGAGGGTGGCATCGGCGGGTGGCGAGCAAGTGGTGGTTATGTAAGAATTGTTACGGAGCTTGGGAACGGCTATTCGATCCGAGCGTCGCTGCTTCGCACAAGTAAGCACGCATGGAACGCTCCCGCACGCTCTTCATTTGTCGGTGCTGAAGTCCAGTATATGCCGCTGTTCGCGCTTGGGGCACGCGTTGGCGGATTCATCCGTGTGGGAAACGGCGGATCACAGCGTGGGTTGATGACGGCCGACTTTAGCTTCGCCCTGTAGGTTGAGCATCAGGCGTTAGGTCGATGAACTGGCATTGGAGTGAATGATGATTCGTATCTTCTGCGCTGCTGTTGGTCTTCAGCTCCTCCTCATCGGATCCGCGTCCGGGCAACAGGTCTCACCTTTGAAGATCCGTGGCGACACAACCGGTGCACCGCGCGGCTGTAGCGCCGCATCGGGAATTTCCGCCATCAGCGCATGGTTCCGAGCGTTCACGGATGCCGATTCAGCCGGACTGGCGAAAGCTTCGTCCACCCCTCACGGCCGCTTCGTATTCAGCGTCGGGAAATTCGCTACCTCGGGCACATTCATTCGCGGTCGGACTTTCGAGGACCTGCTCGCCTACGCACGGGAACGGGCACGTCAACGTGAGCGCATGACGGTCCAGGAGGTGAGGTTCAACGGCTGGAGCGGGCAAGTACTGGAATGGGATCGCCTTTACTTCACGCGCTCGGCCAACGACCTGGGCGATACGCCTCTCCGGGGAGTTGGCAAAGGAGGTTACTGGTGTCGCCAGGGCGTTTGGTACCTCCATCTTGCTCCCCGATCAGACATCGACCGCGGACGTCCATAGATCGCGGGGATCTTTATGCCTTGGTATGTCTATGCCGCCCATTTCTTCGGCGGCGCCTTCCTCGCGAATTCGCTTCCGCACCTCATCGCCGGCTTGTTGGGTCAACGACTGCCGACCCCCTTTGCTTCCCCTCCATTCAAGGGACTATCTTCGCCGACCGTGAACGTTGTATGGGCGCTAATCAACCTATCCTTAGC
>DATAHM010000030.1:0-1839 GCA_036263215.1 Gemmatimonadaceae bacterium
CCGCGCTGGCTGCGGCGCTCGTTGCGGTTTCTTTGACTACTGCCGCGGCCAGAACTCCGCACCCAACAACCGTCGTAAAGAAACCGACGATCACGGTGTACAAGGATCCGAATTGTGGCTGCTGCAAGGCGTGGATCGCGCATCTCGTGAAGGCTGGATATACGGTCGACGCGAAAGATTCGCCCAGCATGTCCGAGATTAAGCGCGGACTGGGCGTGCCCGACGCTCTCACGTCGTGTCACACCGGAGTCGTGAACGGTTACATCATCGAGGGGCATGTATCGCCCGAAGAGATTGACCGCCTGCTCGCTCAGAAGCCGACGATAGCCGGTCTGGCTGTTCCGGGAATGCCTATGGGCTCACCGGGAATGGATGGCGGACCGAAGCAGCACTATCAGGTGCTCGCGTTCGAGAAAAACGGCAAGGCCAAAGTCTTCGCGAGCCACTAACAGCCGCTGAGCGACACTGGCGGGCGCCGGGCCTTGTCCCAGGGGGAGTGTTTATATATACATTCCTCATGCATAATGTCCCAAAAGTTGCAGCCCCGGCACTTACGCTCTCCAAGCGCAATCGGACGATGGCCCGCACCGTCGTGCGAAGAGCGGTGCGCGCAGACGCTTCTCAGATCCTGGAGCTCGTGGCCCAGTATGCAGCCGAGGGACTAATGCTTCCGCGGACGCTCGAGCAGATCGCGTCCCGAATCGATAATTACATCGTCGCGACCGACGCGTCGGGCCGAGTCATCGCGTGCGCAGCGCTCGAGGAATATTCGCCATCGTTGGCCGAGGTGTCGTCGGTGGCGGTAGCGCCTGCGCATCATGGCAAGGGTCTCGGGAGTCAGGTTGTGCTCGGCGTGGAGCGCCTTGCACGAGCGCGGGATATCGAAGAGCTCTTCGCGCTCAGCCTGACGGACAATTTCTTTCTCTCTCTTTCCTACCAACCGACGACAATAGCGCGCTACCCGGAAAAACTTCTTCGCTACGACGAGCTTGCAAAGTCAGGCGTCTCGATCGTCCCGAAGCGCTGCTTCCAGAAGGTGCTCGAAAAGACGTGGGCAGCACCGCAGCTCGTCGAACACGTTGTTGCGCCTGAGAGGAAGCGGAAAGCCGTTTAAGGATCGCGGCGTCGGCAGTATTGAATGCTCTTGAGCTCCGGCTACAAAGCTAAGAGCTGCCTGCTTCAGTATCGAAAGTGCAAGACGAATCGCCGCGATCCAGACCCAAGGCCTTACCGTTCGACGATATCCTGCAGCGCTGCCCGGATTGCCGGGTCGGAGTTTCGCGACAACGCTGAAATCGCCCGCCGCTTGACCGCGCTGTTTTGTTCGTTGCGCGCTATCCACACCAGTTTGTCAGTGGCCGCCTTGTCGGAGAGGCGAGCGTAGACACTCACGAGCGCGTCCTTCAGCTGCTGATCGGCGGCCGGATCATAGAGCGCGAGAAGTGAAGCCGTGGTCGCACCCGCTCTGGTCAGGTACTGAAGTGCACGGCGGCGGGTTTCTGGTGTGGCGTTCTGGTCGCGCACTATCGACGTCAACCACTCAACGTTCTCGGATCCACCCAAATCCGCGAGCGAGGACAGCACCGCGTCGCGAGAGCGCTGGCCGGTGAGGCGCGGATAGAGCGAGCGGAGCAGATTCGCGTCCTGGCCAGTGACATACTCGCGGCCGAGCCCTCGAAGGGCGGTCGCAAGGACTTCATCCGGCACATCGGTGCGCTGGACCGTCGATCGGAGGAATTGCCGTGCCCGCGGATCGCCTGACCGCGCGAGTACCGTCATGCTCTCTCGACCAACCCACGATGTCATATTCCCGCTTGCAAGTTGAATGAGTGGTTGGAT
>DATAHM010000031.1:0-13171 GCA_036263215.1 Gemmatimonadaceae bacterium
GATGTGTTTACGACGGTTTCGAAGCTCGTAAAGCCCGAAAGGAATCCACGCCTCGCAGTCGAGGCCAACGTGGCAGTAGGCGGCGCTGCGCGCCGCAACGGCGAGTGGGACATCTCGGCACGCGGGTACTCGCAAGCCGCATATATAGCCGACACACTGGGAGATAGGATTGGCGTGCTGACTGTGCAGATCGGTATCGCGAACACCTACGTCGCGAAAGGAAACTTGCCGGCCGCTGAGTCCATCTTGGACGACGTGATCGTGCAGGCTCGCGATCAAGACCTCCCCGAGGTTCAGGCTGATGCTTTACACGGGCGAGCTGCCCTCGCTGCTCGGCAAGGGAACGCCGTCGATGGCCTCAAGCTAGCGCACGAAGCGCTGCGCTTGATGCAAAAACCCGCAGCGAAAGATGTCCTACTGGAGGACATCGCTGGAATGTTTACGCAACTGGGTCTCCGCGACGCTGCACGCGACACCCACATGGTTCTCGCGGCAAGCGCTCAGGCCCAAGTTGTACGGTGGTCCGCGATCCTGAATTTGATGGAACTTGCCGGTCTTGACGGCAACCAAGCCGCCTTCGATAGTTACGCTCGCGAACTCAGCCTTGCTCCACTCGGCCCTTGGATTCGGTCCCACTATTTGCTCTTTCTTGGCGAAGGGTTCTCGCGTCTCGAGAGGCTCGACGCAGCGATAGAGGCGCTCAACGAAGCTGCCAATTTCGCCGAAGCTAACCAAATTCACCACATAGCCTTCAAGGCGGAAGCTGCGCTAGTTGCCGTCCGCTCGGCGCGCAAACCCGTTGCCGCAACAACTCCTGATCTGTCGTATACGTCCCACGACGTCTTTCAGGTCGTCCAGACAATTTCCGAGTTACGTAAATCAACCTTGGCTGTCACGTAGACGCGAGACAGCCAAGGCTCAGGTATCACTTGCCGGCGCAGGTTTGTGAACCGTTGATGATTGGGCAGGTATCGTTCTTCGGAGCTGTCATATCGGAACAAGCGGTCAGGACGAAAGAGACGATTACGGCGGCGGCGATGAAGAGGTTGCGGCGGATCATTGGAGTATCTCCTGACAGGGGTTGGGGGACTTCGGTGACATGAGAGCACAACGTACCGCCGTTGTGCGATGCCGAAATGGCATTTCTCTATCAGAAAATGTCTGTTTCCTATCAAAAACTGCACTTTTCTATCACAAACCCCTCGCGCTGAGCCTCACTTAGCGTCAGTTTGTTACAAATGAGCCCGACCGCCTTGAGCGTTGCGGCGTTCCTCCCTCCTCGGCTGCTCACTCACGTGAGGCACGTTTTTGCCGATGATCCAGACCTGCTCGTCTCAACTTCCTGGGAAGAGCTTGAGTCATTCATTCGCCGAAAACCCGTCAGCGTGGTCATTCTCGACCCGTCCGCCGATGGCACATTGAACGTCGGGGCCGTGGCCGGCCTCCTCAAGCGATATCCATCCCTACCGCTGATAGCCTATGTGACTCTTCACGCGCCCGCGTTCAAAGCGATCGCGCAGCTTGGCAAGCTCGGGCTCGAGGATGTTCTTCTGCACCACTTCGACGACGCCCCGGATCGCTTCCGCCAGCGCGTAGAGCATGTGCACGGCAACTCTCTCACCCACCGCCTGTTGGACGAGCTCAGCGGGGCGCTTCGGCAGCTCCCACGGCCGCTCTACATCACCATCCAGAACATGTTCGAGCAGCCGCATCGATATGCAAGCGCCCTCGACCTCACGCTCGAGGGCTTTTCGATCATCAGCGTTTACAGAAATCTGGATGCCGCCGGACTTGGATCGCCGAAGCGGCTCGTCGTTGCGGCGAGGGTGCTGCGCGGCTTTGGCTACCTGAGGGATCCCGGCTATTCGGTGCTCGATGTCTCGATCAAGCTTGGATATAAGACCGCACGCATTTTCTCGCACCACTGGGTGGCCGTGTTCGGCGAGACGCCGGCGAGGGTGAGGAATCGGCTTGGTGAGGATGAAGCAATTGCGCGCGTCCTGACCTGGATACGAGCGCCGCGCGAGGACTCAGAGGTACCTGAAGACTCCGGTCATTCTAACGTGCAGCTGAGCCATCGCCTGCGGCATCGGCGGCCGGAGCGCGGTTAGTCCCACTGGAGAATCCCCTTCATGTCGTCGAGGAGGGGAACCGCAGCCGCTGGCCGGGGCGGGACGGCCGCGTCTGTATCCGGCGACACCCGAACCAGGTCGCTCCAGAGATCACCGAGTCGAACGGCCAGCGGTTGCCCGTGAAGGCGGTCAGCAAAACCCTCGGCCGCAGCCAAACCCGGCTTCTCTATGTCGTCCAATGGATCTGGGTGATTCCGGCGATTGGTCATGGAAGTGGCGGCGGTGCGCTGTCAGGTGGGTCGAGGTGATCGAATGGAATCGCAGAGACTGCCGCAAATCCATTCAATAATATGCGCCCGTCTCCGGTCACTCGTCTAGCCGCGACCATATGTTCGGCGAACCATTTGCCGCGCCTGGTGTCGAGGTTGTCGTATCGAACGCCGTGCCCGCTCGATGATGAGTGAATAAAGCGATGGTTACCGGCGTAGATCGCGACGTGACTTATCCTTCCACCCTGCTCGAACAGCATTAGGTCGCCAACCGCCAGGCTACGCGTAGATGGGTCTACAGGCATTCCTACGCCGGCCATCTGTCGCGACGTCCGCGGCAGATTGACGCCCTGGAGACCGTACACGTACTGCACGAATCCGGAGCAATCGAAACCGGACTCAGGTGAGGTTCCGCCGTAGCGGTACGGTACGCCGATGTAATGTTCCGCTGTTGGCACAACTCTGCGAGCTGCTCCGCTCGCAGAGTTGTTTACCGGATAGTAAATCGTGCTTGGGCGTGACTGTCGGGGAGCGCTCGGCGGAACACTGCTCGTGCGCCTCGAGCGGTTAGGCATTCGCTGCTGGTACGAGGGCGAGCTCCGACGCGCGCCGCCAAAATGCAATCCAATTCCAACGCGATACTCGATGCCTCGGACAAATTCGGAATCAGCGTAAGTCGCGGGCGCTGCAAGGTGGCGCCAGCGGGCTTCGCCGTTTACTGATAGAAGTCTTCCCAAGGCCAGCTGCAACCCGGCACCATAACTCCACGTTCTGATTGCATCGGTAAAACCAAGGGGTTCTGCGCTGCTCTCCATGCCCAACCCACCGAACGTGTAGGGCATGAAGCCCTCGCCCAAACCGGCATTGACCGGTCCCAATACGAGATCGGCGTTGGTCGCCCAAACCAAGTCCGATTCGTTCCGGGTGAATCCTACGGGCGTCGGCGAAGAAATCCCCAGCGCGCCGCCGCCGCGGATTCCCACGTAAGGCGTTCCCACACTTAGCGAGAGACCACCAAGCGTTCGCGATACCGGTGCGGAATTCTCCAGCGCTCCAAACAACTCCACACCCCCGGCGACCTGTGCGGTCACACGAGCGGGCACCACCAGATACGACAGGACTCCAGTGAGTCCCGCCACGATCCGTCGCACGTGCATATGCGACTCCCATGAAGAAGTTGGATCAGGGGAAGGGCATTAGGAGGACCAGGCCGCGCCTGTATGCTAAGCTCATGTGGGACAAGGATTTGCTATTTCGCGACTGTGGGGTAAACATCCTATTGTCACTTTTCGCGGACAAAGCGAGAGGTCAGAGGAACGATCGCATCTGCACGGGTATGACGAATTGTCCCGTAAAGCCATGCGGATACGTGCGCGCGCTAACTAACCGGAGGGCAAATGCCAAAAATAGAATGGCGATCCATACTCGCCCTCCTTTCCGCGGGGCTCGTCGTCTCTAACGGCGCCCAATTGCCGAGCCCGTCCATCGGCGACGCAGTCGCGACGGCGTCGACAAACATCGCAGACGACCTTTCAGCTGGTCCCCACCTCGGCTTCGATACGTTCGCCTATCCAGGAGACGACGCGATGCGCGCCTGGTTGACGGCTGACAAACCCTACAAGTGGGTCGGCTACTATTTGAGTGCGCCCTGCCATACCGACGATTCATGGGAGGGAAAGCGTGCGACGCTCTCCGGAATGGGATGGGGAATGGCGGTGATCTACGTCGGGCAGCAGACGTGGGGACGCACACCGGGAGCAAGAGTTCCCGTTACACGGTACGTGACAAAGAGAGTGCGGCAGGTCAGTACACGACACGGCAAGCGGGTCGTGCGTTACGTTCGAAAGCGAGTGCCCACGCGCGTGATGGTGACCCCACGTGCTTCGCCAAACGCAAAGTGCTCCGCCCAGTTCGTCAACGGCGCGCGCGGCACCGCCGATGCAAACGATGCCATCGCCAAAACCGCGGCCGAAGGTTTCGCGCCCGGCACATCGATCTTTCTCGACATCGAAAGGATGGACGCGGTTCCGTCCGCGATGCGTGCCTACTACCGAGCGTGGACAAAGCGAGTTGCGGACGACGGGCGTTTCAGACCTGCATTCTACGCGCATAGCTACAACGCGAATCTCGTTTACAACGATGTAAAGCAGGTGCTCCTGGCCGAGGGGATCACGGAAGACCCGCCGTTCTGGATCGCCCGCGGGCAGGGTTTTGCCGAGGATAAGTTTCCTGTTGATGTAGGGCACGCTTTCGCGCAGGTCTGGCAAGGCGTTCTCGACGTCGTCGAGACGCACAACGGGGTCAAATTGCCTATCGACGTCAGTGTAGCGGCGCTGCCGTCACCCTCGGAGGACTATCAGTCGCGGCTCGGAGAGTAGCGAAAGCTATTTGACTCGAATGATGAAGTCCTCACGAACCGGTGGTCGAAAAATAAGATCGACCGCCAGCCAGGTTGTCTTCGCGAACGGATAACAGAGCACCGCGCCGAGCACCGACAACACAACGCCGCCGTACTGCAGGGCGTTCCACGGCGGTGTCGGCCAGGTGATGACGACCACGATTAGAAAGCCCAGCGCCAGCAATACCTCGACTGCTATCAGGTTCAAAGTGTACGCGCCGATGAAATAGTCGGCTTCTCCGCGCTCTAGGAGAATGCCGCAAGTCGGGCACCGCTCCCGCACCCGGAAGAATCCATAAAAAAGCTTTCCTCCCCCGCAGTTCGGGCAGCGGAGAAGGAAAGCTCGCCCGAGCAATCGCCATGGCGACTGTCGGGAGATATTGGGGTGCGGCGCGTTGGTCATGTGCCCTTCCTCGGACATCAGGCCGCCGCCCTCACGCGCAACGTTACGGATTCAGCACAACCTTCAGGCAGTCGTCCTCTTTGTGATTGAAGATGTCGAAGCCGACCGGTGCATCCTCGAGCTTCATCCGATGGGTGATGACGAAGCTCGGATCGATGTCTCCGCGCTGGATGTGCTCCATCAGTGGCTTGAGGTAACGATGGACGTGGCATTGTCCGGTCTTGATCGTGAGTGAACGGTTCATAACCGAACCAAGCGGGAATTTGTCATCGAACCCGCCGTACACACCTACGATCGAAATAATCCCGCCATTTCGACAAGCCATAATAGCCTGTCGGAGCGCGGAAATGCGGTCGCTTTCCTGTCGCATTGACTGCTTCGCCTTGTCATAGAACCCCTGCACACCGGGCGCGTGCGCCTCGAGTCCAACGGCATCGATGCAGGCATCTGGGCCGCGACCACCGGTCAACTCTTTGAGGGCTTCGCGAACGTTGGTCTCCTCGTAGTTGATCGTTACATCCGCCCCCGCCCGCTCACGCGCGATCTTCAGTCTGAAGGGCACCCGATCGATCGCTATGACGCGCTCGGCGCCGAGCAACTTCGCGCTCGCGATGGCGAACTGACCGACCGGTCCACATCCCCAAACCGCGATGGTGTCGCCTGCTTTGATGTCACACATCTCGGCGCCCATGTAGCCGGTCGGAAAGATGTCCGTGAGAAATAAGACTTTGTCGTCCGGGAGATCCTCGGGCACTTTCATAGGACCCACATCGGCGAACGGGACGCGCGCAAATTCTGCCTGGCCTCCCGCGAATCCACCGAGCATGTGTGAGTAACCGAATACGCCGGCGGGCAAGTGGCCGAGCATCTTTTCCGCAATCCAGGCGTTCGGGTTGCTGTTCTCGCAAAGCGACCACAAATCGTTCTTGCAGCTCCAGCATTCACCGCAGGCAATGGGGAAGGGAACGACAACACGGTCGCCCACTTTGAGCTTTTTGACATTCTTTCCAACTTCCATCACTTCGCCCATGAACTCGTGACCGAGGATGTCTCCGCGTTCCATCGTCGGCATAAACCCGTTGAACAAGTGCAGGTCTGAGCCACAGATCGCCGTCGAAGTGATCCGAACAATGGCATCGCTCTGATTAAGTATCTTGGGGTCCGGGACATCCTGGACCTTGAGATGTTTGGGCGCCTCCCAGCAATTCGCGCGCATCGTCAGCCCTCCAATTCACTGTACTGTGGTGGCTGCGCGGCGTGCATTCCTTTCACAGCCGTGGCATCGGACTTTACGATCTCGCCGAGCTCGATTATCTGCTTGAACCGGCGCAGGTCGTTCATCATTTGCGTCTTCGGTATCGCCGAGAAGTATTTCGCGATGCGCTGGCCGACCGCGCCACCTTTCGGCTTGAAGTTCATTTGAAGCTCGATCTCGGTGCCGCGATTACCTGCGGCCGGCCGGAATCGGACGGTGCCGCTGTTCTCGATTTCGGCGCTATCGACTGACTCCCACGAGATCAACTCGTTGGGGGTGTCCGTGACTATTTCGGCGTCGAACTCGATGCCGAGTCCCGGCGGACCTTTGACTTTCCAGTGCGCGCGACGCCCGCTCGTAATCCGGACCGAATCGATCTGGTCCATGAAGCGCGAAAAGTTCTCGGGGTTTTTCCAGAATTGATAAACCTCTTCCACCGGCTTGTTGACCGTGATGACGGAAACCAGCGGTACGCTGCCGTCGCTACTTTCGGCAAGCGTGAAGCTGCCGTCGTCGCGCGTGCCTTCGGGCAACGCCTCACTCGTCAGACTGACGCTGCAGATGACGTCAAGCGCCATGACTCCCAGGACCGCGAGCGACGCGCCAGTGAGCCGGGTCTTGTTGTTCTCGGGTGAGCGCATCGCCTTCCCGAGCGACGCCAGGTCGATTGCGTCGCCGAGGACGCGGTTCCACATCCAATAGGTGGGTTTGGGTCGGGTGAGAATGCCGACGCCGGCCGCGATCTCGCGGAGGCCGTACGTTCGGAGCAAAGTCGTGTGCTCATCCTCATTCAGTCCGATGACGCGCGCTGTGGCGCGCGGAGCAAACAATTCCGCGACTCCGAGACCGATGCTGAACCAACCCAGCGCCTGCGTGACGGGGTCCTTCTCGGTACTCTGAGTCTCTGAGTAGTGTGAGGGTGCGTCCTTGGTCGAAGTCTCGCCGCCCGAGCGACGCGTCGTTGGCTTGTCGCGGCGGCTGGTGCTTCGGGGTTCCCAGGCGCCGGCCTGTCCTGTGTCCCGGGTGATCTCGGTCCCCATTTTTCTCAATCTCCTGCGGTCGTGGCTGCCTGTGTCAGAGAGCCGTCCGGTCTCGTTCAGCTGCAGCGGGAAACATTAGAGAGGCAGAGGACATGCCCGCGCGCGGCCAATCGACGGAATATTATTGCACCCAGTTTGCGGCTCGTGGAGCCCAGCAACCGGAGCTTCACGCCAGCTCAACCCTTTTCTGACAGCGAGTGTCAGAAGGTCGACAATGCAATTGGTTGCCAACGAGTCTCGGAGCTCGGTGAACGATATCCAACTTGTCACGCGGGTGGTCGCTGGCGATGCGTCTGCTGAGCGTGAGCTATACGAGACATATGTCGATCGCATTTACCGCCTGGCGTTTCGTCTGGCGGGTGATGACGAGCTCGCGCGGGATTTCACGCAGGCAACCTTCATACGTGCGTTTGAAAAGATTGGGAGCTTCCGCGGCGAATCGTCGCTGTCGACGTGGCTTCACTCGATTGGAGTGTCGGTCGCGTTGAATGGGCTGCGAAAGACGAAGCGGCTGAAGACTCGTGAAGCGCCAATGGAAGAAGGAATGACGGTCGGGGTCACTTCGATAGAAGCGGAGCCCGATCTGAAAGAGAGACTCAGGATGGCGATCGATTCGCTTTCCGACAAATACAGGACGGTATTCGTGATGCACGACGTCGAAGGCTATACCCACGAGGAGATCAGTGAGACCCTTGGCATTCCAATCGGAACGTCCAAGTCTCACTTATTTCAGGCACGCGGGAAGCTTCGAGTCGCGTTGGCTGATTTTGCACCGGAGTGGGTGTCATGACTGAAAAGAATTTCGAGGATTTCCTGAAAAACGCGGCAAAATCGTACAACACGCCGCCGGCTCGCACGCCCCGCGAAGAGATGTGGGCTGCCATTCAGGCGACTCGTTCAGCGCGTCCGCAAGTTGTCTACGGCGGTGGATCTCTGAGGCCGATTGGCACAAGCAGGCGCTTGAGTGTGCGCGTGTGGATGGGGGCCGCGGCCGCCGCGATGCTTCTAGTCGCGACCGGAGTAGGCATTGGCCGGTTTACCGCACGTCCGGCCGCCGCCGTTTCGAGTGCCACGCCCGTCGCAATCCAGGCCGAGCCGATAGTCGTCGCCAGTGGAGATTTGGAGAACCCGGGCTCGAGTCAGGCTGGTACTGGTTCAATCACACGTCGTGAAAGTCCTGAGTCGCGCGGCGCGGTTCAACAAGTTGCTACGGCTTCGGACCGACGCTCGCCAACAGGGACGCGCGTCAGTCCGGCGATAACTCCGAGTGGCGAGAATCCCGCGGTCCGTGTGCCGAGCTCGGCGTATCAGCTTACGACCGTCCAGCACCTTAGCGAAGCAGAAGCACTTTTGACGTCGTTCAGGACGCGTTCACCATCAGATCAACAGATGGATGCGCAGCTTGGAGTCTGGGCGCGCCAGCTTCTGAGTAACACCCGACTCTTACTCGACTCACCCGTTGCGAACGACCCACAGCGTCGACCGCTGCTGGAAGATCTCGAGCTAGTGCTCGTACAGATCGTTCAGCTATCGCCCGGGAGCACGCCACAGGATCGCGAGCTGATTGAGAAGACGTTGCAGCAGGACCATGTAATGACGAGGCTGCGCACCGCGATCCCCGCGGGCCCGCAGCGTGGCAGTTGAGGACCCTCCAATGACAATGAAAACACTACTGGCAGCAGCAGCAATTATTTCGTCGGCCGGATTCGGAATCGGGCAGTCTCCGTCCAGCCGTCCTTCATATGACGCAAACCTAGCATCCAACGATCTGGCAGGCGGAGGCGCGCTCGGCTCAGTAAACGCAGCGTTCGCGCAGGAGGCTGCATCGCTTCCACCTGAGGCGTGGGCTAAAGGCGATCCGGCCGATTCACTCTACAGGATGGCGCGCGAAGCGTTGTCCCGCGGCGATTACAAGCGAGCAGCGGAAATCTTTCACCGGATTCCGGAAGAGTATCCGCAGTCGGAGTACGCTGGCCAGGCGATGTACTATGAAGCCTTCTCGCTGTATCGGAGTGGCGACGACGACGATCTCAGCACGGCGCGTGATCGGCTCAAGCAGCTGAAGCAGAAGTACCCAAAGTTTGCGAAGAGCGATGCGACGACGCTGCTCACCCGCGTTTGCGGAGAGCTGGCGAAGCGGGGCGATCAATCCTGCGCGATGTCCATCGACAGTACAGCGGTTGGTACTACGGATGTCACCACCGGTGAAACTCGTACGATCCAGGGCGGCAGCTGTCCGTCGGAAGACGACGACAACGATGACCGTATTGCAGCGCTGAACGCCCTCCTGCAGATGGACGCAAGCAGGGCAATGCCGATTCTTCAGAAGGTTCTCGCTCGCCGCGACGCGTGCTCTGCGGGGTTGCGTCGCAAGGCCGTTTTCCTCGTCTCGCAAAAGGCGACAGACCAGACTGCGAACATTCTAATGAATGTTGCGCGCAGCGACCCGGACCAGGAGGTCCGCGAGCAAGCTGTTTTCTGGCTCTCGCAGGTTCCTGGCTCGACCGGCCTCCTCGAGGAGATTCTGAAAGGAAACGCCGATCAGGGCATCAAGGAGAAAGCATTATTCGCTCTCTCTCAGCAGGACGAGCCAAGAGCGCAGCAGATCCTTCGCGATTTTGCTCTGCGCGATTCGGAGAACAGCGACCTCAGAGAGAAAGCCATCTTCTGGCTCGGACAGCGATCCGGAACCGCGAATACGGAATTTTTGCGGGGATTATATAGCCGGCTCACCGACGAGGATCTCAAGGAAAAAGTTCTTTTCTCCCTCTCGCAACAGTCGGGCAACGATCAGTGGCTGATGAATGTGGCCGCCAACTCCAAGGAAGACATCGAGCTGCGGAAGAAAGCACTCTTCTGGGCTGGGCAGAGTGGCGTCCCGATGTCGGAGCTAGTCGGCTTCTACAACCGGATGAACGAACCGGAAATGAAGGAGCAGATGATCTTCGTCTTCTCGCAGCGTGAGAACGACAAGGCTGCCATGGACAAGTTGTTCGACATTGCCAGGAACGAGAAAGATCCGGATTTGCGCAAGAAAGCGATCTTCTGGCTCGGACAATCGCGCGACCCGCGTGTCCAGCAATTTCTTATGGATCTGATCAACAGATGAAAACTTCAACTAACACCCAGCTCGTGAAGGCGGCCACGGTCGCCTTCACGACCCTGGCTTGCCTGGCGACGGCGAGCAACGGGGAGAGCATCGCGAGCAGAGTCGCCCGCGTGTCGAACGGTACAGTCAGAATGTCGTTCGCGGTGAAGCCTGGAATCTGCGGCAGCGGCAACTCGATCCGAAGGAATAGCCGCGGATCGATGAACTGGAGCGACAACCGGACTTCGCGCGATGTCGAGTGGGATATCGAGTGCAGTGTGGGGCCGGCCCGACTGGTATTGGACAGGGCAAACGGTGAGCTGTCTGACCTGAGGTTCTACGTCGGCGGGCGGTGGCGACCCGCGGGATCGAACGTCGTCGACCTCGGCACCGTTAGCGCCAGTGAAGCCGCCAGCTATTTGCTGTCTCTCGCGCAGAGTGAGCGTGGAAGCCTCGGTGAGAAGGCGATTTTCCCGGCGACGATCGCGGACAGCGCAGATGTCTGGCCAACGCTAATCAAGATTGCGCGCAATCCGAACATTCCGAGGCCGGCGCGAAGCCAGGCGGTCTTCTGGCTCGGACAGGCGGCCGGCGATGCGGCGACGGCAAACCTGAGCTCCATCGTCGGCGACAATAGCGTGGACCAGGAAGTGCGCGAGCAGGCGGTGTTTGCACTGTCGCAACGTCCGCGCGAGGAGGGGATACCCGCACTGATTGCCGTCGCGAAAACGAACAGAGACCCGGAGATCAGAAGGAAGGCGTTATTCTGGTTGGGGCAGTCGGAAGATCCGCGCGCACTCGATCTGTTTGAACAGCTTCTCACTAAGAGATAGCCCGGCGTTTTATTCCTCTAGCCGCTCTGCACGATTGAACTGATCATTGCAAACAGGGATGCGTCGAAATAGCATCCCTGTTTTGCATCCCGGGTAATCGTGGACTTCTCCCACCTGTCGGCGCAGCTCTCATCCAGTCCCCTCACCGCGCTCCCGGTTTTGTTCATCGCCGGTGTGCTGACCAGTCTCACGCCCTGCATTTACCCGATGATTCCCATCACCGCCGCGATAGTTGGCGGGAATTCCGTCGGGGATGCATCACGGCCGCGGTCCCGAACCGTGCTCCTGACTTTCGCCTATGTGATTGGCCTGGCCGCGGCGTATGCGTCTCTCGGGCTCTTTGCCGGATTGAGTGGCACGCTCTTCGGCTCGGTGAGCACCAATCCGTGGGTGTACTTCGCAATGGCGAATCTGTTGATCATTGCCGCGCTCGCGATGCTCGAGGTCATTCCGGTGAGGCTTCCCACGGCGTTACTCAATCGAGCGGCAACAGCGGGGAAGGCGGGCAGCATGTGGGGCGCGCTCGTCATGGGAGCGGCATCAGGCCTGGTTGCTGCTCCCTGCTCGGCGCCAGTAATGGCTGCGGTGCTTACCTGGGTCACCGCCACGAAGAGTGGCGTTCTTGGCTTCATCTATCTCTTTGTCTTTTCTCTCGGAATGTGCGCACTGCTGGTCATCGTCGGCCTGTTCAGCGGGACCCTGGCGCGGCTGCCGAGGGCGGGAGAGTGGATGATATGGGTGAAGCGGCTATTTGCATTGATCATGTTGGGCGTTGCGGAGTATTACCTTGTGCAGATGGGACAACTTCTCATTTAGCGCAGACCCAATCGCAAGGTAACGCCGCATGATTCGCTTCGTCCGCAACAAGTCTCTTCAATTCCTGATTGCTGCAACTGGTGTCGCTGCGGTTGTGTCGATCCCCGCGCAGGCTCAGGATCTGGGCATTTCGGTTGGATCTGTCGCACCAGCGGTCAAGGTGCAGTCACTCGACGGCAAGCAAGTGGATCTCGCGCAGTACATAGGGAAGACGCCAATGCTCATCGAATTCTGGGCGACATGGTGTCCGAATTGCCGCGAGTTGATGCCGACGCTTCTGGACGTCGAGAAGAAATACGGTACGAAAGTAAAGTTTGTCGCGCTCGCGGTGGCGATCAACCAATCGCCCGAGCGCGTGCGCAGGTTTCTCGCGGCGCATCCGCTTCCGCACACTACATTTTTCGATGCGGACGGCGTAGCGGCGGGCGCATTCGACGCGCCCGCTACTTCCTACGTCGTGGTACTCGACAAGACGGGCCGCGTCGTCTACACCGGGCTTGGTGGCAAACAGGATCTCGAGGCCGCCGTAAAGAAAGCCCTCTAGATACTTCGCGGCTTACTTCGCAGAATCCGGTTTTGGAGCAGGCGCGAGACGGTCGACCGCCGCCGCGAGCTCAGTGTAGGCTGACGGCGTGAGCACCTTGAATGGCTTCGCGACGTACGTGATGCGCCCGTCGGGGCCAACTACGAAGAGAGAGCGGTTGTCGAGTTTGTTCTTTTCATCGTACGCCGCATATGCGCGGCCAACCGCACCGCCCGGGTCGCTCGCGAACACGATCGGGAAATCCTCTTCCCGTGCCCACGAAGCAAGCGTCGTATCTGCGTCGACGCTTATGCCGATGACTGTGACGTTACGACCGTTGTTGAATAGCGTGGCGTACTGATCACGGTACGCCTCCATTTGGATGGTTCAGCCCTTGGTCCGCGCCTGATAAAAAAAGGCGAGAACGACGGTGCGTCCGCGATAGTCGGAGAGCCGTACCGGAGTCTGGAGAAG
>DATAHM010000032.1:0-10967 GCA_036263215.1 Gemmatimonadaceae bacterium
TGGGGGATTGATTCGCGCCAGCGTGAGATGGGGCGTGAATGCCCTCTTCTCGGCTTCGTATCCTACGGCGGTCACAACCTCTTCGACCACCGCACCGAGAGCGCGGAAGGCCTCATCTCCCGCCGCTACCCCGAGCCACAAAACACGCGCGCGCCGGGGGTTGGGAAATGCCCCGAGCTCACCGAAGGTAATCGTGAATGGACGGCCCAGCGGTGCGATAGAGAGTCTCGCAATCAGCTCGTCGCGGCGTTCCGCGTCGGTTGCGCCGAGAAATCGCAGGGTGAAGTGCCAGTTGTCTGGAATAACTACTTTGCCCGGCAGCACCTTCGGAAGCGAAGCTACAACGCGGCGCCGCGCCGCATCAGTGAGCGGGACGCCCAGAAAGAGGCGATCGGGTTTCGCGCGCTCCATGCCAACGCCTACAGTATGTAGCGCCTCAAATCTTCGTCGTCAGCGATCGTTTTGAGTCTCGACCGGACCAGTTCCTGATCGACGCGTACGTGCCTGGCGCCACTATCAGGCAAACCAAACAAAACTTCTTCAAGGAGCGTGGTCATCACGGTGTGCAGCCGTCGCGCCCCGATGTTTTCCATCCGCTCGTTCACGTGTGCTGCAATCTTTGCAATTTCGGCCACTCCGTCCGGTGTGAACTCGAGCGTGGCCCCCTCCGCTTCAACCAGCGCTGAATATTGTTTGGTGAGCGCGTTTTCTGGCTCCGTCATGATGCGGACGAAATCCGCCTCCGTCAGGGATTGCAGCTCAACGCGAATTGGGAAGCGCCCCTGGAGCTCCGGGATCAGGTCACTCGGTTTCGCAACGTGAAACGCTCCGGCAGCGACAAAAAGGACGTGATCTGTCTTCACCATTCCGTGCTTCGTCTGCACGTTCGATCCTTCAACAATTGGCAGGAGATCGCGCTGCACCCCCTCGCGGGAGACGTCCGGACCGCCCGACTGTGCGCCACGCTGCCCCGCGATCTTGTCGATTTCGTCGAGGAAGATGATGCCCATCGTCTGTACCCGCTCCAACGCATCCGATGTGACGTCTTCCTTGTTGATCAATTTCTCGAGCTCCTCCCCGAGGAGGATCCGTCGTGCTTCCGAGACTTTGACAGTGCGCCTTTTTTTTCGCTTCGGCATCATGTCCTGCAACATTTCGGAGAGGTTGTCCATGCCTTCCGGAGCGCCCTGTGGAACCATCATGTCGAACATGACCGGGGCCGGCTGAGTCACCTCGATCTCGATCTCGCGCTCTTCCATCTGACCGTCTACGAGCAGCTGCTTCAACTTTTCGCGAGTGCGCTTGTACCGAACCTCGGACGCGTCAGCTTCGCTCGAGACTGTTCCACCGGGAGAAACGACGAACAGATGCGCACCGCCCGCGGCCGCCGAGGGGGCGGGTGCGGACTGCTTGATGTCCGGCGGAACGGGAAGCAGCAGATCGAGCAGACGCTCCTCCACTTTCTGTTTGGCAATCTCTTGCACTTCGGTTTCGCGCTCCGCACGAACCATGTTGATCGCACTCTCGACTAAGTCGCGCACCATGGATTCTACGTCCCGACCGACGTAACCGACTTCGGTGAATTTTGACGCTTCGACTTTGACGAACGGCGCGCCCGCCAATCTCGCGAGCCTTCGAGCGATCTCGGTTTTGCCGACGCCGGTTGGCCCGACGAGGATGATGTTGTTCGGCGAGATCTCGTCGCGGATTGCTTCCGGCGCGCGCTGGCGGCGCCACCGATTCCGGAGTGCGATCGCGACGGCTTTCTTCGCGTCTGCCTGTCCAACGATGTAACGATCGAGCTCCTCTACGATCTGGCGCGGCGTCAACTCAGCGAGCCGCTCCAGTGCCTGTTGCGTGCGGGGAGATGCCACTAGGTGGGCTCCAGCACGGTAAGGTTGGCGTTGGTATAGACACAGATCTCCGCCGCGATCTCGAGACCCTTGCGAACGATGTCGCGCGCCGGGAGATCAGTGTTCTCCAACAGCGCTCGCGCCGCTGACAGCGCGTACGAACCGCCCGATCCGATCGCAAGAATTCCGTCATCGGGCTCGATGATGTCGCCAGTTCCGGAGATGATGAAGCCATGCTCGCGATCGGTAACAGCGAGCAAAGCCTCCAGGCGTCGGAGAACGCGATCGCTGCGCCAGTCCTTCGCGAGCTCCACCGCCGCGCGCGGAAGATTCGAGGGATATTTCTCGAGCTTTTCCTCGAATTTCTCGAAGAGCGTGAAGGCATCCGCAGCGGCCCCGGCAAATCCGGCGAGCAGCTTGCCTCCGCGCAGAGTTCTCACTTTCTGCGCGTTCGACTTCATCACCGTTTGGCCAACGGTCACCTGGCCATCCCCACCAAGTGCGACCTCACCACCCCGCCGCACCGCAAGTATTGTTGTCATCTGGCTCGCTCGAGCAGATTCGTCATCACTGCAAAATAACAGCGCGACGAGCAGCCGCGCGCCAATGTCTCCGAAGTCGCGCCCCCTTCTTGCAACTGTGAGCTAGTATGACGCTTGAGCAGGTTCCAATCCTAGTCGGGATACTCGTTGCCCTGATTGGCCTTACGATCCTTCTCGACGCGTGGCAGGCGGGTGGCGTCGCACCCCTGCGTGAGCGGCGTCGTCGCGCGCGAGCGGTCCCACACAAGGCCGGCCAAACTCTCGTCGCGTTCGGGACTTTCTGCATGGCGGCGGCGCTGATAGGGCGCGACACCTGGCGATGGGGTACGATCAGCGTGTTGGCGGGGACGGCGTTGCTCATTATCGGCGCAGCAATGAACCGAAAATATCTGAAGGAAGTTCTTCTATTCCGTGGCGCCGCACGCCGCGGCGATGGCGGCGACAAGAATTCGCGCCTGAACCAGACGCCGACCAAGGGCGGACGAATTCGCTGAACGGAGCGGCTGTCTGCGCGGAGTTTTTACTGCAGCTATGCCAGCTTAAGTGCCACCGTACCACTCGTAGCCCTGATCACTCCAGTAGCCGCCGTTCATCTTGGGCATGAACACGATCCGGGTGAGGTACTTGGTGTTCTTGTAGCCAAGCTTGATCGGGGAAAAAAGACGAGCGGGCGCGCCGTGGGCCGGCTCCAGCATTTTTCCATCGAGCCCGTAGGCCACCACTGTCTGCTTGTGCATCGCGCTTTCGATGTCCCAGCTCTCGTGGTAATCATCGTCGAAAGACTGAAAATCGACATAGTGCGCATCTGGCGACGCCTGGACGAGCTTTGCCAGATCCGTGAAACGGCAACCCGTCCACGTCTCAACCGCCGTCCAGCCTTCAACGCAGTAGTGGTTCACGCGATTTGACACCTGCGGCAAGCGCTGCAGGTCGTCGAGAGTGAGGCGCATCGGTTTGGCGACGAGACCGCCGATCTCCAGCGACCATTTGCCGCGGGCGCTCTCATCCCAGATCGGAACCGTGCGCGAGACGTAATAACTGGGGAGTTTGTTGCCCGCAGCGTAAGCTCCGGACTCGACTACATCCATCGAGGTGTGCCTGAAGAGCGCGCGCTCGACGACGCGGTTCTTCCGCTCCGCGTACTTGAGCAGTTTGTCGGCGGCCTTCGGCCCTCGTGAGTTGCAAGCCGCGAGAAATGCCGCAGACAGTAACCCGCCACCGACCACGAAATCGCGGCGGTTGATGCGGTGCGGCGATACGACCTGCCCTCTTCCGCTTAATAGCTGGGCGAGCCGGAGCTCGAGATCCCTGCGCGTCATGATCCCTTTGCCGCCGCCCGTCTACGCGGGAAAAGATTGTAGAACGGCCGAGCGTTTCTCGCCTGGGGAGAGTGCCGTTCGTCGTAGCGACCGGTGATCATCGAGGGAATCGAATACGGATCGACCGCGAATACCATGAAAACGTGAATGACGCTAAGGATCACTATCAATAGCATCGCCAGAAAATGCCAATACCGCGCCCACACGTATCCGCCCAGCAGATTCGTCAGCGGTGCCAACTGCACGGGCTTCCAGATCGCGATCCCACTGATGACGGCAAAACCGCCAGCCCACGGCAACAGGAAGTACGCCATCTTCTGCAGCGCGTTATGCTTGCCGTGGCGCGGATGATTCTTGTTCACGAACAGATAGAACTTGAGCATCTGCAGACTGTCGCGGATGTCGTTCTTCCTGGGTACGAGATCGCGCCACTCACCGTGCAGATAGATGAACGCGAGATACACGAGCCCGTTGACGACCAGAACCCACATCATTGCGAAGTGCCAGTGACGCGCTCCGCCGAGCCAGCCGCCGAAAGTGAGCCAGGCGGGAATGGGCTTGTGCTCAAATGGGTAGCAGCAGAAGAGCTCACCCTTGCGCGCGAACGCCGGGTAGGCGTTGAAGATGCGCAGCCCGCTGCCGACCATGATCACGACAGCGACGACGTTCACCCAATGAGTGACCCGCACGATCCAGTGGTGGCGAAATTGGGGCATCGAGTACGTGAGTCCTCGTCGAGAGAGCCTACGCCCGGGGGTGTGCTTTCTGGTACACCTGTTTCAATCGCTCGACACTGGTATGCGTGTAGATCTGCGTGGTAGAAATCGAGGCATGACCCAGCAGCTCCTGAACCGCCCGAAGATCCGCGCCCGCGTCGAGCAAATGCGTGGCAAAAGTGTGTCGCAGAGAATGCGTAGACAGGCCGGAGCTCTCGTCGATCTTATCGAGAAATCCCTTTACCGCGTTCTGGATGGCGCGCACCGAAATCCGCTTGCCCCGATTGCTCAGAAAGAACGCGGTACGATCTCCGCTCGGCCCAATTGCCCGTAGCAGCTCGTCGCGCTTCGACTCGTAGTTTCGGAGCGCGAGCTGCGCATGGTCTCCGAGGGGAATAATGCGCTCTTTCCTTCCCTTCCCGCGGACTTTCACTTGCTGGGACAAAAGATCGATGTCCATCCTGTTGATCCCGCGGAGCTCCGAAAGACGCATCCCCGTCGAGTAGAACAGCTCGAGGATGGCCGAGTTTCGCACGTCCGGAAACCTTCCCTCCTGCGCCTTCAGCTCCGCCGACTGAAACAGGAGCTCGATTTGCGCGCGATCGAGATAGCCGGGGAGGTACTTGTCCCGCTTGGGCGTTGTCACTCCGCGCGCCGGATTCGCTTCCACTTGCTCGACACGATGCAGATATCCGTAAAAGCTGCGGACCGCGGACAGAGCGCGCGCAATCGAGCGCTTGTTGAGTTTCTTGCGAGTGAGATGGGCCAGGAATCCACGAATCGTCAAGCGATCGAGTCCCTGCCAGGACCATTCTCTGGTTCCGTAGTAATTGGCGAGAAAGTGCGCGAACTCCTCGAGGTCGCGGCGGTAAGCTAGGAGTGTATTAGGAGAGACGTCCCGCTCCTTCTCGAGGTGAAGCAAGAATTCGCCGATTGCATTCCCCTCGACCGCGTTCTCTACGCCTTCTGCTACTGGAGCATTGGTCATGACACGCGCGCGACGCATGCGTCAAGAACGCCATTCGCTTCGATCCACCCTTTCAGCTCGACGAGAGCCCGCTCAGCGAACATCTCCCTTTTCTTTTTCTTGTCCCGCACCGTCACCGGCAGATCGTCCAGCAATCCGAAGTTCGCATTCATTGGCTGAAAGTGTCGCGGATCCGCCTCTCTCATGTATCGATAGAGAGCGCCCAGCATCGTTGTCGGCGGCGGAATGACGGGTTCGTCTCCACTGATGATTCGCGCCAGGTTGATGCCGGCCAGCAATCCTGTAGCCGAGCTCTCGGTATACCCTTCGACGCCGGTGATCTGGCCCGCGAACAGCAGCGTTGCGTCGTCCCGGGCCGCCAGATGCGACGAAAGGGCACTCGGCGAGTTCAGATACGAGTTGCGGTGGATGGACCCATAACGAAGAAATTCTGCCTGCTCGAGGCCGGGAATCATCCGAAGCACGCGCTGCTGCTCCGGAATGCGGAGGCGAGTCTGGAAGCCGACGAGATTCCACATGCGACCAGCCCGGTCTTCCTGTCGAAGCTGCACAACGGCGTGTGCCTCGCGACCGGTACGTGGATCGCGAAGGCCGACTGGCTTGAGAGGACCAAAGCGCAACGTGTCCCGGCCCCTCTGGGCAGCGACTTCCACGGGCATGCAGCCCTCGAAGTACGGTACCTCGTCGAACTCATGGCCATGGAATTGATCGGCGGTGGTCAACGCATCGAGAAAAGCTTCGTACTGCTCCCGCGACATCGGGCAATTGAGATAGGCCCCGCCATCATCCGCGCCTTCCATCGTCTCTTTGCCATAGCGGGAGCCGCGAAAGGCAATCGATTCATCGATCGATTCGCGCGACACGATCGGGGCGATCGCATCGTAGAATGCCAGCGCGTCAACGCCGAGTCTTGCGCGGATCGCCCGTGCCAGACCGTCCGACGTAAGCGGACCGGTTGCTATAACCGCCGGACTCTCTAGTTCGTCCACTTCGCCGCGAACGATCTCGATGCGGGACTCTCGAGAAATCCGCGCGGTGACGGACTGCGAAAACACGTCGCGATCAACGGCGAGTGCGCTACCCGCGGCCACACGGGCGGCATCTGCGGCTTCGAGAATCATGGAGCCAAGGAGACGCATCTCTGCCTTCAGGAGGCCGTGCGCATTCGTCAGCTCCGTACTTTTGAAGGTGTTCGAGCAAACGAGCTCGGCCAACCGATCCGTCTTGTGCGCTGGCGTGCGCGTGAGCGGGCGCATCTCATGGAGCGCGACTTCGTAACCTCGAACGGCTAACTGCCACGCCGCCTCTGAGCCTGCGAGGCCGCCGCCGACTACGGTTACCCGCTGCGTCACACCGCCACGGCTTCAGGCGAAGGCGCGACATCCCACTCGTTCGCGCACTTGATGCAGCGCCGGTAATCGCCGCGCGTCTTCGTGAACTTCGCTTCGGCTCCTACGTAACCGCATTCTGGGCAGACTTCGGCAACCGGCTTGTCCCAGACGACGAAATCGCATTTGGGGTAGTTCGAGCAGCCGTAAAATGCCTTTCCCCGTTTTTTGGAGCGACGCACGGCGATGTCGCCGCCATCTTTCGGACACTTGACGCCGGTGGGCATGGATCTGGTTCCACGGCATTTCGGGAATTTGCTGCACCCGAGGAATTCGCCGGAGCGGCCATGACGAATCACCATCGGCGCCCCGCATTCGTGGCAGATCTCGTCGGTTGGTTGCGCCGGTTTGCGATCACCGCGCAATGGCCGTGTGTACTTGCAGGCTTTCGGATGATTCTCGCACGCCAGGAACGGTCCGAAGAATCCACCGCGCGGAACGAGCTTGCCTCCGCAGTCGGGACAGCGTTCGGTCGCGATCGACGAGAGGTCGTGCGCCTCGCCAATGAGCGCTTCGATATCGGCGCCCTTCACCGACGCGGCGAATGGCTCATAGAAATCGCCGAGCATCTTGCGCCAGTTCACATCCCCTTCTTCGACCTTGTCGAGATCGCTTTCCATGAGAGAAGTGAATCTCACGTTGAACACATCCGGAAAGCTCTTGACCATCACTTTCTCGACTTGCTCGCCGAGCGGTGTTGGGAAAAAACGCCGCTGCTCGAGCTGTGCATAGCGACGGTCGACCAGCGTAGAAACGATCGACGCATAGGTTGACGGACGTCCAATACCGAGGCGTTCGAGCTCCTTCACAAGACTCGCTTCCGAGTAGCGGGGCGGCGGCTCTGTGAAATGCTGCGAAGGGGTGATGGATTTGACCGGAATGTTCTCTCCCTTCTCAACACCCGGCAGCCCCTGCTCTTCCTCCAGCGCTTTGCCCTCTTCGGCTTCGCGCGATTCCTTGTACAGTCTCTGATAACCGTCGAACTTGACGACGCTGCCGGTAGCCCGGAAAAGAAAGCGGCCCAGGTCGAAGTCGACTGTAGTGGTATCGAACACCGCGGGAGACATTTGCGACGCCATGAACCGCTGCCAGATCAGCTCGTAGAGGCGGAATTGGTCTTCTTTCAGGTACTTCTTGATGTGCTCAGGCCTTCTCGTCGGATCGGTCGGGCGAACCGATTCATGCGCGTCCTGGGCATTCTTTGATTTGCCGTCCGAGTAAAGACGCGGGGCGTCCGGCAGGTACGGTGCGCCATACATCATCCTGATGTAGTCGCGTGCCTGATCCGCCGCGGATGACGCAACACGGGTCGAGTCAGTGCGCATATAGGTGATCAGACCGACGGCACCCTCCTCACCGATCTCGATACCCTCGTACAGATCCTGCGCGAGACGCATCGTGCGCTTCGAGCCGAAACCAAGTTTCTTGGCCGCATCCTGCTGCAGTGTGCTCGTCGTAAATGGAGCGGCCGGATTCTTCCGGCGCTCGCGACGCTTGACTTCGGTAACCTCGAAAGTCTTCCGCGACTTGAGCGCGGACAGAATCTCGTTTGCCTCGCGTTCGTTGCTTATTACGGGCTTCTTTCCGTCGAGAAGATGGAGCTTCGCGGTGAACTGTTGCCGATCCTTCTCCAGCAGCGCTTCGACGGTCCAGTACTCGACGGGTTTGAACGCTCGAATCTCGCGCTCGCGCTCGACAAGCAGACGGAGTGCGACCGTCTGCACCCGTCCGGCACTTATTCCCTTCTTGACGGTCTTCCAGAGAACGGGGCTCGCTTTGTAGCCGACCAGGCGATCGAGTACTCGACGCGCCTGCTGCGCATCGACTTTGTGCTCGTCGATCTCGCCAGCGTTGGCGATCGCCTTCTGTACAGCATCGCGAGTGATCTCGTGAAACAGCACGCGTCTGATCGGTGCGCCGTTTCTTGACTTGATTTGCTGGGCAACATGCCACGCGATCGCTTCGCCCTCGCGGTCCGGATCGGTCGCGAGAAAGATCTCACGAGAATCTTTCGCGGCGCTTTTCAGCTCGGCGACGGTCTTCTCCTTTCCCGGAATGGTGACGTACTCGGGCTCGAAACCGTTCTCGATGTCGATTCCCATCTTCTTCTCTGGCAAGTCGCGCACGTGGCCGATCGTCGCGCGCACGCGGTAGGCCCGCCCCAGATACTTGCCGATGGTCTTTGCCTTTGCGGGTGACTCGACGATCACGAGTGACGTCGAGCCCGCTTCGGGACCCGCACCATTCCCATCAACTTCAGGCGTTGATTTACGCGCGCGACCGGGCGCGGCGGTTTTTGCCGCGCGCTTGGTCGCTGTTTTTTTTCTAGCAGTCTTGGCTTTCGCCATTCTAATGCACCGTTATGTTGTCGCCACTTCCGGACGAATCTTCGAGCCCGGTCCCCTCGAGCAGTCCGCGCAGATCGTCGAGGGCAATGCGTCCCTCGAACTGCATCAATGCGCGCTCGATGATGTGTTCGAGCTCGAGGCCGCTGATTGCCCCGGATCCATTGAGCGAGAGCAGATGACCCCACGCGTCGGGTGCGAAGCGTCCCCGCTCGTGCGGCCCCATCACGCGGAAAGTTGTCTGTCCCGGAATTCTTTCGTCCATGTTCGTGGTCTGAGTTACTCAAAAGTCGAGGCGAGCTCGACGATCTTTGCTATAAGTTGTTGTCGCATAAGGGGTTCTGTATCAACGACAACGTCCGCTGTCTCGTACATCTCCCGCCTTTTTTCGTACAGCTCCCTGAGTGCGACTACGGGATCGCGCCCCGCCAGTAGGGGTCTCGTCTCTACTCGACGCAATCTTCGGCCTACCGCCTCGGGTGACGCTCTAAGGTATATGATACGTCCAGCGGAACGCAAAAGTTCGACAGAGCTTTTCTGCGTTATCCAGCCACCGCCGGGCGAGAGTACCATGCCTCCGGTCGTGCTGAGCTCGCGCGTAAGCTCAAACTCCAGTGCACGGAAATGCTTCTCCCCCTTGAGGCGAAAGATCTCGCGCACCTCCATCCCGGACCTGCGCTCGATCTCCTGATCGAAGTCGACGAATGACCTGCCGAGGCGACGTGCGACGGCTTTTCCGATAGTAGTCTTTCCAACTCCTGGCAGCCCCACAAAAATCAGATGCGGTGACACCGCGTTAACGTCCTGTCCGGCTACTCAGCGACGCAATGTAACCGTCATAATTGCGACGGGTCTCTCCAAGAGAGTCTCCGCCGAATTTTTCCAGGAAAGCCTGAGCGACGATGAATGCTGTCATGGCTTCCGCTATAACCCCCATCGCCGGCACCGCTGTGACATCGCTTCGTTCGGCGACGGCCTGGGCCGCCTCGCGCGTCTTCATTTCTATGGTAGCGAGCGGCCGCATAAGCGTGCTAATGGGCTTCATGGCGACGCGCAGCACCAATTGCTCGCCGGTGCTGATCCCGCCCTCCATTCCGCCCGCCCGGTTGGTGCGCCGACGGACGCGGCCCGTCTTTACGTTGGTCTCGTCGGCATCGATCTCGTCGTGGACGTCCGAGCCCTTCCGGCGCGCGCACTCGACTCCCAGACCGACCTCGACCGCCTTCACGGCAGGAATCGACATAAGGGCAGCGGCTAGTCGCCCATCGAGCTTCCTGTCCCATGATACGTGAGAGCCCAGGCCGACCGGCACGCCGTCACACACCACCTCGGCCATACCACCAAGAGTGTTGCCTTCGGCCTTCGCGGCGTCGATTCGCGCAATCATCTGACTTTCGGCTTCCTTGTCCAGTGTCCGCACCTCTGACGCATCAGCGGCAGCGTTGAGGTCGGACGGCATGGCATCAGGGCGTCTCGCATCGATGCCACCAAGGTGGATTACGTGGCTGCCCAGGGCGACACCAAACTCGCGGAGGAATCGCCTGCATATTGCCCCAGCGGCGACGCGCGCTGTCGTCTCGCGCGCAGAGGCCCGCTCCAGCACGTCGCGGGCGTCGTCGCGGTCGTACTTGAGCATGCCGGAGAGGTCCGCGTGTCCCGGGCGTGGCCGAGTGACCTGTCGCTTGCGCAAGGGATCTCCCTCGCGCGGCGCCGGGTCCATGATCTCCTGCCAGTTCTTCCAGTCCCGATTCTGAATCAGCATCGCGATTGGTGAGCCGAGGGTCTGGCCGCCTCGAACCCCCGACAGGAGCTCAGC
>DATAHM010000033.1:0-11682 GCA_036263215.1 Gemmatimonadaceae bacterium
CGCTCGGGCGGAGCCGCTAACTACGCTCGTTCGCTCCGCTCACTCGCGCGTCTCCTTGGTCGCTCCCTTGGACGTCGCCTGTGATGCCACTCCCCACCTCCCTTGTACAGATCTCTAACTGCCGCGCCCAAACTGCGCTGCTGCACTGGAGGCGTGCAGTTCCCGCGCGGGAGGCTACACCCCGCGACGACGCTCACCGCGCCGCCTTAAACGCGCGATGTCGTTGGTTCCGGCCTGGCCGCCTTAGGCGTGGTCTTCAATCGCGCACCGTGATGCATAGCCGCCGCCACAACGAGAGCGTGGCAGGAAGGGAGGGTGAGGGTGTACTCACAGGCGACGTCCAAGGGAGCGACCAAGGAGACCCGTGAGCGAGCGGAGCGAGCGAACGTAGTTAGGGGCTCCGCCCGAGCGACCGTCGTCGCCGAAGAGGACACCCTCGCCCGACCGACCGACCACGATGTCGTTCGGCCGACCGCCCACTACTCCATAGCGAATTCGCGATTGAAGATCACGTCGAAGGCAAAGCTCTTGGGGCGGCTCTTGAGCTCCATCACCTGCGCGATGCGCTCGAGGCGGGCCGGAATGCCCATGATCTTTTCCTGCGCGGCGCGGCCGAGATCGTTGAGGCTTTCCATCGTATCGATCGACCAGTATTTGATAAGCTCCTCAACGATCTTCAGGTATTCGCGCGGTCCGTAGATTCCCGCGCGTCGCACCACGTCCGCGAGCTCCCTGAAGTGCGGCATATTGACGCCCGGCATGTCGATCGCGGGCATGATCTTGGCCGCGGCGATCAGTCCCTGGTTCGGATCACGCTCCAGCACTGCCTTGAACACCGAGCGATAGAACGTGTAGTGGCGGGCCTCCTCCTTGGCGACGTTCTGGAGCACGGTGCCAATCATCGGCTCGTACTCCGACGCGAACTTACCGGTGTTCGCATGCGACACCTGCGTCGCCCGCTCCTGCAGCGATGTGTAGACGAAGACCCGATAGGGGTCCTTGTCCCACTCCGGCTCGAAGCCGGCCTTGATGTAGTCGAACTGCATCTTCTCGATCACTACCGGATCGAAGATGCCGGCATCCCTCGTGTAATCGTGCAGAATCGCTCCGTGCCTGTCCTCCTCCGCGGTCCAGAGGTTGTTCCACTTCGCCCAGATGCTGTCCGTACCCAGATAAACGGCGAGCAACCGGTGGAAATGGGGCAGGCCTTCCTCGGTGAGCAGATTGAGGGCTAGGGCGACGCGCGCCGGGTCGCTGATGCCTCGCGCCCGCTCCCTGAGTGCCCGCAAGTGATGGTCGGGGTCTTCCCCCGGCGGCGGCTCCAGCAATTCTGCCGGAAACCAGAGGACACGCTTCGCCTCGTGCGAAGCCATCAACTCGTTGACGACGGGCTCGAGATCCGTGAGGACCGCGATCTTCGAGAGCGTTTCTGCTTCTACTGGATTGACTGACATCCCTTGACCCGGTTGTCGTTCGATGACAAATACGCTGAACATTCCAGCATCTGCGCGCAAGTGATGCACGCATAACACACCACGTCACACTTATGTGCCAAGAGGGGTAATCCACAATTCACCGGACGCTCGCCCTCCCTCTGAAATTACGGCCTGACGCTTGCGCACAAAGTCTGTTCACTTCGATCGTCGCCTTCCTCCAACGGCTGCCGCACGCTGGCAGACGCGGAGAAGCCGCGACGCACTCAACCTGAATTTATCGCGGCAGGAGATTGAAATGGCAGACCAGTCCAACAACCGAGGCAACCTTATCGATCAGCGAGGCGAGTCCGGAGGCGCACTCGATGGCAACGGCATCGCGCGCGGCGGATCGAGCGGCGTCACCGGACGCAACGGCAACAGCTCCGGCGGTGACGGCATAATCCGTGAAGGAGGAGCCGCCAGCGGAGCGGTGAGCAGGAAAACACCGCGTGGATTCGCAGCCATGGATCCCCAGGCGCAGCGCGCCATCGCGGCGAAAGGGGGCCGAGCGGCACACCAGAAGGGAACGGCTCACGAGTTCACGAGTGAAGAAGCCCGCGTTGCTGGCAGAAAAGGCGGAGAGGCTTCGCGCGGTGGGCGGAGATCGAGCGGCAACAACACCTAGTCCCAGCCGGGACGGATGCGAACGAGGCACGGGGAATTCCCCGTGCCTCGTTCGCGTTTAAGCCCTCACTGGGCAGCAATCTCCTCCATTACAAGGATCGCTCCCTGAGGTGCGTCGCTTTCCGGCTTCAGCAGCGGTGTCGAAGTCACCTTACAGCGAATCTTTCTGCCGCGCCGATTGACCGCGTCGAGCGTCATCTGGTGCGAGTCCATGCCGTCGCCCATTGTCGCGTCGATTATCGGCTCGACTTTGTCGACCGGCAAGCCAATGTCGAGACTCAGAAAGTTGCGATTGACCGCCTCGTCGCTCCGAATTCCCCACATCTCCTCGGCGCGCCGATTCCAGATCTTGACCTGCATATCCGAATCGATGATCGCCACTCCGCCCTTGAGGCTCGCGAAGATCGATTCGAGTCGGGAATTCAGCTCCTGGAGGTCGTCACCCGACGCACGCAGTCGGGCGTTGACGATCTCGTGCTCTTCGTTGATGGCCTGGAGCTCCGCGTTCATCGTCTCAAGCTCCTCGTTGGTCGATTGGAGCTCCTCGTTCGTGGTCTCGAGCTCTTCGTTCGTCGACTGCAGCTCCTCGTTGGTCGTCTCGAGCTCCTCGTTCGTCGACTGCAACTCCTCGAATGCGGCCTGGAGATCGGCGTGGGATCGCTGCAGCGCGAGCTTCACCTGACGGAATGCCGTCACATCGTCGAAGCTGACGGTTACCCCGATCAGAGCGCGCCTGCTGTCGTAGAGCGGCACGAGATGCACATCGAACCATCGTTCGGTGCCGGCGGGCCACGACATCTCGACGAGATTTACGGGCCGCTCGTCCACGAAGATCTGCTCGATCAAAGAGCGGAGCTCGATGGGACGATACGAGACCTCGAGATCGTGGAACAGGCGCCCGATATCTGCCGGCCCCAGCCTGAAGAGCGCTCGCGCCCGCTCGTTTGCCAGAGCGAGGTAGCCCTTTCGGTTGACGACGAAGGTCGCCACGGTCGTCCGCTCAAAGGATGCATCGCGAAGCGCGATGCGCTCAAGTTCGCTTGAATCTCCCTCGCGCCTGGCCGTGGGCGCGAACATGGCTCTGTTCACCCTGCTTTCACCTCCGACCCTTCGGAAAACCCGCTGTTGAACGTCCACTGGCTCGAAAAGGCCCCCGTGCGCCGTGAGCGTTTCGGCCTTCCCCAGGACGAGGTAGCCGTTTTCGTTCAAGGCGAAGTGAAGGCGATTCACGATCTTTGCCTGCGTCGCCGCATCGAAGTACATCAGAGTGTTGCGGCAAATGAGGAGATCGATTCGCGAGATTGGCGCGTGGTGAATGAGATCATTACGCCCAAAGATTACGCGTCGGCGCATTTCCTTCCTGAAGACGTACTTTGAGCCAATCTTGTCGAAGTATTTCGCGAGCAATGGCGGGGGCACGATCTCCACCTGTTTTTCGGTGTAGGTTGCTGCCCGCGCAATGGCGAGCGCGTCATCGTCGAGATCGGTGCCGTAGATCTTTACCCGCTCTACGAACGCCGCGCGGTCGAGAGCTTCCCCGAGCATCATGGCGAGACTGAAAGTTTCCTGGCCGGTGGCGCAGCCAGCACTCCAGGCGCGTATCGGAGCATCCGGCGGTTTTTCCGAGATGAGTCGCGGAATGACCTCCTCGGCAAGAAACTTCCACGGTACCGAGTCCCGGAAAAATGACGTGACGTTTATCAGCACCGCGTTGACCAGATGGTCGTATTCGCGCGCATCATTCTTTAGAAGCGCGATATAGTCTCTGTAATTGTCAACGCCGACATCCTGCATTCGGCGGTTGAAGCGCCGCACGAGGCTCGTTCGCTTGTAACCCTTGAAGTCGATGCCACGCGTTCGCTTCACCAGCTCGAGCAGCTCTTCGAAGTCGCTTGCCTCGTTTGTTTCAGCCACAGAGTCCCAAGCCCGGGCTCAGCGCATCACACGTGTGCGGAGTCCTGGTTGTCATTTGTGAGGATGCCATTGAGGATCACGTCGCGCAGGGTCTTTGCCCGTTTGGCAACGATCTGCTCCTCTTCAGTATAGCGCGCAACCCTCGCTTTGGAGGCGGTTTTCCGGGCACGGTCGATGAGACGTCGGAGCAATGCGGCGCGCTCCTCGAGGGCGCGGAGGGCAATCCAGAAAGCAGACTCCACCCCCTCTGCCTGCCCCGCCAGCAAACTTTCAATCGCGTACGCGTGGCCTACCCGGCACCGGAACCGCAGGGTGTCCGTCTCGGTGAGCTCCCACAGTGTCCCGTGACAATCCGGGCAGGTGAATGCGCTCACTACTCCCGGCTGATCGTCACCGTGGAGCTGGCGGAAATTGAGCTTGTCGATCGCGAGCTCCTTTTGATCCTGCACTTCCTCGTTCTCGTCTGCCATCGCCGGTCTCCCCTGCGCCACCCCCGTCCCCACCAGTTCTACTATCGCGGATGGAATCTCGGAAATGGAAAGAATTTTTTGCGCGCAACCCGCGTCGATCGCGCTTTTAATCATGCCATCGTAAAGCGCCTCGGCTGGATCCTGGACGATTGTTACGCCACCGACGGCCTGAATCACTTCAAGTCCAGCGGTGCCGTCGTCGAGATTGCCCGACAGAAGGATGCCCACCACACGCTCGCGGAAGTTCAGTCCGGCCGAGCGAAACAGCGGGTCTACAGCCGGGCGTACGCCGTGTTCTGTGGGACCGATCACCAGGCGCATGCGGCGTTTTTCCAGAATGAGATGGCGGCCTGGGGGCGCGACATAGATCTGGCCACGCTCGAACGCTTCGCCATCGTCGGGATGAATGGCCGGCAACTTTCCGCGACGAGTGAGAATCTGGGGCAGCACACTCGTTCCACTCGACGGGATGTGAACGACGACGAAAAGACTCGCGTTAAGATCGGCGGGTAGTCCCGCGACGAGTGCGCTGAGACCTTCAACCCCGCCCGCCGACGCCCCGATTACCACGATATCTCGCTGGGTCATGTATACGTCTGCGGCTTAATCGAGCACGGGCTGGTCGGCCCTAGAGTTGCATTATGCCGGTGTTGGGAGAGCTTCGAGCCGAAACGTTTTTGCAAATGATGGACCCTGAGCAGCCCCCTCAACCAACCAGCGACCTCAATGAATTCTCCCGTCGAGTCCGGGAGGCGAGGAGCCGCACCCGGGCAGTCCAGGCAGAGGGACAGGGCGTGCGCGCAGCGCACGGCGATGACGCTCTCTCCGAAGCGCTCGAAGAGCTCGGCGTAGCCGACGAGGAGCTCAGGCAACAGAACGACGAGCTCGCCGCGAGTCGCGATGCGATCGATCGCGAGCGCCAGAAATATCTGGAGTTGTTCGACGCGGCGCCGGATGCCTACATCGTGACCGACGAACACGGAACCGTACGCGAAGCGAACACCGCTGCTGGCGAGCTACTCGGCGTATCGCGCCAGTTTTTGATAGGCAAGCCGCTCTCGATTTATTTCGATGATGCCGCGCGCCGCGCTTTCCGGCACCAGCTCGATCAGCTTTGTGGAATGCCCCGCATTGAAGACTGGGAAATCACACTTCGTCCGCGCGCTGGGCAACGGACACCAGCGTCGGTTTCGGTGGGGCGAATCTCAGCAAAGGATAAGAGTATCACCGGCTTCCGTTGGATCTTGCGGGACATTTCCAGACGCAAGGCAGCGGAGGAAGAAGTCCATAAACTAAACCGCGAGCTGGAGCTGCGGGTCGCCTCCCGCACCGCGCAGCTCGCGTCGGCAAACAAGGTCAAAGACGAGTTGCTGGTCAGCGAGCGTGAGGCGCGCGAACAGGCCGAAAGATCGAACCGAATCAAGTCCGACTTCCTCGCTCTTTTGAGTCACGAGTTTCGCACGCCGCTGCAGGCAATCTTCGGCTACACGGAGTTGCTCGCCCAGCAGATTCACGGGCCCCTGAACGAGTTGCAGCAGCGGGATATCTCGCGGATTCAGCACAGTCAGCAGCATCTGCTCGGACTGATCAACACCATCCTCGAGTTTGCCAAGCTCGAGAGCGGCAAATGGCCTGAAATCGCCTGCCACCCAACCGTCATGAACGCCACGCTGTCGACACTCGAGGCGCTCGTCGGTCCGCATCTCGAAGAAAGGAACCTGCACTACCAGTACAAGTGCGCGGATCCAGCGGTTGTCGCGCAGGCAGATCCAGCCAAGGTACAGCAGATCGTGCTCAATCTTTTGGCGAATGCGATCAAGTTCACCCCGCCCGGCGGCAGCATCGTCGTTCAATGCGGGCTCGAGCCGGAATACGTGACCATCGACGTGATCGATACAGGGCGCGGCATTCCGCCCGACAAGCTCGAAACTATCTTTGAGCCTTTCGTACAACTCAAGAGCGGCGGCGCGAGTCTGAACGGAACCGGTCTCGGTCTTCCCATCAGCAGGCGTCTCGCCGAGGCGATGGGTGGGTCGCTCACGGCGACGAGCGAGCTGGGCAAAGGGTCGACCTTTACCCTTCGACTGCCGCGCGCCGGTGGGTCAGCCGTGCAGAATCCGCCCCCCGCGACGATCGCCCCGAGCGTCTAATCGGACTCCCCGTTTGGCTCGGGGTGTTTGCGCTCGAGAAAACGGAACGGCCTGGATTTTTCCTCGTGACCTGGCATGCGCAAGAGACCTGGATTCGGTAGCCTGCTCATAATTGGCGGCCACGAAGACAAAGAAGGCGAGAAGACGATCCTCCGCCTGCTCGCCAAGAAAGTGGGCAAAGCCGGAAAGATTGTCGTCGCCACCGTCGCATCCGGCGAACCGCAGGCCTCTTTCAATGAATACGAGCGTGTTTTTCGCGGCCTCGGAGTCCGGCACGTTCATCACCTCGCCATCGAAAGCCGAGAGGAAGCCCGACTCGAATCGAGCCTCAACGTTCTCAATGATGCGGATGCGGTTTTTTTCACCGGTGGCGACCAGCTCAAGATCACCAGTCAGATTGGCGACACGCCCATCTACAGCCGCATCAGTCAGATCTTCAATGCGGGCGGGCTCATCGCGGGCACTTCCGCTGGTGCTTCAGTGATGACCGAAACGATGATGGTCGCCGGCCACGGCGACGAATCGCACCGGGTCCGCTCGGGCCTCGCCCTGGCACCGGGTTTCGGGTTTCTTCCCAACGTCATCGTCGACCAGCATTTCGCGCAGCGCGGACGCATTGGCCGTCTCCTCGGCGCAGTGGCGCAGAATCCACGAATTCTCGGAATCGGGCTCGATGAGGACACAGCGATCCTTGTGCAGAGAGGTCGCTTCCAGGTCGTCGGCTCGAACGCAGTCTATGTGGTGGATGGCAGCAAAGTCACTTTCAGCAATGTCAACGAAGCGGACCCGGGCATGGCGCTCTGCATCTACGGCGTCAAGCTTCACGTGTTGAACCAGTCCGACACCTTCGATCTGCGCAACAGGCGTCCGCATTACCATCCGGAGCCGGTGATCAGAGAAAAACTGGGACTTCCGGTCGAAGAGCGGCCGAGAAAGGTCGCGGCGGCGAAGTAATGCTTACGCTCATTCAGAACGGAGAGTTGTACGCGCCGGGGCCGCTCGGGCGGAAGGACGTGCTGGTCGCGAACAACGCCATCGAGAAGATCGGCGATATCGATAGGCGAGCACTCGATGCACTCGGTGTGGAGCACGAGGTAATCGACGCCACCGGATGCGTCGTCACGCCGGGGCTCATCGACCCGCACGAGCATCTGCTTGGCGGCAGTGGCGAGGGGAGTCTCGCACTCCAGTCTCCGATGCTTTTCATCGACGAGATTTGTCGCGCGGGGGTAACGACCGTAGTGGGCACGCTCGGCGTCGACACGACGATGAAAACGCTTCCGGGATTGCTGGCTCGGGTGAAGGCGCTCGAAGAAGAAGGCCTAAGCACCTACCTCTGGACCGGCGGCTACAACGTCCCGCCCACGACGATGCTCGGCCACGTGCGTGAAGACATGCTCTACATCAAGGAGTGCATCGGCGTAGGAGAGGTCGCTATCTCTGACGAGCGCTCGCTCGCGCCGACCGCGCAGGAGCTGGCGCGACTCGTGTTCGACTGCCACGTCGGCGGGCTGCTGAGCGGAAAGTCGGGAATAACCCATTTTCACGTTGGCGAGAGTGACAAACGGCTCGAGCCGCTCCTGAATCTCCTGGAGAACTTCGACATCAAGCCCGAATGGTTGTTCCCCACGCACGTTCAGCGCACGACGGAGCTGATGGACGAGGCCATCGCTTTCGCGATCGAGGGCATGCCGATCAACATCGACGTCGTCGAGGAAGACGCGGCCAAGTGGACGCGGTACTACCTGGAGCGCGGCGGCCCGCCTGAGAAATTCACGATCTCGTCCGATGCGGATTCGGCTACGCCCGATGTCTTCTACGGCCAGTTCTGCGGCCTCGTCGTCAAGCACGGTATTCCGCTGGAGCTGGCGTTGCGCTTCGTGACCTCGAACACCGCGGAGATTCTGAAGCTCGAGAAGAAAGGCAAACTCGAGAAGGGATGCGATGCCGACATTCTGGTCCTGACCAAGGGATCCCTCGAGATCCGCGACGTGCTCGCGAAAGGAACGCGCGTCGTCGCCGATGGTAGCTGCCGAGCGAGACCGAAGTTTCTGGAGGAGAGCAGCCGCAACGTCAGCCTCGTCGGCGACGAATGCGACGAGCCGGTGCACACCACTGCGTCGGCGTAGAGAAGCCGCGGCAATTTCGCGGGCCTAAGCCGCTCGTTGATGGAGAAGCGGGGGGGATGCGCGCTTCAGACAGAAGCAGCGGTGCAGCAGTCCTCGAGCATTTGCACGATCTCGGTGGCGGTGGTGAGCCCGCGGTCCCGCGCGTAGAACGTACGGATGTAGTGGTACCGATCCTCTTTCGGCAGCGTCATCCCTTCCTGCCTCACCCACTTCTGCAGCGCGAACGGCCTCGGCCCCCACCAGCCACACTCGTGAAATTTCTCGTTGAGAAGGATCACGATCGGAATCGAGCGCGACGTGCCGGTCAGATGCGCATCCATGATGTCGAGGTTCTCATCCCGGGCGAGGATGCGAAGGTCCATGTTCGTGACCGAGTCAGCGAGCTTGGCGACGATCGGTACGATATTCACCGCATCGCCGCACCAGTCCTCGCTTAGTACCAGCAGATGCCAGTGGCCGTGCAACGCATCGACTCGCGCCGACAGCTCGATCGGAATCTCCACGCGCTTGGCGATTGCCTGCCACAGCGCCTGGTTCTTGATTGGACGCGCGATGAAATCGGCGAAAGTTTCGCCGTCGTAGTACCGGGACTTGGTTATCACATGCAGCTCAGCGAATCATGTCGACGTGGATGATGCCGTCTTCCTCGTAGGGAGCGGATACTGTTCGAAATCCGAAGCTCGAGTAGAAGTCTTCGAGATAGCGCTGAGCCGCGAGCTTCACAGGCTGCCGCGGAGCCAGCGTTTCCAGTCGTCGCAAGGCTTCAGCCATTAGAGCTTTGCCAAACCCGCGGCCCCGCACCTGCCGGGCTGTTGCGACCCGGCCGATTGATCCCTCAACGTAGCGCACCCCCGGCGGAAAGACGCGCGCGTAGGCGACGAGGCGCCGTTCGGTCTTATCGCCGAGCCATCCCAGAAGGTGCCACGCCTCGGAATCCCGGCCATCCGCGTCGTGATACACGCAGTTTTGCTCGACGATGAAGACGGCCTCGCGCAGCTGGAGCGCGGCATAAAGCTCGTCAGGCCGCAACTCCGCGAAACGCGCCCACTGCCACTGGACACCGTCGGTAGTCATTCGATTAACATAAGAAAAACGTTGTCCGCGGTCCGGACAATCGTCCTACTTACGAACCCTGGGCCGGTGAGCTGGCCCATCCCTTTGGACCCGCACCCACCGGCTCATGAAGTCTGTTTCCCGGCTCGCGTTATTGTCGCTCCTCGCGACTGCTGCCTGCGCACCTCCGCCCCCACCTGCCCGCATCGCCGCGGCCCCGCCGCCGATCAATTACGTCGAGCCCCAGATGGGTCTCAACAATTCAGGGCTCGATACGTCGCTGCCAACGAAGCTGGACAAAATCGTCAAGACCGCGATCGAGGAAGCCGTAGCTCCGGGCGTTGCGATCGCCGTGGGTCGGAACGGACACATCGCCTACATGAAGGGTTACGGATACATCGACTGGAATCAGCCGGGATCCCCAGCCGTCGACACCAACACTCTGTACGATCTCGCATCACTCACCAAAGTGATTGCGACGACGACTGTCGCGATGGTTCTCGAGGAAGGTGGGCAGCTCGACATCAATCGCACCGTCGCATCGTATCTGCCTGAGTTCAATTCGCCCGAGAAAGCGCAAATCACGGTGAAGCAGCTGCTCACCCACAGCGGCGGCCTCGAGGCCGGCGCAAATCTTTATTCGACCGCGCGCGGTCGCGACCAGTATCTCTACCAGATCAACGCCCGCCCGCTCGAGTACACGCCGGGCACGAAAATGATTTACAGCGATTGGGACATGATCCTGCTGCAGCTGATCATGGAGCGCATCACCGGCAAGACCCTCGATGTCCTGGCAGCCGAGAAGATCTTCAAGCCGCTCGGAATGACGGATACACAGTTTCAGCCGCCGGTTTCGCTGCGGCCGCGCATCGCGCCGACTCAGGTCGACGATGCGCGCGGCGGTCTATTGTGGGGCGCCGTCCACGATGAGAACGCGTGGGCAATGGGCGGCGTTGCAGGGCACGCCGGATTGTTCTCGACGGCGCGCGACCTTGCGCTGTTCTCGATGATGGTTCTGAACGGTGGCGAAGGCGTGAATGGAGTTCGGATCGTGAAGCCGGCAACCATCGCTCGCTGGACCGCGCGCCAGGGCAAGGAATCGTCACGGACCCTCGGCTGGGATTCCCCGGAAGGCGGGTCGAGTGCCGGTCAGTTCTTCTCTCCGTGGAGCTTCGGCCACACTGGATTTACCGGAACTTCGATCTGGATCGATCCCGAAAAAGATCTGTTCGTCGTCGTACTCACCAACCGTGTGAATCCAACCGGCAGCAACACCCGTCACGTCCAACTCCGTCGCGACGTTGCCGACGCGGTGCAGCAAGCCGTACTCGGCGCCCGCATCGTCAATTGGGAGAGCAGGTAGGGCGCATCATCGGGGACAGCTGATCGGCGGGTGCAAGAATTTTGCGTATCTTTTTGGCCGTACCCTCCACACAAAAATGGCAGCTTCAAGGGAAAGAGTCCCGGTTGTAATCGTCGAGTACGACGAGATCGCGAGAACGATCGCCACCCGCATCGCTCAGATCATCAAAGATCGGCGTGCCGCTGGCGGCCGTGCAGTGCTCGGTCTCGCTACCGGTAGCACGCCGATCGGCATCTACCGCGAATTGATCAAGATGCACAAGGAAGACGGCCTCGACTTTTCCGACGTCGTCACCTTCAACCTCGATGAGTACTATCCGATGAAGCCGGACAGCATTCACAGCTATCATCGGTATATGTGGGAGAATCTCTTCAACCACATCAACGTCAAACGCCAGAACATCCACATTCCGAAAGGCGATGTTCCGCGCGACGACGTCGATGAAGAGTGCGAGGCGTATGAAGCCGCCATCAAGGCCGCTGGCGGAATCGATCTCCAGATCCT
>DATAHM010000034.1:0-4487 GCA_036263215.1 Gemmatimonadaceae bacterium
CGCTGCTTATACGTGTCGACCGTCTTCGGGCTGATGAAAAGCTTCTCGCCAATCTCGGGTGCGCTATATCCACGCGCGACGTAACGGAGCACGTTCTGCTCGCGCTCGGTCAGCTTCTCGAACTTCGTCCGGTCGTCGGCGTGCTCGGCTTTCCGCTGAATGCGCTGCGCCAGCGCGCGAGCGGCTGACGGCTGCATGTATACGTCTCCATGCGCGACAGCTCGTACGGCATCGATGAGCTCGCGGTCGGCCGCGCTCTTGACGAGATAACCGCTCACTCCTGCCTCGAGCAGCGGCACCAGATAGGAATCCTCGGCGTGCATGGTGAGGATAAGAATCTTGCTGCGAGTATCCTTCGCCTTGAGCTGCTTCGTCGCTTCGGCGCCATCCATCTCGCCCATCGACAGATCCATCACGATCACATCGGGATCGAGACGCTCCGCCAGGGAAATAGCGTCCTTGCCGTTGGCACCTTCACCGATGACCTGGATGTCTTTCGCGGTGCTCAGAACGGCCTTGAGACCGGCGCGCACCACTGCGTGGTCGTCGACGAGCACAACTGTTATTACGCCGTCTTTGCTCAAGCCGCGTCCTCCCCCTGCCCATCTGTGTCAAAGGTTACCGTCGCGAGCACCCGGGTTCCCTCATCCGGCGTACTATCAATATGCAACTGTCCGCCCGCCAGCGAGAGGCGGCGACGCATATTGGCAAGGACGACGTTTGCCTTCGCAGTCGCAGTGTCGTCGATGGCGCAGCCATCGTCGCTGACTTCGAGCTCGAGATTGCCCTTGTGCGCCGAAAGGCTAATGAGCGCGTTGCCGGCGTCGGCGCGCGCTTCCACGTTGCGCAGTGCCTCCTCTGCGATACGGTAGAACGTCGTAGACAGCGCGCGTGGAATCTCGACTCCCCCCAGGTCCGAAACCACATTGACGTTTATCAGCGAGCGCTGACGCGCGCGATCGGCAAGTGCCTGCAATGCCATCGGCAGCCCCAGATCGTCTGCCACCCGGGGATGCAGCGAGCGCGAGAGGTTGCGCAACTCTTCGAGCGAGGTGCGCAGGAGCTCGCGCGCCGTCGCCAGCCGAACCCTCATTGCCGCGACGTCTTCCTGATTGGCCGCTGCGGTCAGCTGAAAGTTTGCAGCCGCGAGCGTTTGACCGAGGGATTCGTGAAGGTCACGCGCAACCTGCGCGCGCTCCCTTTCCTGAGCGTAGACGACTTCGGCCGCAAGGCTCGCCATTTTCTTCCTGCCTGCCACCAGATTGTCGAGCATGTCGTTCATGGTTGCCGCGAGGTGGGCCAGATCGGGATCGGCGATCACAGACCCCGGCACCCGCTCATTCACGCGGCCGAGCGAAACTCTGCGGGCGATGTGCTCGAGCGCTTTTACCGGCTTGAGTGCGAGCCGAATAAGCAGATAGCTGGTCAACGCTCCCATGACTAACGCGCCCAGCAGTACGACCATATCGGTGGCTACCATGCGTGCGCCGATAAGCGGAGACGTGAGCACGATCCAGGCAGTAAGCACGATCAACAGATTTGCGCCGAGTACTTTCTGCTCGAGCGGAATCGCGAGTATGGCGCGTAGCCAGCCCGGCACTCGATCTCCGACGAGCGGCCTGGTCGCTGATCCAACGAGCGGGATTGGGTCCATCGTTGTCATCTCATTTTACCACGAGCGCCGTTACCATCCCGAACATCCCGTGGTCGGATTCGGCGTGAGGCAGAATGTGACAGTGAAACGCCCACGTTCCGGGGTTGTTGCAATTCACGATGGCGTCCCACCGCTCGCCGGGTGACACGTTGAGCGTGTCGCATTTCCACGGCGCGGGCACGTTCCAGCCGTCCTTGGCAATGATCGTCATGTGCATGCCGTGGAGGTGCATCGGGTGAATCATCATGCCTTCGTTCATGAAACGGAGGCGTAGCTTCTGTCCGAGCTTGGCGACGATCGGCTCCGTTGCCGGAAAGCTTTTGCCGTTGAAGGTGTAACCGTGCGCGCCGTCATTGAGGACCATGACGTAGTCGATGTCGGCCTGCTCTATTGGCGCCGGATTCTTTGGCTCGATGATGAATGCACCCAGTAGCCCGAGTCCCACCTGTGTCGCTGAATTGTGGTGGGAGTGGTACATGTGTGAGCCAGGATTCGGTGCGGTAAACTCGTAGGTATAACTCTGCCCGGGCTTGATCGGTGGCTGGGTGATGAAGGGCACTCCGTCCTGTGCGTTTGGCAGCTCGACACCGTGAAAATGCACCGCGGTCGACTCGGCGAGCTCGTTCTTGATGTTGAGGCGAACCCGATCGCCTTCGCGGACGCGGATCTGCGGACCGGGGACCTGCTCGTTATACGCCCACGCCTCGACGAACTGTCCCGGGGCGGTTTCCCACCGAATTTTTTTAGCCGTGATGTCGAAGATCTTGACGCCCTTCTCGATGCGCGGTTTGAGTAGCTGGTTTCCCTTGCCGGCAGTCTTTGCTGGAAACGCCTTGATGCCCGCCTCATGCATCTTGTCCATGGCCTCGGCGGCGGACGCCGCGGAAACCGGAGCTGGATTGGGCGCCATTGAGCCGCCACTATGGTCGGCCTCCCTGACCTTGGTTTCCTGTGCCCCCGACTGGTCGATGCTGCAGGCACTCGCAGCTCCGCCGACGAAGGCGGTAAGCGCTGCCTTGCGCAGGAATTCCCGCCGGGAGTTTGGCTGACCCGTCAAACCGTCAGACAGTTTTTCTATAGTGTATTTGCTCACAGGTGTCCTCGCGTGGTTGTCGTACCGTGCCAAGGAAGGTACGATTGAGGAACAGCTGCCTCTGTCGTGATATGGAGGATTGTTCGCGGTGAAACCGCTACAAGCGAAGTCAGGGATCGCCCTACACCGATGCCCGAACGCATAACACACGAGATACTCGCTGAAATCGTCGGCATCGCTGCCGATGCGGTTATCTGCATGGACGATTTCCAGCGGATCACGTTCTTCAACAAGGGCGCGGAGCGAATTTTCGGCTGGACGCCGGAAGAGATCATCGGGCAGCGCGTCGAAGTACTGATGCCCGAACGATACCGGTCCAATCACGCTCGGCAGGTCGCCGACTTCGGTCGGTCAGGGGTTACTGCCCGGCGAATGGGCGAGCGACGCGAGATCGCGGGTGTGCGTAAGAGCGGCGAAGAATTTCCGGCGGAAGCAGCGATCTCCCAGGTCCACCAGGGTGATAACGTCATCTACGCGGTGGTCCTGCGCGACATCAGCGTCCGCAAACAGTTCGAGAAGCGGCAGGAGTTTCTAGCCGCAGCCGGTGAACGCCTCGCGTCTACATACGGGTCTGACGAGTTGCTGACCAGCGTGGCTGATCTTGCCGTGCCAACACTAGCTGAAGGCTGTATCCTGGAGAATCGTACCGACGATGGTTACCGCGCTGGCGCCGTGTGTCATACCGATCCGGCGGTGAACGAGATCCTGGAGAAGATCACGCGCGCCGGAACCAGGAAGCCGCCGGCTGAACATCCGCTGTCGGAGATTCTCAAGAAGCGCGTGCCGGTGGTACTGCAGTCCGATGCCACGGCGAGAATTACACAATCGAGCTCGAACGCGACGTACATCGCCGGCGTCGAAGCGATGGCTCCCGTCGCTGCACTGTTTCTTCCCTTGATTGCGCGCGGTCAGTTGATCGGGGTGCTGAGCCTGTTCCGATCCAAACGTGGATTCGACGTCGACGAGCTCGGCTTCGCGGAAGACCTTGGCCGGCTGGCGGCGCTTGCCCTGGACAACTCCCGGCTGTTGGATGCCGTTCGCGGCAGCTTGCGAGCGCGCGAAGAGATCGTCGGCGTCGTCTCACACGACCTCCGTAACCCGGTAGCGGCCGTCAAAATGCTCAGCCGCGCAGTGCTGAATACGACGTCGGACCGATCGCCAGGGACTAAGGAGAGCCTGGAGCTGATCTCCGAGGCGGCTGCTCAGATGGATACGCTGATCCGGGATCTGCTCGACGTCACTCGACTTGATGTAGGACAGCTTATCCTGGCGCCCGAGGCAATTGATCCGTCGGACCTTTTGACGGAGGCATTGCGAACACTGCGTCCACTCGTGGCTGACAAGAACATCGGCCTCGATATTCAGATCGAAGGAGGCTTGCCGAAGGTCGCCGCAGATACCGAGCGCATCGAGCAGGTTATCTCGAACCTCGTTGGCAACGCCATCAAGTTCACACCGGCGGGTGGGAAAATCGCAATCGGTGCAAAGCGCCAGAATGGCGAAGTGGTTTTTTCCGTCACCGACACCGGCAGCGGGATTCCGGAAGACCAGGTCATCAAGGTCTTCGACCGCTACTGGCAGTCGACCCGAACCGACCGGCAGGGCGCTGGTCTCGGTCTCGCCATAGCGAAAGGAATCGTCGAAGGGCACGGCGGCGAAATCTGGATCGAAAGCAAATCCGGACAGGGCACGACCGTGCGCTTCAGTTTGCTGACTCCGTCGGAGGGAGGGACTGACGGA
>DATAHM010000035.1:0-20541 GCA_036263215.1 Gemmatimonadaceae bacterium
GCGGTCAGCAAGCTGTCGACCGTTTTTACAAACGCCGGATTCTGAACGTTGATCGTGGAGATGTCCGACCTGCCTTCGCCAGAGAACACTCCGGGCCAATTGAACCCGGGAGCGAGCTCGCTCAGCTCGGTCGAAGTCATCTTGTGATAGTTCGCGTTCGGATCGCGGAGCTCGACGCGCGTCTTGGCAGGCTTTGCGAGCGCGGTCTCGAGCGCAATAACCTGCTGTGCATCGGCCGCGGCCTGTGACGCGCTTTCACCGGTCAACTCAAACATCTTCGCGACGTGATCCTGGTATTTCGCTCTGATGTCGACGTAGCGCTTGTCGGTATTGAGGTAATAATCGCGATCGGGTAATGACAGCCCGCCCTGCCTGATGCCGGCGATTACGTCCGTGCTGTTCTTGGCGTCTTGCTGGGCCCCGAACGAGAAGAGCACGGGGATGCCCATCGAGTGCAACCGAGCAACTTCGGCTTCGGCGTCGCGGCGATTGTTGATGCGCGCAATGCGTGAGAGCTCCGGCACGATCGGCTGCGCACCCGCGCGCTCGGCCGCTGCGGAATCCATGCAGGTGGAGTAGTAAACCGCGAGCTTGTGGAGGTCGGAGTTGGCCTGCGTGTTACCGTTCGCGGCAGCGTTGCGCAGGATCTTCAGCAGGTTCGACTGGTTGTTTTCCTGCAGCTCGTTGAAGCTGCCCCAGGCGGAATAAGCGGGCGGAATCGGATGGGTCTTGATCCAGCCGCCGTTCGCGAATTCGTAGAAATTCGTGCAGGCGGAGACCGAGCGGTCGAGATTCACCGGATCGAGGGGTTTTGTCTGGATTGGTACAGCGGAGATCTGTGCCCCCGCGGAGGTCGCGAGCGCAAACGTCAAGCCGAGCGCCCGATAGACGAAACGCATTCTATTGCTCCAATAAGAGTTCGATGTTGAATAAAAGCGCTGCGCGCTCCAAGTCCAGTGGCGCTTATCGCCGTCCGCGCTTCTTTCTCGCCGGCTTCATGATCGTGCCGCGGCAATTGGGCGCCCCACACCTGCAGACATAGAACTTCTCGAGCTCCGCGTCGTTCTTGCCAGTGCGCTCATACTGATAGTCGTACGCGAGCTCGGTCCCGGGCTCGATTCCCCGTAGCGCGTGGATAAAGATCTGCTTGCCGGTGATCACCGCTTCACAGTTGGGATCGCACGAATGATTGATGAAGCTCGCGTCGCCGCCCCCAGCCTTCAATGCGCCATCGATCACCGTTTTGTCATCGAGCGTGAACAAGAACGTGTGGTGACGCTTCATTTTGCTGTCGTCGTAGCGCCGGTCGGCTTCGTCGTTATCGATACGTTCGCCCTTGTATTCCAGAATTCTGGTTCCCTTCCGGATGTAGCGCGCCGCAAACACTCCGCGTCCGTGGATGCGGGAGTTGCGGACAACGTACAGCGGTCCGAGCGCTTTCTTTTTTGCTGACATCGATTGTTGGTGACGGTTAACGCGCGGAGGAGCCTACGACGAGGCCAGAGCATTCGCCGAGCCCAATGCGGGCGGCTCCTTCGCGCTGCAGGTAACCACGCATAATTACCTCGTCGCCGTCGAGGAGGAACCGCCGTTCCTCGCCAGTCGGAAGCACGACGGGTTCAGCGCCGCGACGGGTCAGCTCGAGAAGGCAGCCTTGCGCGCCGGAATCCGGCCCAGAGATGGTTCCGCTGGCGAACAAATCGCCGGTCCGAAGGTTACAGCCGTTGCTCGTGTGATGAGTCAGCATCTGGGCAGCCGTCCAGTACATATCGGCGAGAGAGGAGGCGCTGAGGCGTGCGGGCCGCATGTGTCCTTCGCGCATCAGCATCGACCGAATGTAGACCTCCACTGTTAACTCGATTCCGCCTTCGTTGCGGTCCTTCTCCGATGCAAGGTACGGAAGCGGCGCGGGATCTCCGGGCGGTCGGAAAAACGCCGGTACTCGATATGGCTCGAGCGCCTCCCAGGTCACGATCCAGGGCGAGATAGAAGTCGCGAAATTCTTCGCGAGGAACGGACCGAGCGGCTGGTACTCCCATGACTGGATGTCGCGTGCTGACCAATCGTTGACCAGGCAGACGCCAAAGATGTGCTCTTCGGCATCGTCGATAGGCACCGGGTTGCCAAGCTCGTTTCCGACGCCGACAAAGAATCCGACCTCCGCCTCGTAGTCGAGCATTTGCGACGCGCCGAAGGAAGGCGACGTCGCGCCGGCGGGCTGCGTCTGACCGAGGGGCCTCCGCACCTCGGTCCCACTCACAACGATCGACGACGCGCGGCCGTGGTAGCCGATCGGCACATACTTATAGTTGGGCAACAATGGATTGTCGGGTCGGAATAACTTGCCGACGTTGGTCGCGTGGTAAATGGACGCGTAGAAATCGGTGTAATCGCCAATCTCGACCGGCTGGCGCATCTCGGCCTCAGCCATTGGCACGAGCGCGCCCGGCGGGAGTGGATTGATTGCCGATTCATCTCCGGGAGTCCCTGCGAGCAGCTCGCTCAAACGCGCGCGAAATTCCGACAACGCCTCCCTGGGTGCCTCCATCAACTCTTTCATGCTCGGCCGGTCGCAGAATCGCGCGACATCCCGCGCACTTCCACTCCAAAGATTCGCGCTCAGCGACTCGCCGATGTCGACTATCTGATCTCCGATCGCAACGCCAACGCGACGTTCAGTTTCGCCCTTCCTGGAGAAAACACCGAACGGAAGATTCTGAATCGGAAAGTCACTGTCGGGCGCGTTTGCGGAAGCCACCCACGAAGTGAGCGACGGATCGTGCGTGGCGTTCAACTTTGCTGGGCCAATTGAGATCGGTCGAGCGCGGCGAGCTCATCGACCGGCTCGCGGAAAGAGCACGAACCGAACGAGACGGCGAAATGCGACCTCAGATCAACGATCTGGTCCACTTCGATCCTCCGATCTCGCCACATGATGGCGTCGTCGGTGAAAGAGAAAGCGCTTGCATCGGTTTCCTCGAGAACGGCAGCCGCTACGTCTACGCCTTGTCCCGTGCGCAGCATGGCCGCGCCTGCAAATACATTCAAAAAACCGAACATCAACCCGGTCCCGCTGCCGGCGTCATACGTGAGACGGTAATGTCCACGTACTGGATGATGGAGTCCCGCCGTTGCCTTGAACGGCACCCCGTGGCGTTGGCACGCGACCATGAAATCAAGGATGTCGCGCGAGGATGGAAACGCATCGGGCGTTACTCCGCCAGTTCGGATCTTCGCACGGGCGCCTATGGAAGCGAGGGTCTGAACCAGTGATTCAACATTCGGCTCGGCAGGTATTTCGAAATAGGGCGTGAACCCCTGCGGCAACGCCGAACGTTGCCGTTCGATATCTCCCGGCTCGCTCGACTTGAGCTCGACCACATCGATTGTTGCGCGACCTGCGGCAGAACCAGAGGCGTGGCGGGCGTTGAATCTCAACAGCTCTTCGCCGGCCCCTCGGACGTCGCCTGCGACGAGCGCGCTCACTTTCCACGGATCGGAGCCGACACCCTGCGGCAAAAGATCGCGAGCCTGGTCCTCGAACTCGGCGAGACGGGTAACGGGGACGATGAATCGGCCGAGTGCGACGCTGTCAGCGCCGTTTTGGTACGCGGCGTAGTTCTGGACGGCCGTTCGCATGCTTTCGCTCGCGGGCGGGAAGAGACCGGCGTAATCAATGAGACCTGACAAAAGTGCGTCGATAGCCCTCAACTCTCTTCCCATCCGCAAGCGGTGGAACTCACGCGATTCGGGTGGATCGGTGAATGAGCCGGAGAATCAGCAGCAGCACCACCGCGCCAATGAAGGCGACGAAGATCGTTCCCCCCATTCCAAACGGCGTCTGAATTCCGACAGCATTGAAAAGCCAGCCGCCGACGAATGCTCCAACGATCCCTACCACGATGTCTCCGATGATTCCGTACCCTGCACCACCCATCACCAGTGAAGCAAGAACTCCAGCGACGAGACCAACGACAATCCAGGCCAGTATGCTCATGCTGCCCGTCCTTGGAAGATGTTGAGTCCTCTACACTTGGCTTGCCCGACGCGACACTCCGGGCCTCGGCCTGGCTCGAAGATAAGTACCTTGTCAGGGAACACCAGCCCGAATGAACGAGGCGAGCTCCTGTCGGGCCGCTTTTGCAAGCGCTCGGGCGATGAGGCGAAGCGGAGCACCGCCGCTGAACGCGCCCGCGATCGCATAAAGATCGCGCGGGGAAAAAGTCTCGCCCTCTCCTATCGCAAAGATCGGCTCCCATGACTGCGGATTGAACTTCGCCTTGAACGCTTCGAGTCCGCGGAAGTTGTAAAACCTGCTGCCGTGCAAACGAACCCAGCGGAGAACGAAGCGTAGCCACAACGGCTGCTCACCGCCGGCGAACTCAGCGCGTTGTGATAGCGGCGAAAGGCCGAGCGTGGCATACGTCGAGCCCGAGTCAGCGACCGCGCGCATCGCAGCATCGATTAACAGCTCGGCGGTTCCGTTCGGCGCATCACGACAACGGACAATTTGCTCCACCAGCCAGCCGGCGCGTGCGGGGACGGGCGAGAGGATCGTAAACCCGACCGCTCGACCTTGTCGCTCAGCCACAAAAACTCGGCGGTCCCGCAAGTCATTGAGCGTCTCGGGCTCAACCATGAAGTGCAGCGGCGGAAGATTTCTCGTAGCCAGCCACTCGAGAAGACAACGCCGCAGCGCCGGATGATTCTCAGCTACCGCTGACTCCCATTCCGACACGCCGACACCCTTGTTTCTGGCCCGATTGAATTGCGCCCTGATCGATGCTCGTCGACCAATCGCGGAGGACCACTCCCGCGGGTCCCACACCGGCTGCGCACCAAGAAGCACTCGCGACCAGCGAGGATTATCTGCGTATGAGGCATCGAGGCGATCTCCCGCCCCGAAGTAGCACGTTCGCTGCCCCAGCGCGTGCGCGTCGTCTACGAACTCCCTGGCCACACTTTCGAGCCTTGCCAGCGCGCATACGGGCGCGCCGCCCACTACCCGTGTGCGGGCATGCCGAACGAATCCGACGACCGCGTCGCCGGCCTCGGAAAACCAGAGCTCGATACCGGGATTGAGTATCTGATAGGCGGTGGCATTCCAGCCGTGCGCGAGCACAAGCGCGCGGGCTCGCTCGACGTTCGTTCTAGTGGAGACCGGCACCCTCGACACGTACTGGTGAGGTGATGCTCAGCTCCGAGCTCGTAGAAGCGATCGATACGTTCTCTCGCTCGAACCCGTCGAGAATATCGCGGAACATCTTGTCCTTCAAATCCCGAACGCCTGGCTCGGGCGAAATAAAACGCAGCGACATCTCGATCCAGTTGTCCGTCACTCGGTAGTACACCCTCGGCTCCGTGTGAATGTCTTGCGGAAGGAAATAATCCGCTCGGAGCTTGTCGAGGGCCGGCGCGGCGTCTTTCATGATTTGATCGGTGTGCTTGTGTGCGACGGCGAGAAGTATTCGCTCCGCCTCGGCTCGACGTCCGGAATGATGAATCGGCATCTTGATTTCTTCCCAGACGTAGGGGAATTCACGGGTGTAGTTGTAGATAGGCGAGTCGAAGATCTTGTCGTTGGTGATTCGCACCACCCGTCCTGTGTATTGCCGCCCGCCAACCCACACCGCCGGCGCCGCTGAACTCTCTGGCGCGGATTGACCCATCTCCATCACGGTGGTCTGCATGAAGCCCAATCCGATTACGTCGCCACGAATGCTGTTCATGACGATCCGGTCGCCGATCGTGAAGAGATTTCCGCGAAGAATGATCAGATATCCCGCGAACGCGGTTATGACGCGCTGTAGCGCGACCGCTACGCCGGCCGCTGCAAGTCCAAGTGCGCTGGTAAGTCGGCGCGGGTCATCGAACCAGATGACGAGCACGCCAACAATGATCGTGAGAAGGGCAGCGAGGCTGATGAACTGTGAGGTCCAGAAGCGCGGGCGGTCGCGTTCGCGCGAACCAAACATTTTGCCAGCTAGCCAGCGCAATATCCCACTCACCGCGACTGTCCCGAGAATGAGTGCAACGGTCACGAGGAACCTGCGACTCAACGTCCCCGGCGGAACGGCGAGAGCGGTGGCGGCAGCCGAATCGGCGCTTTGCAGAACGAACAGCGATGGCGAAAACATTGAGAGCGTAAAGTGTGAACCTGAGTTTCAGAGGCCGGCGCTGCAGAAGTGACCTCGCAGACGGCGCGCCACCGCCGCCTGTCAGCCCAGGGATGTCCTTCACCGCGCGCAACGCGTCACTCGCCCCTATCACGCGTTCCTCCGCCTTCGCCCGACTCGTCCCTGATTACGACGCACCTACTTTGGTCCAGGCCGCGAGATAGTTCTCGCTGCGTATTCAAGGAGGGAAATCATGCAAGCAAATCTGTCAGCAACTCTGAAGAGCGCTCTCGGCGTTTTCGCAGCTGCCGCAATCGCCGGATGCTCAAGCGATCTAACGGGAGGCAACACCCACCCGGTTCAGTTGTCGTTTACCACGCACGTCGTCGGCGCTCCTGCGAATGCTCCGGCATCCGATCAGGCCGTTGATCCGGCGGGTGATCTCGTACTTCAAAAGGTCCAGCTGGTATTCGGAAAGCTGGAGCTCGATCGCACCGGCACCGCGGACTGTGTAGCAGAGGCCGAAGCCGCAGATGACGATCACGAGCACATGGGCGAAGAGTGTGAGGACGTCTCGCACAGTCCCTTTCTCGTGGATGTACCGGTGGACGCGACGCTACACCCGCTGCTCAACGTTCCATTGGCGGCGGGCACTTACTCGGAGCTCGAGGCAAAGCTGGAGCCCGCCAGAGACCGCTTCACTGATTTCAATGCCGCGCACCCTGACCTCGTCGGCAACAGCGTTCGAGTTGAGGGAACGTTCAAGGGCACTCCATTCGTGTTCACCGCTCCGATCCGTGCGGAGGTCGAGATGGAATTCGATCCGCCGCTCGTGATTGATGAGACGACCCGGAATGCGACGGTCAGTCTCGATGTATCCAAGTGGTTCCTGGATGAATCAGGCAACGCGATAGACCCAGCGACGGCGACGCCGGAAAGCACGGCGTTCCAGCGCATCGAACAAAATATCCGGCAATCCTTCCACGCCTTCGAGGACGACAGCGAGCGCGGGGAAGATCATCACGAGGGTCATGAAGGCAACGACGACGGTGGGCACCACTAAACCGGCGTCGGGGGTAGCAGGTACCTCGTCGGCCTGCTACCCCAGCCACCTCGCGGTAACCACATTTCAGTGATGCAGCTTTTCGCAACATCCTCTTTCGCGCCACCACCGAGTCTCCGCCTGCGGCGCGACCGGGCCGAGCGCATCCTCAACGGGCTTCGGGCAGCGGTCGTTTTTCTGCTGACGGCGTCCGCTCTGATGTATGCGCCCCACCTGTCGCGCGAGCTCAATACGGCGAACGTGCTCGTGCTCGCTCCAACGCTGGTGTGGACGGTCGCTCAATATCTGATATGGTATCGCCGCGAGGAGTTGCCTGACTGGCTTTCATCCGTGAATCCGATCGTGGATATCACGGCAGTCACCGCGATCATCGGTGGATACGCCGTCGCGCAATCCGGAGTTCTCGCACTCCGCTCGCCGATTTTTCTCATGTATTTCGTAGTCCTCGCGGGGCGACCGGTCGCGTCTTCCGTCCGAAAGGCCGCGTTCATCTCTGTCCTTGCCTGGGCAGAGTACGCGGCGTTGTTGGTCTGGCTGTGGGCAAGCAACCGCGTGCCTTTGGTCGTCAATCCCATCGATGCTGTGGCTCTCGCGAGAGTCACGCCCCTTGACGAGGCCGCGAAGCTTGTGCTTCTCGGTGTATTCGGCACGGTGTCGACGTACGCGACGTACTGGGTCGAACACCTCGTTCGCGAGGCGAGCAAGGAATCCGCGGAGCGGCAACGTGTGGTAACGCGCCTCGTACAGGCTGAGCTCGACACTCTCAAGCTGCAACTCAATCCGCACTTTCTGTTCAACGCGCTCAACAGCGCGATGGCTCTGATAGCGACGGATCCGCCCGCGGCGGAGCGAATGGTCTCCGAGCTGAGCGATTTCCTGAGACTCGTTCTGTCGACTTCGAGCGAACAGGAAGTACCGCTCGAGCGTGAGCTTGGCTTGCTCGACCGATACGTGGCGATCCAGCGGGTCAGGTTCCAGGACAGGCTTACGGTGAACTGCAACATCGAGGACGGGGTTCGCGCCGCGCTCGTGCCAAGCCTCTTGTTGCAGCCGCTGGTGGAAAATGCGATCAGGCACGGTATCAGTCCCCGCGCCGGCGCCGGTTATGTTCAGGTGTGTGCACGGCGAGTAGGTGAAAAGCTGGTTCTCACCATACTCGATGACGGTGTGGGCGTGCGCGCGCGCAGATCTCGCGAACGGTCGCGTGGAACCGGGCTGGGTCTGACGAATACGAGGACGAGACTGATTCATCTTTATGGCGAAGGACACGAATTCGAGAGCGGTCCGCGTGAGGAAGGCGGCTACGCTGTGCGCATCTCCATTCCATTCAGGCTTGGCCGTCTTTCTCCGGCGCGAAACGGCGCGCCCGCGGACCAGCACCTTGTTGCGGTGGGGCAATCGTGATTGAACAGACATTCCGGGTTCTAATCGTTGATGACGAGGCACTCGCGCGACAGCGCCTCGTTACCTTGCTCGCTCGCGTCCCGGACATCGACATCGTTGGCGAGTGCCAGAACGGACTGGAAGCCGTGGCATCAATCAGGAGCAACCAGCCCGATCTGGTTTTTCTCGATGTCCAGATGCCTGAGCTCGATGGCTTCGACGTCATTACTGAGGTCGGCACGGATAAAATGCCACCAGTAATCTTCGTCACCGCCTTCGACGATTACGCCGTCTCGGCGTTTGAGTTCGGTGCTTTCGACTATCTGCTGAAGCCCGTGGACCACGTGCGCTTCCACCAAACCCTCGATCGCGCCAAGAAACGGCTCAAGGAATCTCCCAGCTCGAGCGTATCGTCGCAGCTCAGCGCCCTGCTCAAGTACGTCGGCCAGCTCGACGCACCGAAAAATCGAATCGGAGTCAAGGTCAACGGGAAAATCCTTTTTCTCGATCCGGACGAGATATTCTGGATCCAGGCTCGCGACGATCTCGCACGCATCCACCTCGCCGAAGTTGCGTACGACGTGCGGGAGCCGCTCAGTCGGCTCGAGGCGCGTCTGCCCCAGAGATTTCTTCGGGTCCATCGCTCGACGATCGTCAACACCGCTCAGGTGCGCGAAGCGCAGCCGTTCGACCAAGGGGACCAGCTGCTGATCTTGCGGAATGGGAAGCGCATCACAACGGGTCGGAGCTACCGAAAAGCCGTACAGGATTTCCTGAAGCGCGCTACATAGGGCGCGGCTCGGCGAACTACTAACGGCGCGCGGCTCCGCGAACGACTAACGCCGTTTCGCTGCCAGGCTTCGGAGTGTCGCGCCGAGAGCGTCGATCTCGCGACCGTAGTCCGCCCAATTTCCCGAGCGCTGAGCGGCGATCGCCCGGTCGTAGTGCGCCTGAGCCTCCTGCAGCAGCCTCGCTGTCTCAGCCGACTGCGCGGGTAGCTGCGACTGAGCGGACGCACCCGCTCCCGTCACTACCCCGGTAGCGCCGAGCGTACTGAGCGAATCCTCAACGCTTGTCCGCGTCTGCTGTGCAGCTCCCGATCCAAACAGCGCGTTCAGGCCTTCTTCGAGAGTTTCGCCCATCACAACGCGGTTCTCGTGAGCTACGACCACGCGCTTCAGCTCGGGGATGCTTCCGCCTTCGGCGCGAAGGTAAATCGGCTGCACGTAGATAAGGGATTCCTCGATTGGAATGACCAGAAGCTCGCCACGAATCACCTCCGAGCCGCGCTGATCCCAGAGTGTGAGCTGTCGCGAGATCTCCGTATCCTGATTGATGCGATTCGAGATTTGCCGCGGCCCATACACCAGGCTCTGTTTCGGGAATCTGTACACGGCAAGCTTCCCGTAATTGGCTCCATCCATTCGGGCCACCATCCACGCGGCGAGGTTGTCCTTCCCGCGCGGAGTAAATGGCGTCATGAAGATGAATTCAGGACTCTGCTCACCCGGAAGCTTCATGATGATGTGCCGCTGGTATGGATTGTCACTCCCCGTTTTGGTGTCGCCGCCGGGGATCTGCCACTGATCTTCTCGATGGTAAAAGGTTTCCGGCTCCAGCATGTGGTAAGTGGCATTGAGCGCGGTCTGCAACCGGAACAGATCAGAGGGATAACGCACGTGCCTCCGCAAGTCAGCGGGCATTGCCGAGAGAGGTTTGAAAATCGCTCCGAATATTCGTCCGTAGGTCGCAATGACCGGATCGTTCGGATCGGCGATGTACGCGTCGACCGTACCATCGTACGCATCGATGACCACCTTGACACTGTTCCGCATGTAGTTCGTTCCATCGCTCGTACGCTGCGAGTACGGATACATGTCGCTCGTGGTGTACGCGTCGAGTATCCACTTCAATCCGCCCGCATCGTCCACCACCAGGTAGGGATCCTTGTCGAAGTCGAGAAACGGCAGCGCGGTGGTCGCGCGATCCATCACGTTGCGGTGATAGAGGATCCGCGCGTTGCCCTGGATGTCGTCGGAGAGGAGAATCTTCAGGGATCCCAATTGGAATGCGTATAGCATTTTGCGGAGCGCCGAGCCAATCGGAACACCGCCGCGTCCGGTATAATGGGTGTAGGTGTTCGTTTCACCGGCTGGATAGTCGAATTCCTGCTGGCGAGTACCGACGAACACATACTCGTTGGTGAGCTCGCCGTAGTAGATCTGCGGACGCGTCAGCCTCAGGGAGACGGTAGATACCGGCGGAAGATCCTTGATGAACAGTACGGGCAGGCCCTCGCTCGTGACCTGGTTAACCGGCGCCATGGTCAGCCCCATCCCGTGGGTAAAAGTGAGGCGCTCGTTGATGAAGGTGCGAGTCGGAAGCGACGCGGAGTTGAGCTCCCGCGCCGCGACGTGTACCTGCCGATACTTCCCGTCGATCGTGTACCGGTCGTCATCGACCGAGACGAAGTCGTAATACGTTCGGATCTCCTGCAGCTGGCTGAAAGTCTGCTGCAGCAGTGGACGCTCCCACAGTCTGACGTTGTCGACTGTAGCCGCGTTTGCTTTGATATCCGCCATCGTGAGCTGCACTTCGCCGGACAGATCGTGGGATTCGACGTTCTCGAGACCCCAGGCTTTGCGCGTGGCAGCGATATGAGCGCGGAGGTACGGTGCCTCTCGAGTCAGCTCGTTGGGAGACACCACGAGCTTCTGATAACCGGCGGGAACCAGCCCGCGAGCAATGACGCTTACCACCGCGTAAAACACAATCGCGGATACTGCGCTCCAGATAAACTTGCCGCGCAAGACTCCCGCGACGACCCAGGCGGCAGCGAGCACCGCAGCTACAGCACACGCGTAAAGTCCGGGAAGCGCGATGTGAGCGTCGGTGTAGCTCGCGCCGAGGAGCGGGCCGGTCGTCGAGTAAAGCAGATCGGAAGTACTGACGATCCAGTGTCGAACGGCGAGCAAAACGAATAGCAGCACCAGGAGCGCTCCGAGATGTCTCGCAGCTCGAGGCTTTGCCGTTGCCCGGCGCGGCGGAAGCGTGATGTCGTTCCGGATCCAGTACATCAAGGCGGTGGCGACAAAGGAGAGAAAAGTGAGCGTCACCAGTGTCCCAAGAACTCCGGAAATGACCGGCAGCTCGAACAGGTAGAACGATATGTCGCGACCGAATAACGAATCTCGTGCGCCAACCGGCGCTCGATGCACCGCCTTGAGAACGTCGAGCCACGCTGCGGAGGCCGTGACTCCCATTACGAAAGCCAGCAGTATTGCCGCCGGCCGAAACAGTCTGGTGAAGAATCGCGATACGTCTACGTTGACGCCGTCGCCGCGATTGATATAAAGAACGGGGAAAGCAACCCCGGCGCCGCGAGCTATCCGGACGTTTCCGTAGAAATACCCATACGTAAACGCCGCACCGAGGAGAAAGAGCCCAATCCGCCAACTTAGCGCTGTCGTGAAAACCGACTGAAATCCGATCTCGTTGTACCACAACCAATCGGTGGCGAAGCTGGCGAGCCAGGGAACGATGATCAACGCGACGAACAACGCAGCGATGATCGTGAGCAGTATTCGCCGCATAGACACAGGCAGCGGCGGTAGTCGGCCGGGGCCAGGCCGCTCGAAGGGAGATGTCATCTGAAATCAAAATGCAACTCGAACGGGTGCGCTGCTACCCGCTCGCCGGCTTTGGCCGCGACGGTATGGTGTCTGCACAAATAATTAGCCGTTCATCAAGGAGGATGAGATGCCACGCGGAGACAAATCCAAATACACAGACAAAGAGAAGAGGCAGGAACAACACATTGAGGAAGGCTACGAGAGCCGTGGCGTTCCGGAGAAGGAAGCTGAGCGTCGTGCCTGGGCAACCGTAAACAAAGTTCACGGCGGTGGGGAGAAACCCGGAGGCGGCGGCTACGGCGAACCCGAGAATCACGAATCGATGCGCAAAGGTGGCCACAAAGGCGGAAAAAATTCGCACAAGTAGTAGCCGCCCGATTTCATGACAAAAGAAAAGGGCATCCATCTGGATGCCCTTTTTCTATTTTGCCGCACTGGCGAATTAGGTCACGAGCCTTCGACCGCAGCCTTCGTCTTGATGATCACGACGCCGTAAGCGCCATCCTGTCCGTACTGGCGCAGAGCAGCGGTCCCCTTCAGCACCGTCACCGCCGAAATCTGCTCGGCCGTGAGCGACGGCACCTGATTTCGCTGCAACCTCACCCCATCAACGACGAACAACAGTGGAACCTGAGTCGGAGCCGTGGCCAGGTGCGATACGGGCGAAGCGACGGCCGCTTGTGGGCCGAGGGAGCGCTCCGCGACACAGGCGGTGGATCCGGCGATTAGTGCGAAGGCGAGTACAAAGCGCGTGGCTTTCACATTTTCCTCTGGACGGCGACAACCTCATCAGTAAGCATTGGCTGTGCCAGCGCTTTGACCCCCGAATAATGGGGCTAAACTCAGCAGTAGTCCAGGGTCAGCCCTTCCAAGTCCCCTTGGCTACGTCGGGCAGGAACCCCTCCAAACCGTCCGGCGGGAACTCGATCGTCGTCCCTTTCTGAGCGCTCATGTAGGCCGTCATCAATATTTTCACGACCTCGAGTCCGTCGTCGAAGGTGAGCATGGGCTTTTCGCCGCGCAAAAAAGCGCGAGTCATGTGCCGATTTTCTGCGGTGTACCCGTAGACCGACGCCTCTTCGGCGACAACTGGCATAAGACCCATTTCGGCATTTTGCTTCTCGACGAGATCTTCGCCGGATTTGCCCTGCACTTCTCTGCTGAAAAACATTTTTAGACTGCTGTCCAGCGTATTCCAGGACAATGAATACTCGGGTCCAAGCAATTCCGCCGAGAGCCTGAGACCGGCGCCGACGAAGCTCCATGACGTCGTGACTTCCCCGATGAGCGTGCCACCAGATTCCGACTCATACTCGATCGTTGCGCGAGCGAAATCCTCGGATGGCCGTTTGGTGTAGTCCACTTCCTTGCCCATCGTTTCGCTGAGGCGCTTTGCGTATTCCGGCCGACTCCACTTGAGTGAGGCAATGTGGGCACTAATGCGGCGCGGCTTGATCGAAGAACGAGGCGACCCCGGTTTGGTGAGCAGATGGCGCACGACTTCGACGGAATGACACATCATGTCGTTGAGAACGCCGCCGCCCTGCATTGCACCCTGCCAGAACCACGGCATGTGTGGACCGCTGTGTTCCTCCGCCGCTCGTGCGAGGTAGGGCCTCCCGGTAAGAGCCGCCCCGCGCGCCCATATCAACTCACGGCCGCGGGTAATGTCCGGAGCAAAGAGCTGGTTCTCGAGGTAGCCCGTGTTGAGCCCGACGCTCTTGGCGAGGTCCGCTACCTTTTTCGCTTCCGCGAAGTTCCTCGCCAGCGGTTTCTCGCACGCGAGACCGCGCAGCTTGCCGGCGCCCGATTTGACGGCGTCGACGATCTCCTCGATGTTCGAGATTCGGGCGTGGTTGGGTCCGCATAGCCAGAGCGCATCGATCGCAGGGTCTGCAATCATGTCGCGAATGGATTTGTACGCCCGCGCCTCTCCAACTTCGTGCTCGCGCGCGAGCGCCGCCGTCGAAGCAGCGTTCTTCTCATTCGGGCTGTACACGCCGCGCACGTCGGCGTCCCGCACCCCGGTAAAGGACTGAATGTGAAAGCGGGCATTGAAGCCGCTGCCAACGAATCCTATCCCGAGCCGTTCACTCATTTCATATCTCCCGAAGTTCTAGTGCGGACGATCATTCTGGGGTCAGACGGAGTTTGGACTGGTCGAACTTGGCGTAATTGACACCGAGTTTTTCCAGGGCGGCTGGTGGACAGCCATTCCAGTTGGGATTCATCGTATTGCCGATGTAGCGCAAGTCCTTCACGCCCATGCGGCTCGACCAGAATCCGGACGACGTGAGGTCGCGGAACCGGTTGAAGAACTCGACTCCGTCGGACATGCCAGCGGGCGCGCGCGCCGGCCACGCGATATCGTTCAGTATCTGTTCTCGCTGCTGCTCGGTGGCCGCCGCGAACGCCTTGCCGAATCTCGTCGTGGATTGTGAATCGAGCCACGCCAGTCCCGACCGCATCCATTTCTGATTGTTCGGCCGGTCGATCATGATGAAATCCATAAACTCGGGAACGCCCGCATCGGTAGCGCTGCCCGAGCGTTCATCACGCGGGATGATCATATCGGACAATATCCCGACCGTCCGGAACTCGGCTGGGGTGAAGAATTTCGGCGCGAACGCCGCACCACCGGCGCTTTCGCGCGCGGCGTCGGCCAGGCGCCATGCCTTCTCGTAATCGCTGCGCGGAATCATGAGTACGGCCGCGAACGACATTGACGCCAGCCTCTGGACTGCCTCGCGGCGCGTCAGCCCATTCCCGTGCTCCCCGTCGTTACCGGTCGCCGCGTCCGACGGAACGGGCTCGGTCTTTTCCATATCGTCAGACATTAGAGAGTCCCCCGCTTGCGTTCCTGTGCGATGTATTCGCTCGTCCGCAGCGATAACGCGAGAATTGTCCACGTTGGATTCTTGTCCGCCTGTGAGACGAAAGGACCTCCATCGGCGACGAAAAGATTCTTGACCTCGTGCGCACGGCAATTGGAGTCGACCGCCGACTTCGCGGGATCGTTCCCCATGCGCACGGTGCCCAGCTCATGGATGATCGACCCGCCCGTCGCGATTCCGTATCCCTTCTGCTTCTGCGGCATCTCGTCGGATACCTTTCCGCCCATCTGGTCGATGAGCGCGCGGAAGGTCTCCTGCATGTGGCGAACCTGGTTGTACTCGTAATCGCTCCACTGCCAGTGGAAGCGGAGCACAGGAATGCCATACTTGTCCTTCACGTTGGGATCGATTTCGCAGTAACTCTGATCGTTAGGAATCATCTCGCCGCGACCCGAGAAATAAACGGACGCTCCGTAATACTTGCGGTAGTCGTCTTTCAGAGATTTGCCGTATCCGCCACCAGACGGGTATTCCTGAATTCCTCCAAGAAATCCGTAATCCGGCGGGTAAAGTCCACCACCTACTTCGATATGGTAGCCGCGCGGGAATCCCAGCTTCTTGTTGTCGCCCCACCACGGCATGTAGATGTGGTTGCCGCCAACGCCGTCTTCGTTGTGCGGTATGTGATCGACCATCTTGGGGATGAAGCCGCCGACACCCGTGCCCGTCGTATCAGTGAGGTATTTGCCCACGACGCCGCTGGAATTAGCGAGGCCATTCGGAAATTTTGGCGACTTGGAGTTGAGAAGCAGCCGCGCCGATTCGCAGGCGCTTGCCGCCACGACGACAACCTTCGCGTTTGCGTGGCGTTCCGCGCCCGTCTTGGTATCGATGTATGACACGCCGCTGGCGAGCCCGCGATTGTTCAGAGTGATCTCGTGCGCCATCGCGTTCGTCACGAGCGTCAGCCGTCCCGTTTTCAGGGCTGGCGCGATCAAGACATTGGTTGAAGAGAAGTTCGAGTTCGTGATGCAGCCGCGTCCGCACTGACCACAGTAATGGCAGGCGGGCCGGCCGTTGTGGTTTCGGGTTATAACCGAAAGGCGCGCAGCGACGCATGTGATATTGAGCGCGTCGGCTGCGTCCTTGATCATCAGCTCGTAACAGCGCGGTTTCGGCGGAGGTAGAAAATATCCGCCGGGATGGTTCGGCAGGTTGTCGTTGTTGCCGAAGACCCCTATGAGTTTGTCGATCCGATCGTAATAGGGCTTTATGTCCTCGTAGCCGATCGGCCAGTCGTCGCCGAGTCCGTCACGGCTTTTCGCCTTGAAATCGTCCGGTCCGAATCGAAGGGAGATGCGTCCCCAGTGGTTCGTGCGTCCGCCAACCATACGCGCGCGCCACCACATGAAGTCCGTTCCTTCGGCTTTCGTGAATGGCTCGCCCGCGAGCTCCCAGCCGCCGATGCAGCCATCGAACTCGCCAAACGGTCGCTCCTTTGTCGATGCTCCGCGGCGCGGTGATTCGTACGGCATCTTGAACATCGCGGAATCGCGGGTGTTGTCCCACGGCCCGCCAGCTTCGAGAAGGAGCACGTTTGCGCCGGCGCGCGTGAGCGCGTATGCGGCCATTCCACCACCAGCGCCGGAGCCTACGATGCATACGTCGTAGGTCTTGCGCTGTGGAAGCAGCTGAAAAGTCATCGCCTACCCATCGTTGAGGACACGAGAAAGTAAGGCCGGATATCACGAGGCACTAGTGCAGTCCGATGTCATTTTTGTGTTCTAAAACGCACACACTTTTTGGCGAAAATCAAGCGCTATTTAGCGCAAATATTCGTGACTCGCACACTCGGGAAACAGTCTTTCTACCGAGCGATGTTCTACTCAAACCCCCTCTCGCGCGTGCCCATGCAACTGACAAGTGACAGCGCGAACCTGTACAAGATCGAGACGGCCCGTAAGGCTGTCATTCTTACGATGCTGGGCGGCGAAGAACTTCGCGGTAACGCGTTCATCCACTTTTCGTCAAACCGGCCGTTCGAGCTCGAGGACGTCTCCGAGCTGTTCAACGCCGAGACGCCGTTCTTCCCGCTGGAGCTGGATGGAGGCGAAGTGTTGCTCGTCGCCAAGGAACGTGTGGCCGAGGTGGCGGCAGATCCGCAAGAGGACACGTCGGACCTGGCTCCCCGCAATCATCCGACCCCTACCGCCCTGCTCCAGATCATGCTCGTTGGCGGAGAGATCAGACTCGGCTCTATCAGACTCGAGGCGCCTCCTGACCGCGCCCGGGTGCTCGACTATCTGAATGCGCTGAAATCGCGCTTTCTGACCCTATACACCTCAAACGAAGCACGCCTGATCAATCGTTCATTGATCGATCGTGTACGTCCACTGGACTAACATGGCGCAGCTAGACCGTTTCCTCAATTTGCTCGTCTCGAACAAAGCCACCGCCCTGAGTCTCGCGGAAGGCGATGTCGCGACGCTGATGATCAAGGACTCCCCGCGTCCGGTAATGAAGCAGCCTCTGACGAGTGCTCAGATTCTGACGCTCGTGCGTGAGATTGCGCCGGGCAATGCTCCGGCCGCCTTCGACGCTCAGGGGAAAATGGAATTCGAGTATGCCTCGGTGGATGGCACCTTCGAGGTAGCCGTCACTCAGAACGGAAAGATCAGCGCCAGAATCGCGCCGAAGAATCTGACAGCGAGTGGAGCTTCACCGCGCGTGACGCCTCCGGCGCCCGCGCGCGAAATAGCGCAGCCTCCGCGCGAAGTCCCGCCGATGCCCTCCGAGCTCGCGCCTGTCAGGACGCCGCCGCGCGCTCTGACGGGAGACCGGGCGCTGGAAAAGATGGAAAGCCTGCTCCGGTTGTTGATCACCAACAAGGCTTCAGATCTTCACCTGCGCGCGGGTTCGCCTCCGATGTTCCGCGCAAGCGGCGAGATCGAGCCGATCGCAGGCGAGTCGGTGCTGACATCCGACGACATCGATGCGATGCTCAACACCATCATGCTGGATCAGAACCGCGCCGAGTTCAAGGAGCGCTACGACACCGACTTCGCGCACGAAATAGTCGGAGTGGCGCGCTTCCGCGGAAATGCGTTGCGCGACCGCAAAGGCACTGGCGCGGTTTTCAGAGCGATCCCCGCCGCTGTGGTAACCGTCGAGCAGATGGGACTGTCGCAGGAAGTGCAGCGGCTTTGTCATCTGACCAAAGGCCTGGTCCTGGTCACCGGACCCACAGGCTCCGGAAAGTCGACGACACTCTGCGCGCTGATCGACCTCATCAATCGCACCAGATCGGATCACGTGATCACCATTGAAGATCCGATCGAGTTCGTGCACGAGAGCAAGAAGTGTCTGATCACTCAACGGCATGTCGGAGTGCACACGTCGTCGTTCAAGCACGCATTGCGCGCGGCACTCCGCGAGGATCCGGACATCGTGCTCGTCGGCGAGCTGCGCGATCTCGAGACCGTGTCGATGGCGATCGAAACTGCGGAGACCGGGCACCTGGTGTTCGGCACCGTGCACACCTCGACAGCCGTAAGCACGGTCGATCGCGTCATCGATCAATTCCCGCCTGACAGACAGGCTCAGATTCGAGTGATGCTCTCCGAGTCGTTAAAGGGCGTCATTTCCCAGGTGCTGTGCAAGAAAATTGGTGGGGGGCGAGTTGCCGCGCGCGAGATCATGCTTTCGACCCCGTCTATATCGAACCTCATACGCGAAGGAAAAACCTTCCAGCTCCCATCGGTGCTGCAGACATCGCGTCGCCTCGGCATGGTAACCATGAACGACGCACTGATCGAGCTCGTGGAAGGCGGACAGGTCGAGCCGCAGGAAGCCTATCTCAAGGCCACGGACAAGGTCGGCATTCTCAACATGCTGAAGCAGCGCGGCAAGGACATCAGCTTCGCAGATCCCGACGATGCGAAAGCGGCGGGACCGGGCGGCCAGGAGCCTGCAGCAAAACCAGGACGTTCTGGCGCGCGCGTTCAAACGGTCAGCGCAACCTGACCCCCGCGATCACTCCATGATGTGCTGCGCTCCTGCTGCTCCGCGCGTTTGACGCACGAGTAGCAGGAGCGGGATCAGGGCGAGAATAAGTACCGCGCTCAACACGTAGATGCGACTGTAGGCAATCACGCTCGCCTGCCCCATCAGCTCGCGGTCGAGTAGGCTGAGCGCGCGCTGACGAGCGGTCCATGCATCGGCGCCACGACCGATCATTGCCCGCGTCAACATATCGACCCTGGTGAGTGTTCCCGGATCACCCGTTGCGAGATGCTCGGCGAGAATCGCGCGAAATTGTGCCGTGTAGTGCGATAGAAGTGTTGCGATCGCCGCGATTCCCAATGAGCCGCCCAGCTGGCGAAAGAAGTTGTACAAGCCCGTTCCCTGCGGGAGCTCCTTGACGCTCAGCTCCGCAAGGGTGACGGTGGTGAGCGGAACGAACATCATGCCGAGGCCCACACCGCGCATGATGAGGGCCCAGAAGAAATCCGTCGCCCCGCTTTCACCGGTGATGTGCGAAAGCTTCATCATTGCGCCCGCGAACAATAGCGCACCGGTAGTGATGAGAATTCGAGGATCGAATCTGTTCGTGAGTCTACCCACTACCGCCATTGAAACCGCCGTCGCCAGAGCGCCGGGAAGCAGCACGATCCCGGTTTGCTGGGCAGTCATCCTGAGGTTTCCCTGCAGAAAGACCGGAAGCGTGAAGACCGACGCGAAGAGTCCTACGCCCATCACGACGCCGAGGAGCGTACCTACCCACATCTGACGATGGCGAAGGACTCTAAAATCGATCACGGGATGCTCGGTGGTCATCTCCCGCCAGACAAGGAAAATCCCGGTCAATCCTGACGTTACGGCAAGAAAAACCATCAGCCGGGACTCGAACCAGTCCTCGCGCTGGCCGTACTCCAGCAGGTACTGGAGCGAGCCAACGCTCACAGCGAGAAGCGCGATACCGATGTAATCGACCGAGGGCGGCCGCTTCTGGTGCTCGGGATCGTGGACGTATCCCGTGATCATCGCGGCCGCGAGAATGCCGACCGGAATGTTCACATAAAAAATCCACGGCCAGCCATAGTTGTCGGTCAGCCAGCCACCGAGCGTGGGCCCAATGGTCGGTCCCACCATTACGCCCAGACCAAAGAGGGCCATCGCCGTGCCGGCTTCCTTGCGCGGGAACGACTCGAAGAGCACTGCCTGCGACACCGTCATCAGCGCGCCTCCACCCAAGCCCTGGATGATCCTCCAGAACACGAGCGCGGAGAGCGAGTGCGAGGCACCACAGAGAAAACTCGAGACGGTGAAAATGACGATCGAGCCGACGAAGTAGCGCTTGCGGCCGAAGAATTCGCCAAGCCAACCCGTAAGCGGAATGATGATCACGCTCGCGAGGATGTAGCCGGTAGAGACCCAGGCGATCTCGTCGAGACTCGCGCCGAGATTTCCCATCATGTCCGGCAGCGCGACGTTTACGATCGAGCTGTCGATGA
>DATAHM010000036.1:0-5027 GCA_036263215.1 Gemmatimonadaceae bacterium
GGAGATCGACGGGTATCCGGTGGAGGTTACCGGAAACTTCCACACCATCGTTCTCGTAGCTGAGGATAGGAAGGGTTCGATAGCAAGAATCACCGGAATCCTCGCCGAGCACGACATCAACATTGCGACGCTCAAGGTCACGCGAAAAGAGCGCGGCGGCGATGCATTCATGGTGATCGAGTGCGACGAGCTACCGGACAAGAAAGCTGGTGAGGAGCTTCGGGCACTTGATTGGGTGCGGTGGACTCGCAGGCTCGACAAAGTGAGTGGGGGCTGAGTGTACAAGGCCCTCGCGGATGCAATTCGGGATGCTGAGAAGGAGCAGAAGTCGCTGGCCGAGGTCGCGCTGGCGACGGAGGCACGCGACCAGGGTCGACCTGTCGAAGAGATTCGGGCCGCGCTGAAGAGAGCGCTCGACGTGATGCGGAGCGCTATCGAGAAGGGCGTAGTGGGCGATCTGTATTCGGCGTCAGGTCTGGTTGGTGGTGATGCAGCGAAGCTGCGTGGCAGCGACAGGGGGCCGCTTGCTCAGACTCCATTCCGAGATGTTCTCATCCGCGCGTTGGCGGTACAGGAGGTGAATGCGGCAATGGGCGTGATCGTCGCGGCGCCGACCGCTGGAGGGGCAGGAGTGTTGCCGGCAATTCTTACCGGTCTCGCCAAAGCGCGGTCGGTGTCGGACGAGAAGGTGGTGGATGGTCTCGCGACGGCAGGATTGATCGGTGCCGTCGTGGCCGAGCGTGCGTCCTTGTCAGGTGCGGAAGGCGGATGTCAGGCGGAGACGGGCGCGGCGGCAGGAATGGCCGCTGGCGCCGCAACGGAAATGCTTGGCGGAACGCCATCGCAGGTTGGCCACGCGGTCGCGCTAACGATGCAGGGCACACTGGGATTGGTTTGCGATCCGTTGGGAGGGCTCGTCGAGCTGCCGTGCGTTTTTCGAAATGCGACCGGTTCGGCAATCGCGCTTGCGGGGATCGAGATGGCGTTAGCCGGAATCACGTTCGCAATTCCGGTCGACGAAGTGATTGACGTAATGGGCGAGATAGGACGTGAGATGGACGTGCGGTATCGTGAGACGGCTGGTGGAGGGCTTGCGGCGACGCCGACAGGCAGAAGGCTGGCGAAGGAACGGCTTTATCAGATCAAGCGGTCAGACGGCTGACAATAGCTAGTTAAGAGCCAATCAAAGTTGTACTTTCGCGTGAGAGTCCAAGGCGCTTTGGTAGATTTACGACAACGGAACGGGCGAGAGCTCAAAGTCAGTTAGTCGTAAGTCGGCCAGTTCAAGACGTCGGGACTCCACCTGGCACCATTCGTGGCACGGGCAGGCGCTTCACCCGACGGAGGAAAGTCGTGGCGTCGTGAACTGACAAACTTGCATCTAGACGACTTGGAGCTCTCGCCCGTTCAGTTGCAGTTAAGGCACTTACAAAATCTCCATCCATAAAGACCATGAATATCTTCGATAGAATCGCGATGCTTTTCCGCTCCAACGTGAACGCGGTGATCTCGGAATTCGAGCAGCCCGAGAAGATGCTGAATCAGATCATTCTCGACATGCGCTCGCAGCTCGTCAAAGCCAAGCAGCAGGTTGCCGCCGCAATTGCAGATGAAAAGCGTCTGCAGGACCAGACCCGTCAGGAGCTCAAGGAAGCGGAGGATTGGGAGCGGCGCGCGATGCTGGCGGTGCAGCAGAATCAGGACGAGCTCGCGAAGCAGGCGCTCATGCGCCGCACAGAGCACCTCCAGCGCGGCGATCAGCTGAATCTCACCTGGCAGGCGCACAAGCAGGAAACTGACCGCCTCAAGGATTCGCTGCGGAGTCTCAACGACAACATCGAGGAAGCGAACCGTAAGAAGAATCTTCTGCTCGCGAAACAGCGTAGAGCCGACGCACAGAAGCGCATCAACGAGACGATGTCGCACATCTCCGAGAAATCGGCATTCGAGGCATTCGCGCGCATGGAAGAAAAAATCGAGAACAACGAGCGAAGCGTGAAGGCGCACGCCGAGATCGAGGAAGAATTCTCGGGCGACAAGCTGGCCAACGATTTCAAGAAACTCGAGGCCGGTGGCGCGGGCATCTCCGCCGAGATGCAGCTACTCCAGCTGAAGCAAAAAATGGGAATCCTGCCTGCCGGAACGCAGCTCAATAACAGGGCTCTCAACGCCGGGCAGCAGCACGAGGAAGAATCGATCGAGGTTGAAGAGATTCACGACGAGAAGAAGTAGCCTTGGCTAGCGCAGCGTTGCCGACCGGAAGATTCAAGGTCGCGCCGGTTCTTACCGGCGTAATCCTGACCATCCTGCTGCTCTGGATGTTCGGAGTCACCGCTGACGTCTTTCTGCTCGTCTTCATCGCGATCATTCTCTCGCTCTACCTCGGTGCCGTCCGGGACCTACTGGTCGAGCACGGCCATGTCCCTCCACGACTAGCCTTCTTTCTCTCGGTAGTCGGATCCGCGGCTGCGCTCATCGGCCTGTTCGCGATTCTTCTCCCGCCGGTCGTCGAGCAGACACGCGGCCTCATCGTTGTGATGCCCAAGTACATCGAGACCTGGGAGTCGGGTATCGACCATTTCGTCGCGCGCTTCCCGGCCATGCGCGACGTGTGGAAACCGGGCGAGCACCCTCTGATCACCGCTGTCTACGAGCAAGTGTCGGGTCAGGCGCAAGCCGTCGTGCCGAAGCTGCTGTCCCTCGTTCACGTGATGGTGGATTGTTTCGCGGTTGGCGTCATGTCCATCTATCTGGCGCTTCAGCCGGGAGTGTATCGCGAGTGGCTGATCGCCCTCTTTCCTCCCATCCATCGCGACCTCGTGCGCGATGTTCTCCGCGACCTTGCCGATGCGCTTCGCGCGTACATCGTCGGTCAGCTGCTGACCATGACTTTCCTCGCGGCTCTCACCGCCGCGGGCCTCTACATCCTCGGCGTTCCGTACTGGCTCACTTTCGGAGTGTTTACCGGCCTGGTAGCGGTGGTTCCTTTCTTCGGAACACTTCTCTCGACGACTTTGCCGGCACTCTTCGTATTGGGTGGTCCCGGGGGCGGCACGAAAGCCCTCTACGTGCTAGCACTCGGCGTCGTCATCCATTTGATCGAAGGAAATATCGTCTCGCCGCTGGTCATGTCGAAGAAGATCGACATGCCACCCGTGCTCACCATCACGTCGGTGCTGATCGTCGGCAAACTGCTCGGGCCACTCGGCCTGGTAGTGGCGCTTCCCACACTGGTGACGGTGATGGTCATCGTGCGACGGATCCTCATCAATCGCATTTACGAGGGCAAAGGATTTCGAAAGAGCACCCGCGACCGAATCTTTGTCTTGCGCGTCCCGGTCCCGGACGGCGGCGTGATTGTACCAACCGGGCCGGTTCCCGATCTCATCAAACTTCGAGAGCAGCGACCGCTCAAGAAAACGGCGTAAGTTTCTGCGTTAAGAACGCGCCGCGTCGGTGAGGAGCTAGCTCACACGCTTCAACGTGATTTTCACATTCGTGTTCGAGAAATCCTGATCGCCAACGAGCACCCATCCGTTGACCGGATCGTCTTCGAGGGTGAGCTGTAGGTCTCGAATGAAGCTGTCCGACGTTTGAGTGAACGTGACCAGGTTGCCGTTCTGGTGCCATGTTCCGGCGAGGTCGACATCCACTGCAGGGTTCGTATTGGTCGGCGCGATGTGAAGCTGGCCAGAGGTCGTCCCGTTTGCTGCAAGATTGAGAGTAACTGTGCTGCCGGCGACCAGCTCGTCCCTCTGCCCAGCGGTTCCAGTCGTAGTGAACGACACCGCCGTGTAGTTTCCCGCGGCGCTTTCTCCGGAAGGGCCGGTCGAGTCCGAACCGCACGCAGCGACGATGACATATCCTGCCAGGAGTACGCTGCTTCTCAGAATGCCTCGCATGTATTCCTCCGATCGATGTGGCGCTACTCACCATCGGTAGTTGGAGCTAGAGTCCAATGACTCGGAAGAAATGCGCCACGCGCATTAACGCTTTCGGCGGCGACTTAACGCTTGCAAAGCGGTTCTCGGAACGCGTCAGACTTCGCGCTCACCAAAGCGGAGCTTCTTTCCATGCGTGCTCTACGCGTTCGCGGCCTCACCAAAACCTATCTGGCTGGTCCAAGGGGCCGAGCAACACCGATCCCCGCTCTTCGCGAAGTGAATCTGGATGTCGAGGCCGGTGAAATCGTCGGTGTGGTTGGGCAACCCGGTTCCGGGAAATCAACATTGCTGCTCTGTCTTGCCGGCCTCTTGAAGAGTGAGGCCGGGACCATCACCTGGTTTGGCGAGCAGATCACCGGGCACCACGTTCCTACGGGTTTGGCGTACGTTCCGCAGCGAGCCGGGTATTACTCGTTTTTGACGGTTCGCGAAGCGCTGGAGTATTACGCAACCCTTCACGATCTGTCATCCGCAAATCGTGCGACGCAGGTCGATGCCGCGTTGCATGAGGTCGCACTTCATGTGCACGCCGGCCGTCGGGTGAGTCACCTGAGCGCAAGTTTGTTGCAGCGGCTCGGACTCGCGCAGGCCCTCATTGGTTCGCCGCGCGCAATTCTGCTCGACGAGACTCTGTGGGGTGAGGGCTTGCTGTTCGACAACGATATCGTCCGGCTTCTGAGGAGACTGTCGGGCAGCGGCGTCACGGTTCTCATTTCCGCGCCGAACGCGGTGGAGCTGCATCGTGTGGCCGAGCGCGTTGTGATGATAGCAGAAGGACGAGTTGTTCCTATCTCGCTTCCCGCTCATCGTCAGTCGGTCAAAATCACCGCATGGAAGGCGTCGTGATTGTGTTGACCCTCCTTACTCTGCGGCCTAGCTTCCGCAAATGCCCGACTTTCGCCTGTACAACACCCTCACGCGCACCATCGAAACCTTCGAGCCCGCCGACGGTGAGACAGTGCGCATGTACACTTGTGGGCCGACCGTGTACAAGCCCGCACACCTTGGAAACTTCAGGACATTTCTCTTCGAGGACCTGCTTCGACGCGTAATTGCGCTGCGTGGATGGAAGCTGGTGCAGGT
>DATAHM010000037.1:0-7449 GCA_036263215.1 Gemmatimonadaceae bacterium
CAGATGCGATGCGTAGGCGTCAGCCTGCTCTCGCGCCAGAAGCGGCGCGCGCAGTATCCAATCGTCGACGATCCACGCTCCAGAGGGCAAGCGGGCGAAATGCGTAAAACCACCCGCATCGAACCGGCTCAGGGCGCCCGCGTTCACGAAGCGAAATACAATTTCCCGCAGCTCAGACGTCACTTCATCGACCCACAGAGCGCCCGTTATGTCCGCGAGGTGGCGACCAGGGGCGGGCTCGAACGCGACTCCGATCAACCCGTGATGCGCATCATCACGTACGAGTCGAAAACAGTGAGTCTCCGCGAACTGATCGGACAGCATCACCGTCTCGTCGGGCGCGTAAAATTGCCAACCGGCAGCTTCGTTCCCAATCACATAACCGTCCGCTGCCAGTCGCTCCGGCGCGATCGCCGCGAACGGTCGCCGGGTTCCAATCGTAAACGATTTAGTGTCGTTCGAGATTTCCGCTCCGTTCAGCGAACGCACGCGCCGAAACACCTCGGCGCGCCCAATTCCCACGAGATCCGCACTCGTTATCTGACTCGATCTCAAGGCTTTCTCGATCTCGTCCCAAACCACGGACAACGCGCGCGCGCCCGGATCATCGCGGTAACATTTCGAGTTGGAAGTTACGACTATGTTTTGGAGCACCACTTTCGGGCTTTCCACTTGCAGCAACAGGTCATCATTCCGTGGAAGCGTGACAGGCGTCGAAATGAAGGGCAAGTAGCCGATCCGGCGGACTCGGATACGGTAGGTGCCGGCCGGCGCCCGCAGCGTTCGTGTACCGCGCTCAGTGGTCAGCCCTTCCATAACCACGTTATCGCGTGGGTCGAGCAGCGCGACGAGGGCGCCAATAACCGGGGCGCCGCCGTTCGACTCCAGTCGGACACGTAGGTCGGTGGGACTCTGGGCTGCCGCCACCCGCGAGAGCATCACCGCGCACGTGCACATCGCGATGGCTGAGATCCTTGGCGCCAGTCGCTCAAATCGGGGCAGTGTCGTGGTCGTCGCCATCCTTAACTCACTTGCACGATCTTGAAGATGCCACTGCCGGTAAGGATGTAGAGCTCGCCCTCGGCGTCGACGCCAAAGGAGGTCACGTTCGACATTGTGAGCTCCCAATCCTTCTGATCCACCGCGGCACCGTTTGAGTAACGGAAGCTGCGAAGGAATCCGGCGCAGTAATCCGAGTAGAAGTAGTGCCCAACAATGTCAGGGATGGCGCTCCCCCGGTACACGTAGCCGCCAGTGATCGAGCACGCACCATTGGTGTGCTGATAATCGAGGACTGGCAGTGTCAAACCGGTGGTAGAGCAAGTTGACGCGTTGTAGCAGCTCAGGCCCTCCATGATGTTCCAGCCGTAATTCAGCCCGCCAGCGTTCGCTGGCTGCACATCGACCTCCTCTCGTGCCCCCTGACCAACGTCCGCGATGTAGAGGAGCCCCGTGGGCGCATCAAAGGCATAGCGCCAGGGATTCCTCAATCCTTTTGCCCAGACCTCGGGCGCACCAGCCGTCCCCGATGCGAACGGATTGGATGCCGGAATCGCATACGGATCGCCGTGATCCACGTCGACGCGCAGCAACGATCCGAGCAGCGCGTGGAAGTTCTGACCATTGAGAAATGGGTCGCCTCCGCCGCCGCCGTCGCCCAGACCGGCGTAGAGCATCCCGTCGGAACCGAAGGTCAGGAGTCCGCCGTTGTGGTTTGGCTGCTCGGAGTGGGAGACGGTTAGAATCACTTTGGACGAGTTCGCGTCCGCGATATCTGCGCTCGTCGCCGTGAACCGCTCGACGTGAATGTCCCCGTTCGGCTGGCTCGTGAAATAGACGTAGAAGAAATGGTTGATCGCGTACTGTGGATGAAAGGCAATGCTCAACAGCCCACGCTCTCCGCCATACAGCACTCGGCTCGAGATGTCGAGAAACGGCGTCGTCTGGACCGCGCCGTCACGCACGATACGAACCCGTCCCGACTGTTCGACGACGAAGATCCTGCCGTCATTCAGCGGCTGCGTCAAAAAAACCGGGTCTGATACCCCAGTGGTCACAAAGGCGTCGAGCCCGAGTCTGAGTCCCGGAGGGATTGGATGGCCGGGATCCAGAAGGTCGCCTCCTTTGCACGCCACCAGCATCAACGCAGCTGCGCTCGAGCACAACAGCCGCCTGGACATGGTCATCATCGAGCTCGATCTGAGAGAGGGGATGGTCTCGCCAATAGTATATTTCCCGCGCACTCCAACACCAAACCACGTCTCACGAAAGCAAATGGCCCGCAAGAGCACAAAGGATCGACCCCACCGAGACCTCCTTCAGATCCCTGATTTTTCTGCGCGCGAGCTGGAGAAGCTGTTCGGCCTCGCTGAGTCGATGCGAAATGGGAAATACCGAAAGAAACCGCTCGCCGGGAAATCGCTGGCGATGATTTTCATGAAGTCGTCTACGCGTACCCGGGTCTCCTTCGAGGTGGGCGCGTGGCAGCTTGGCGGTCACGCGCTGTTCCTCTCTCCGCGCGACGTGCAGCTCGGGCGGGGCGAGCCGATCGCCGATACTGCACGGGTGTTGTCCCGCTACGTCGATGGAATAATGATTCGCACCTTCGCGCACTCCGAGATCGAGGAGCTCGCCGAGTATGCGTCAGTGCCCATCATCAACGGCCTCACGGACCTCGTACATCCCTGCCAGGTCCTCGCCGATCTTCTCACGGTCAGACAGTTCCTTGGCGGCTATAAAGGCAAGCGCTTCGCGTGGATAGGCGACGGCAACAACATGGCGAACTCCTGGATCAACGCCGCGTACGTGCTGGGGTTGGAGCTGACGCTCGCATGTCCTGAAGGTTACGATCCGAACGCCGAAATCCTTGCGCGCGCCCAATCAAAAGCCAAAGTGCGGGTAGTCCGCGACCCAATGGAAGCTGCAAAGGATGCTCACGTGATCAACACCGACGTGTGGGCGTCGATGGGCCAGGAGGAGGAGCAGGCGGTTCGCGAGAAGGCTTTCAAGGGCTATAGGGTGGATTCGGCCTTGATGAAAAGGGCTAAAAAAGACGCGATCTTTCTTCACTGCCTTCCGGCGCACCGCGGTGAAGAAGTGAGCGCAGATGTGATCGACGGTCCGCAGTCGCGAGTGTGGGACGAAGCCGAAAATCGACTCCACATCCAGAAGGCGATCATGGCCGTTTTGATGGGCGGAGAGCGGCTCTAGGGTTTCCCATTAATAATCACAAAGCTGTCTTTCGAATCTACTCTGTGTTAACGGGTTAAGGCCGCCTACACGGGCTTAACTCCTGTTGAGCTTAGGTAACATGATCGTCTATTAGGTAACCCTCAACTGAGAGTTACCGATGATCGGCAGCACCGGCTTTTCCAGCAATTTCAGACTGCTTTCCAAGGGATTCGTTGGCGCCCTGATTATGGCGACCGGCCTGTCCTGCTCGGACGGTAGCACCGCCCCCGCGAGCAGCCTGGCCGGTGACCTGATTTCAGGTGCTGCCAAGTCGGTCACCTTCCAGCACTCCTTTGCTGAGAAGAGCGCAGCAGCCGATGCTGCAGCCGCAATGTCTGCGGCGTCGTCGGTTGTAGCGCCGAGCAGCATGCAGGGGTTCGCTGGAAGCCGGATCTCGTCGGTCGTTGCGACGCCGATGTACTCGGTGTTCCCAGTGGCTTATGCGCCGGAGACGCCGGCCGTCATGACCAAGATTGTCCCCGCTGGCGATGACCAGGTAACCGCCGTTTCGACGGGCGGTTGGCTGTTCAACTTCTACGGGAACAACTACAACATCGTTTTCATCTCGTCCAACGGTTTCATCGGCTTCAGGAACACCATCGGCGACGGTTACAAGGGTGGCTCGATTCCGAACGCCGGTGACGCTCCTTACAACAATCTCATCGCGCTTGCCTGGACCGACCTCGATCCTTCGGCCGCCGGCGCGTCTTACTCCTACGGGATCGTAGGCACCGCGCCAAACAGAAAATTCGTCGTGCAGTGGACGAACGTTCCTGAATACGATCTTGCCGCCGATCCGACCAGACAGAAGACCCCTGGCTCACCGCTTGGCCACCTGACCGGCCAGATCGTGCTGTCGGAAGGCTCGAACGACATCACCATGTACACGACGTCGCTCGACATCAGCAGCTCGTTCCACCCGGTAACCCAGGGTATCGAGAACTTTGGTGGCGACGAAGCCGCATTCCTGCCTGGCCGCGTGCAGGCACATTACTCCGTGCCGCTCGTGAACGACGGCGTTCGGTTTTCATACTCGCACGTCAATCAGGCGCCAGTCGTAGTTGCCCCGGCGAACATCGCCGTCAACGCCGACGCCGGCCTTTGCTCGGCAGTCGTGAACCCCGGAACGCCGACCGTGAAGGATGACGCGGCGGGCTGGAGCGTCGTTGGTGTTCGCAGTGATGCGCTTGCACTCGACGCGGCATATCCAGCGCGTCAAACCGCGATCACCTGGACGGCCACCGATGCGGGCGGCCTGAAGGGCAGCGCGGCGCAGACGGTAACTGTGAAGGACGCCCAGGCACCCACGATCAATGCCCCAGCGGGTGTCTCGGTCAACGCCGATCGTGGTTTGTCTACCGCGACCGTCGTTCTCAATGCGCCGGCAGCTAGCGATAACTGCGGCAACGTTACAGTCGTCGGTTCGCGCAGCGACGCGCAGCCGATGTCCACCGGATTCCCGGTTGGCGTAACGACCGTTACGTGGAAGGCGACCGACGCCGCTGGTAACTCAGCGAGCGCCAGCCAGACCGTTACTGTCTCCGGAAATCAGCCGCCGACCATCAGCGCGCCTGATGTCTCGCTAAGTACTGACTCGAGCTTCTGCTCGGCCAAGTTCGAGCCGAAGCCGAACGTCTCAGATGATAATCCCAACGGGCTCGTCGTGGTTGGCGCGAGAAGCGACAAGCTTGCGGTCAACATGCCGTACCCCAAGGGCCTGACCACGATCACATGGACAGTGACCGACGCAGGTGGACTGACAGCGTCAGCGGTTCAGAGAGTGACTGTCAGCGACAGAGAAAGACCGTCGATAGCGCAGCCTGCCAACAAGTCGGCTGGTGCAACCGCGGCCTCAGCGAACGTTGCGCTGGAGAATCCAGCGGCCGACGACAATTGCAAGATTGTCACGGTGAAGGGTCAGCGAAACGATGGTGCCGCACTCTCGGCGCCGTATCCAATCGGCACGACCGTCATTACGTGGTCGGCCGTCGATCCTTCCCTAAATCTGAGAACGACCACCCAATCGGTAACCGTGCTGGACATCTCGCCGCCAGTGTTTGACGCGATGCCGGCGATGACGGTTAACGCGACAATGCCTTCGGGTGCGGTAGTGAGCTTTGCGCCGCACGCCACCGACAACGTGGGCGTCACCTACCTCGGCTGCTCCCCGGTCTCCGGCGGAGTGTTCCCGATCGGGAAGTCGACCGTCAACTGCGTGGCAAAGGACGCGGCGGGCAACGAAGCGCACGCAAGCTTCGACGTCACCGTGCTCGGTGCTCACGACCAAATCGGAAACCTGATCGCGAAAGTCACGGCGCTCAACCTCGCGCCTGGCGTAGCGAACCCGCTGCTCAACCAGCTCCAGACCGCTTATCGCAATCCGGGTAACGGTGACTCACACGTCGCTTGCGTGAAGATGGGCGATTTCCTTAGCCTGCTGCAGGCAGCGCGCGCAAGTCTCCCGCTGCAGAACTCAAGTGCAACCATGGCCGACGACGCACGCCGCATCATGGCAGTAATGGGGTGCTAGTCTGAAGTCATATAGCGGTAATTGAAGGTATAGATTCAGCACAACGGGGGCGCGTCCTGACGGATGCGTCCCCGTTCTGCATCGGCATGTCTTCTGCACACCATGAAGGCATGGCGACCTCCAAGAAGATCGATGAGCTGTATGACCTGATCAGCGGCATCGAGACAGCGATGTTCACGACTCGCCGTCCCAACGGACAGCTGGTGTCGCGGCCCATGGCAACTCAGGAAAGGATCGACGGCGCGGACCTCTGGTTCGTTACCGACGCTACCACCCACAAGCTGGACGAGCTTGCCGTCGACCCGCACGTGAACTGCTCTTACTACAACAACCGAACGCGCGAATGGGTGTCGGTGTCGGGAGTGGCGCGGGTCTCGAAGAACCGAACAAGAATCAGGCAACTCTATAAAGAGGATTGGAAGATCTGGCTCGGCGATCAGGGTGGCGACCGCGACGGAGGACCGACAGATCCCCGCATTGCCCTCATTCTCGTGGATGCCGACTCGGCGACCTACATGAAGGTCAACAAGTCGCGACCTGTGGTTCTCTTCGAGACTCTGAAGAGCCTGGTTACCGGGAATCGGCCCTCGATAGGCGATATCCGGGAGGTCACCGGAGCAGAATTGATGGATTAGGCAGAGCCGTTCGATTTTTGCTGCCAAATTGTCACGGCGCCCCTCCAATTTGAGGGGCGCTTCGCGCATATTGGGACCTCGCCTTAAAGTCAGGGTCCCACCGAAATGACCGAAGCAGCCACGAGCTCGGCCGAGAGCCAAGCGAGGCAGCCAGAGGCTCCAGAGGGAGCGGGAAAGCCTCTGAAGCGGACGCCACTCTACAACGTACATACCTCGCTCGGCGCCAAGATCGTCCCCTTCGCCGGCTTCGAGATGCCCGTGCAGTACCCAACGGGCATCACGGCCGAGCACAAGGCGGTGCGAGAGAAGGCGGGGCTGTTCGACGTGAGCCACATGGGCGAGTTCATCGTCCGCGGGCCCCAGGCGGTTGATTTCGTGAACTACGTGACGACGAACGATGTCGCAGCGCTAAAGCCCGGACAGGCGCAATACTCGACGATTCTCCGCGAAGATGGGACGATCGTCGATGACTGTCTCGTGTACCGCGCCGAAGACCGCGTATTGATGGTCGTCAACGGATCGAACATCGACAAGGATTTCGCGCACATCTCGCGGTTTGTTCGCGATTTTGACGTCACGCTCGCCGACATCAGCGATCAGATCGCCCTCCTCGCGCTACAGGGACCGGACGCCGCGCGCATTCTTCAGCAGCACACCGACACCGACCTCTCGAAGATCAAATACTACGAGTTTGTAACCGGAAAAATTGCCGGCGTCGACAAGGTGTACATCTCGCGCACCGGTTACACCGGTGAAGATGGGTTCGAATTGTATTTCCCGGCCGAGCACGCGGAGAAGATCTGGAAAGCGCTCACCGCATCGGGCGAGGTGACACCGGCCGGGCTCGGCGCGCGCGATTCGCTCAGACTCGAGATGGGAATGGCTCTCTACGGCAACGATCTCGACGATACCACCACGCCGCTCGAGGCATCGCTTGGCTGGCTGGTAAAAATCAAAAAGGGCGATTTCGTTGGGCGTGATGCGCTGGTGCGCCAGAAGGAAGCGGGCCTGAAGCGAAAGCTCGTTGGATTCACGACGTCGGAGCGGTCGTTT
>DATAHM010000038.1:0-4369 GCA_036263215.1 Gemmatimonadaceae bacterium
CGCCGACATCAACCCGAACGACATCGAGAGCATTCAGGTTCTGAAGGGCCCGTCGGCCAGCTCTATCTACGGATCGAGAGGCACCAACGGCGTAATCATCATTACGACCAAGCAGGGTCAGGCCGGCAAGACTACGCTGGATCTCACTCAGCGTTTCGGCACCGCAGCGATCTCCAACAAGATAGGAATGCGCTGCTTCGGATCCGGACAGGAATACGCGGACTGGACAGGCGACACTGCCGTTGCGGCCGTCGCGGCTGACATCGCGCTTTACAACGCCGCAACCAACAAGTGTCACGATTACGAGCAAGAGCTCTACGGAAATCACCCGTTCAACTATCAGACGATCGGATCGTTGCGCGGCGCGACTTCCGGCGGCACGAACTACTTCGTGTCCGGCCTCGTCCAGCACGACGGCGGACTCCAGCTCAACGACAACTACAACAAGCAATCTCTGCGGGTGAACCTCGGCCAGCAGCTCGGATCGCGGCTCAATCTGCGCGCCAATACGGAGCTCATTCACTCGCTGACCGCCCGCGGAATCAGCGGTAATGACAATACTGGTATCAATCCGTACACGACGTTCTCTCAAACGCCGTCGTTCATCGATCTGACGAAGCAGCCGGACGGGACTTATCCGAAAGGACTAGCGGTCGTCAACAACAACAATCCGTTCCAGAACACCGAGCTGATCAAGACGCCTGAAGACGTATTCAGACTGCTTGGCAGCGGGATGGCTTCGTACAACTTTCTTTCGCGCGAGCGACAGACGCTTGACTTCACCTTGAGCGGCGGAGTCGATGCGTACAACGATCATGCGCGGGTGATCTCGCCGGCGACCGCGTACATAGAACAGGTAAACGCAAATCCCGGCACGCTGGTCAACAACAACGCGAATGTGTTCACGGGTAACCTGAGCGCCAACTTTACCCACCGCCTGATTCGCAATTTCTTCACAGCGACTACGTCAGCTGGTATCGGGCAGGTTCGGCGCAATGTTGACATCCTCACCAACACTGGCCGTGGCGTCTTTCCCGGCGTGACAAACGTCGGATCGGCGACCCAAATCTTCACTTCGGAAAGTCAGGACGTCGTAAAGTCTCAGTCGATCTATGGCCAGGAAGAGTTCCTGACGATGGGCGAGAGACTGTTGCTCACGGCGGGCGTCAATGGAGAGCGCACCAGCAACAACGGCGACCCGAGAAAATACTATACGTATCCGAAGTTCTCGGCCTCATACCGCGTCCCTGTGCCGGTCGCGAGCGTCGATGAGTTCAAGATGCGTCTCGCCTATGGAAGGGCGGGAAACCAGCCAACCACCGGCAAATACACCTTCCTCACGAATCTCATTGACGAGGGAATTACCGGGTTCCGCGCTTCGACTGCGTTGGGCTCATCGAACATCAAGCCCGAAACGGCGAGCGAGATCGAGGGTGGTTTCGACCTTACTCTGTTCGGAGCGCGGGCAAGATTCTCCGCCACGCAGTTTCGCAAGCAGATCGACAACCTGATCCTGACCACCGCTCTGGCGCCATCGACTGGTTTCTCCAGTGCGACCATCAACGGCGGCCAGATCGTGAACCACGGAACCGAGCTCGAGCTCGAGATGACGCCGATCCGCACGGACAATTTCTCGTGGGTGTCGGCCACTACGTATGCCAGCGCGAAAGGCAAGGTCACGCGTCTGCCGGTACCGGGCTTCATTCCGGCGTCGGGCTCCTTCGGTAGCCGCTTCGGCAACGCGTTCATCCAGCAGGGCCAGCTGACCACGGTTCTGCAAGCAGTGAATGGCTGCAAGCAACTCAATACTGCCGGGACTGCCTGTCCATCGGCAAACAGGATCCTGACATTCGTCGGAAACTCGGCGCCCGACTACGAGATGGGCTTCACTAACGACTTCACCGTCGGCCCATTCCGACTCTCCTCCCTCGTGGACTGGAGAAAGGGTGGCCTCGGCGTCAACCTGACGAACGACTACTTCTACGGCAGCGGCTTGGCGAAGGACACGGCGCTCGCGAGGAAGCAGTTGGCCGCCTTTGCAAAGGGTGTGGATGTGTGGGTAGAGAATTCAGGGTTTGTGAAGCTGCGTGAGCTCACCCTGGGATACGACCTCCCTGCCGGCGTGGCGTCGCGCCTGTTCAACGGTCACGCGCAAGGTGCACGGCTCGAGCTCAGTGGAAGGAACCTCGCGACATGGACGAAGTACACCGGCCTCGATCCGGAGGTGTCGAACTTCGGCAACCAGCCGCTTGGCAGATTCCAGGACGTAACGCCGTATCCGCCGAGCCGACAGTTCTACCTCACGATCAACACAACCTTTTAAATCCGAGTGATAATTCAGATGAAGCGATATACAACTATTGGCCTCGCGTCGGCTGTGCTAGCCGTTGCGGGATGCAAGGACAACCCTGTAGCGAACCCGCTGGATGCGCCTGTGGTCGGCGGCCAGGTGACGCTGCAACAACTCGTAACTGGCGCACTTGCACAGGATCGCCTTGCGGCGAACGTATTTGCCTATGCAATCGAGGGTGGCATCTTTGCCCGCGATGTGTACCGGATCGATGCGTCGGAGCCGCGGTTCGTGCAGGAGACGCTGGGCGGCAATCCGGATCCGGGTAGTTTCGCCGGCAGCGGAGCGTGGGCCAACTACTACACCGCGATTCGCGCCGAAAACAACATCCTGCTCAGGATCGATGATATTGCGGCCAATCCGAACACGGCTCTCACCGCCGATGAAGTTTCCGCCACCCGGGGCTTCATCCGCACCATGAAAGCTTTGGACTACTGGCGCATCATCGAGATGCATGATTCAGTCGGAGCTGCGATCCAGACCGACGATCCGTCCGAGGTAACTGACATTCGGTGCAAGCCCGCGGTGCTCGCCTACATCGCGGCGCTCCTGGATAGCGCCAACCAGGATTTCGCGGCATCGACACCGAGCACCGTGCTTCCAGTTGACCTCCCATCCGGATTCACAGATTTTGGCCGCGATTATTCGGTCGTGTCGAATCTCGTGAAGTTCAATCGGGGTCTGAAGGGCAAGGTCGATTTCTATCGCGGGCTCGATCGAACGAACCCTCAACCGGCCCTGTTTCCGACGGCAATCGCCGAGCTGACCGAAGCGCTCGGAGGGGCAGCGCCAGGTGCGGTTCCGCAGGCAGACTTCACGAAGGGCCCGTATTACGTCTTCGTGCCAGGCGGATCGGAGAATACTCCCAATACGATCTCTGACTCGAAGATCGGCTTGAATCCGTTAATTGCGGACAGCGTCGAGGCCGGTGATACACGCGCCTCCAAGATCGTTGAGCGTACGGATACGTTGAGCGGATTCGGTCTGACCACGCACATCACGTACGTCGGAGCGGTTGCGAGCTCGTCCAACCAAGCCGCGCCTCTCGGGATTTTGAGAGACGAGGAGTTAGTCCTTCTTCGCGCTCAGGCTTACATCGAGCTTGGGCAGTTCGCCAATGCCGCCGCCGACATCAACGACGTGAGGACGAATTACGGCCTCGCTGCGCTCCCGGTGCCGACAGACAAGCAGACCGCGATCGACGAAGTCCTGTACGAGAAGCGTTTTTCGCTGCTTTTCGAAGGGCCACAGCGGTTGGACGATCTTAGAGAGTATGGCCGTCTAAACTCGACTTATCTGCGTCCGGAGACATCGACGGATCCGTACAACGCTGCGCTGCCGCTGCCGCGCCCTGAGCTCAACATCCGTGGACTCACCGCGAATCCGGCTTGCACCCCATAACGCCTTTTACACAGGTATATTCTTGATTGGGACGGCTCGGGAATTCCCGAGCCGTTTCCATTTCTGGGGCAGGGCTCGGATTGTGCAGCCTTGTTCCCTTAACTTCGGAGCGGAGGTATCATGACGGCGCGCTGGTTGTTTCTACTGTCCCTTAGCGTCGCAGTGGCCTGTTCCCATCCCCGCCCGGGTCCTGGCGATGTCTACGACTCGCAGGTGATAACTGAGGATGAGATCGTGGATTCGCGCGCCTCGAACGCGTACGAAGTCATTCACAAGCTTCGCGCCAACTTTCTGACCAATCGCGGAAAGACGAGCTTCAACGACGCTCAGTCCCCGTATCCGACGGTCTATGTCGACAACCAGGAGTTCGGTCCAATCAGCACGCTGTCGAGTATTCCCGCGTCACAGGTGGCGATGATCCGGCTCTACCGGGTTTCGGAAGCAAACGCAAAGTTCGGGACGCACAATCTTGGCGGTGTCATCTCGATCACCACGAGGCAGTAGAGCGTCGATGCTTGCGCGCGTTTTTCTGGCGACGCTAATGGCCGGCGCCGTCTCATGCGCCTCGCCACATGTTGCTTCGACGGTGCCGAGCGACTCCCAGCTCATCACCGAGGA
>DATAHM010000039.1:0-10093 GCA_036263215.1 Gemmatimonadaceae bacterium
GTTCTCCACGGGAGTGCTGCGTGGCCACGAAGGCCAGCCGCTGGTCGTTGGCAATACGATGTACGTCGTTACGCCGTATCCAAACGTCTCGTACGCAATCGATCTTTCGCAGGCCGGAGAGCCACTGAAATGGAAATTCCGTCCAGAGAATGCCCAGCAGGCCGTGGGTCGCGCCTGCTGCGATGTCGTCAACCGCGGCGCGGCGTACGCGAACGGAAAAATCTTTTATAACCTTCTCGACGGTCACACCGTCGCGGTGGATGCAGCGACGGGCAATCAGGTGTGGCGCACCAAGATGGCCGACCTCTCGCGCGGCGAGACAATCACCATGGCGCCGATTGTCGTGAAGGGTAGAGTGATCGTCGGCTCCAGCGGTGGCGAGATGGGAGTGCGTGGATGGATCGCGGCGCTGGATGGTGCTACCGGCAAGGAAGTTTGGCGGGCCTACAACATCGGGCCCGACAAGGACATCAAGGTCGGGCCGAAGTTCAAGCCGTTCTATTCCCAGGATCGCGGCGCCAATCTCGGGGTCAGTTCGTGGCCGGGAGACACCTGGAAAACCGGCGGCGGCGCGGTGTGGGGCTGGATCTCCTACGACCCGGCGCTCAATCTCATTTACCACGGCACGAGCAACCCGGGCCCGTGGAATGAGAAGCAACGCGCAGGCGACAATAAGTGGACGGCCTCCATTCTGGCGCGGGATGGCGACACCGGCGAGCTGGTGTGGGCGCTTCAAGTGACGCCGCACGACATGTGGGACTACGACGCCGTCAACGAAAACATTCTCGCCGATCTTCCGATCAATGGACGCATACGGAAAGCGCTGGTCCATTTCGATCGCAACGGCTTCGCCTACACGATCGATCGCGCGACCGGTGAAGTGATTCTTGCCGAGCCGTTCGTCCCGATGAATTGGTCGACGGGTATCGACCTCGCGACCGGACGACCGAAGGTAGTCGAGACGAAAAAGACAGCGCAGGATCAGAATATCAAGAACATCTGTCCGAGTCTCGAAGGGGGAAAGAATCAACAGCCGGCAGCATTCTCGCCGCAGACGGGGCTCTTCTACGTACCCACCAACAATCTGTGCATGGATTTCCAGGCCCGCGCCGTGACGTACATCGCGGGGACGCCGTTTATCGGTGGCAATGCTCCGGAGAAAGGGGGGCCGGGCGGTTATCGCGGCGAATTCATCGCGTGGGACGCGACGACGGGCAGGAAAGTGTGGGGCATCAAAGAGCCGTATCCCGTGTGGGGTGGCGCGCTCGCAACGGCGGGCGGCGTCGTTTTCTACGGCACCCTCGACGGTTGGTTCAAAGCGGTCGATGCGCGAAGCGGGAAAGTACTCTGGCAGTTCAAGGTGGGATCCGGTGTCGTGGGCAATCCAATTACCTATACCGGTCCGGATGGGAAACAGTATGTCGCTGTCTATGCCGGAATCGGCGGGGACATGGGGCTTCTCATCGCCGGAGACGTCGCGGCAAATCTTCCGTACGACGTGCGAGAGCGCGGCACCACCTTGCCGGATATAAGTCGATGGACTAGCTGGGGCGGAGAATTGTTCGTTTTCTCGCTGTGATCGCTTGGGAATGCACTACCTCGAACCAGGACTAAACTGCGGATTGCGGACTTACTGCGGACTGGTCACTGGGACAAACCGATGACTGGTAACTCGAACTCGTTTGCAAGTTGCGCTGCAGACTGCGGGGTGCTTGAGTGGATGAGTGTTTGACGATGGGACGCGCTCGATGGGTTGTTGGCTTCGTGATCGTTGGTGCGATCTCCGCTGCGATCGCATGCCGTGGCGTAGCTTCGAAAGGCGGCGATACCACTTCGGTCACTGCATCCTCCACTGCATCGCGCACGCAAGGCGACAGTAGTCACTACTTCGTGGCGGGAGACAGCATGCAGTTCATACAGCACGAAGAGAATCTCCCCCCCGGATTTCCGCTTGGCGTCAAGCCGATTGCTGTGAAAAATCCGTACGAAGGCGACAAGAAAGCGACCAGTACCGGAGCTCAGCTCTTCATCGCGTACAATTGTCTGGATTGTCACGGGGCGGATGGTTCTGGCGCGATGGGGCCAAGCTTCCAGGACGGCCGATGGCATTTCGGTGGATCGCCCGCTGAAGTATTCGAATCCATCTACGAAGGCAGGCCCGACGGAATGCCAGCTTGGGGTGGTCGCATCTCCAACGATCAGATCTGGATGCTCACGGCGTACGTGCGATCGCTGTCATCGAAAGACCTGAGCACCGAGAACTTCACCGGGCAAACCGTCGAACGCACCGGACACTGACCGGGCACGTCGCGACCGACGCAACGTTGCGAAAGTCCTTTACTTATGGCGTCGGTGGCGCGGGTGGAACTCCGCCGAATGCATTGATAATCGCGAGTCCCATGTTCGCGATCGTCAGCTGCGGCTCGTTGTCCAGGATCCAGCGCTGATCCTTGTTGTCCTTGGTCAACACGCACGCGACGACTCTGTTTCTCAGGTACCAGAGCGTGCACTCCGTCCTCACTTCGTCCGTCTCGCCGTCCTTGTGAGCGGCTCGCGCTCCACCCGCGTAGCGCTGGAGCATGAAGTCAGTGGTGTTGTGCTCGAGGATGTCGAGCATCGCGGAATCCGCGGCGGGATTGACTGCTTTTCCGCGCGCCATCAATTCGAAGAGGTGCGCCATCTCGTTTGGCGTCGTGACCCCGAAGCCGTACTTGGCGGAGCTGTCCATCGCGACGCTGGAGCTGCGAAGGAAGGTCTTCGAGTGAACCCGCGTATGCGGCAGACCGAGCGAATCCATCTTTGCCCAAACCCGGCGAATGATGATTCGGTCGAGTAGGAGGTTGGTGGCTGTGTTGTCGCTGATCGTCGACATGAGCCACGCCGCATCGTGCACAGTGAGAATCGTACCGTTGTGCAGGAACTGAACGATCCCTGAGCCTGGCACCTGATCGATCTTGAGCACGGTCAGCGGATCGTCCAGCGACAACTGCCCTTTCGCGACGAGATCGTACACGGTAGTGAGAATTGCAACCTTGATGAGACTCGCCGTCGGAAAGGTCTCGTCGCCGCGTCGGCTCAGGTGTGCACCGCTCTCGAGATCTATCACGCTGTATCCGACGACCCCGTGGTGCGCATCAGCGATCGAGTCCAGCACGCGCCGCAATGCGGTCGTATCTGCGTGCACAGGCGGTAGGCTGCTGACCTGGGAATGCGCGACGCGACTCGGTGCGCACGCTGCAATGCCCGCTATGAAGAGGGGTGCAACGCGCACCATCCGGCCGGCGATTGCTCGGCGTTTGGGCATGTGGGTCCAGTTTGTCAGGGCACGATACTCGCTAATGGAGGAATAAATATAGGATCCGAAGCTGCACCCCGACTGCGCCCGGTCTAACTTACCGGGACCGACGCCCATGCCCTACGATCTAAGCCGGTTCAATCTCGGCGACATGCTGAAATGCAGTCCGCGTTTGCGCGAGACGTCGATGAATGCGCAGACGCTGGAAACATCGGCGCAACGGGTCTGCCGGTTTTTGTACGACGAGCTGAGAGACCCGCAGGGCCAGCGCCAGTGCGCACTCGTGCGTTGCTACAAGACGCACCAGTTCGGATCGCTGCAGCCGGATCTGCAGCAGTTCGCGCGGCGAATGATGAACGACGCGACGCCCGAGCCGAGCATGAGATGCCTGACGCTAATGGCAACTGTGGGCGTGGCCGCCGACTGGAATTCTACAGTCCTGTCGAAAGGGCATCGCGCTATCCCGCTGCCCAGCCCCGAAATTGTAGAGAAGGCTCCGATGATCTCGCAGCTCATCAAGGAGCTAGGGCTCGAGCTGAGCAGCGTCTTGCAACCGTCACCGGAGATCCTGCGCGAGCTGGCCGGCAAACGACACGGTGTTTTCTACGTGCAGGAGGCGCTTGGGAGTCCTTACATCCCGGCCCAGGACGATTTCGTGCGTCGTTTCGGAATCATCTCGGTCGTCGGCTTCGGCGGCATGCTTCCCAGCGGTGACCTCTTTGCAGTCGTTTTGTTTTCGACCGTCAGGGTAACGCCGGAATCAGCAGACAGGTTCAAATCCCTGGCTCTCGATGTGAAAACGGGGTTTTCCCGATTCAGTGACGCCAATGTGTTCAATCCGATACGTCGCTGATAGCGGCCAGTCACCGGCAAAAATGCGGAAACAAACCCATGCGTACGGTTTTTGCCTCCAATTCGGGCAAAACGACTAATGCCGCCTCCACTACGGAGCGGTTTTTTTCTTGACCCTTAAGAGGAGGAGGGACAAATGGCGGTATCAAGATCCAGAGTGGCAATGCTTGCTGTCGCGACGTTCGCAGTAGCCGCGTGCAGCAAGAAGGACAACAACGGTGCTGATACGACCGCCACTTCGACCACGACCTCGAGCATGGATACTTCGGCGATGTCAGCGAGCTCGACCGCGAACGGCGCCAACGGCACCATGAGTGACGCAAACATCGTTGCCCTTCTCGACGAAGCGAACATGTCCGACAGTGCGGCTGGTGCGATCGCCGCGACGAAGGGTACGTCTTCATCCGTCAGGGATTTCGCCAAGCGCATGATGCGCGACCACCATCAGCTGCGGGCGCAAGGTCAGGCTCTCGCCAAGAAGCTCAACGTCACTCCGTCAGCGCCATCGAATGATCCCGTGCAATCCATGGCCCAGAACGAAACCAATACTCTGAACTCGACGGCCAAGGGCAAGGATTTCGACAAGGCGTACATCGACGCCGAAGTCGACGCGCACAAGGCGGTACTCGATCTCGCGACGAAAGCGGCCGGGCAAACACAAACTGCGGAGCTCAAGAATCTGATTCAGAAAGCGGCGCCGGTGATCCAGGCTCACCTCACGCTGGCCGAATCGATCCAGAAGAAACTGCAGTAGGTTTTGCTCCAAGGCGTAATCTTCGATATCGACGGCACGCTCGTAGACAGCAACGACGCGCATGCGGAGTCCTGGGTGGACACGTTTGCGGAAGCTGGATACGACGTGCCGTTCGATGTTGTAAGACCCATGATTGGAATGGGTGGTGACAAGCTTCTGCCAAAGGCTGCCCACGTCGATGCCGACAGCGAAGACGGGAAGAAGCTCACCAAGCGCAGGATGGAAATTTTTCGCGAGAAATATCTTCCCCATCTGCAGGCGCTTCCCGGCTCGCGCGCCCTAGTGCTGCGGGTTCGTAAAGACGGCTTGACGCCCGTCGTCGCCACCTCCGCGAAGGACAAAGAGCTACAGAGCTTGCTCAAAGCCGCTCAGGTCGAGGACCTGATGGAGGAGAAGGCGACTTCCAGTGATGCGAAAAGATCCAAGCCCGATCCGGACATCGTGCGCGCCGCGATCGATGAGAGCGGCATCCCCCGCGAAAAGCTGGTGATGGTCGGGGATACTCCCTACGATGTCGAAGCTGCCTCGAGAGCCGGCGTTCGCATCATCGCTTTCCGGTCAGGCGGGTGGACGGACGATGAGCTCAAGGGCGCCGTCGAGTTTTACGACGGACCCCAGGACTTGCTCGATCACTACGAATCTTCGCTGCTCGGACGACACGAGTGACGACTCTGGTTGAGGCCCTCGCAGCGATTGCGCAGGCTACCCAACAAACCGTGCCGCCAGCAAATGTGGGAGGTCCGGGCGGACCAGGCGGGCCCCCGCCGGGATTCAGCTTCACCGAAGCGTTGGTTCAGCTCGTCCAGTTCGTGGGTTATTTCCTCGCAATCGGTGCAGTGGGATTCAGGTACGGAATCGTCAGGCGCGTCCGCGGAATGACGGAAGATGCGCGAAGTATTCTACGCCCCGATAACGCGGCGCTCCTCGGAATGCTGGGAGTCCTGCTTCTCGCACTATCGTTTCTCGGCGGTCCTTATCTCGCGTCGCTCTCCGAGCATAAGACTTTTGTTGAAGCGTTACCCAGGAATCCGCGCCCGCTCGAGTTCAAGCTCGCCGTGCTCGGTCTCGCTTTGATCGGCTTTCTGCTGGTTCGTGCGAGCGCAACGGCCGGATGGATGATTGCAGCAGTCGGTGTTCTGCTCGCAGTGCTCCAACCTCTCTATACCGGCAGATTGGCGGGAAAAGTGAACGCCGTGCACATACTCGCCGCGTCGACATGGCTCGGCACTCTGCTGGTCCTCGCGATCGTCGGCATCCGCGGAGTGATTCGTAGCGCGACTGCCGGAGCAGAGCGGGCGCAACTCGTCGCCGATCTAGTCAACTCGTTCTCGCCACTCGCGCTCACCGCGGCAACGATACTTGCCTTAACCGGCCTCACCACGGCATGGCTGCACCTGAAGCGCATTTCAGCCCTCTACACGACGAGCTACGGGATCGCGCTGCTCGTCAAGCTCTTTTTCGTCCTAATCGTCGTACTCCTCGGTGCATGGAACTGGAGACGCGTCCGTCCTTCGCTCGGTGCTGAAGGATCGGAGCTCACCATCCGGCGCTCATCCCGGATGGAACTGACTTTCGCTGCGATCGTGCTTATTGCGACATCGGTTCTGGTGACTTTGCCGTCGCCCAGATAGCGGGTTAGCGCCGGCTAAGAACCATCTCGAGTGGGCCTTTCGGCCGCAGCGTGATTTGCGGATGCACGTCAGGCGGAGCCGCTCCAATGTATGTCGCTCGCCATCTGCGGCCGATCGTCGCCAGAACCAGGATTCCCTCCATCCATGCGAACTGCTCGCCGATGCAGATGCGCGTTCCGCCGCCGAACGGGAAATAAGAGAACTTCGGTCGCGTAGACGCGACATCTGGCAGCCAGCGGTCTGGATCGAACTTTTCGGGCTCGGGGAAGAAACGTCCATCGCGATGAGTGATGTACTGACAGACCAACACCATCGAGCGTGCCGGGATTCTGTAGCCGTTGACCTCGAAGTCGTTGATCGCACGTCGGCCGATGGCCCAGGCCGGCGGGTACAGGCGCATAGACTCGGTGAGCACCATTCGGGTGTAAGGCAACGCGCCCAGGTTTTCCGGGCCAGGTGGGCGATCGCCGAAGGCGTCGAGCTCCGCGTGAAATTTTGATTCGACTTCGGGGTTCTGCGAGAGGAGATACCACGTCCAGGACAGTGCGTTTGCCGTTGTCTCGTGTCCCGCCAGAAACAACGTCATCGCTTCGTCGCGCAGCTGGATATCCGTCATGCGCCCGCCATCGCCTTCCGTGTCCTGCGCGAGCAGCAACATCGACAATAGATCGCCCTTATCCTCGCCGCTCCTCCGTCGTTCATCGATGATTCGGTAGATCGTCGCATCCAATCGCGCGCGTGCCGCGTAAAATTTTTTCATGTACGGCAGCGGCAGTCGCTCAATGATCTCGCTGAACGGCAGGACGCCTACGTTAAACGCCTCGAAGGTCGTGGTCAGCGCTTCTCCGATCTCCTCGGCTTCGCCTTCTACGTCGGCGCTGAACAAGGTCTTCGCGACTATCGCGAGGGTGAGCTTCGTCATCTCATCGTGCATGTCGACACACGTGCCGGCGGTCCAGCGGCTGGAGGCCCGCAATGCGTAGTCGGCCATCGAGCGCGCGTAGGTTCCGATTCTCTCGCGGTGAAATGCTGGCTGCACGAGCCGACGTTGACGCAGATGGAACTGACCTTCACTCGTGAGCAGGCCCTCGCCGAGCACGCGCTTGGCGCGAACCAGGGCGCGACTCTTAGTGAAATTCTTCTGGTTCGTTACGAGAACGTCCCGAACGAGATCCGGGTGATTGAAGAGGTAGACTCGCTCGTTCCCGACCTTGAACAGCACGATGTCGCCGTATTGCTGCGCCGACTCGACCATCAGCGGCAGGCGACGGTGCAGGAACTGCCACATCATGTGTCCGGGGAAACGCGCCCGTGGACCAGGCGCTTCTGTTCTATCTGCCACTTTCAGCGGAGTCCGCACGCTGCCAGCGTTTCTCCATCCACTTCACCGTTGCTCGACTTACCAACGAGGTGATTGCGACAGTTGCGGTGACGTCGCTCGTCCAGTGCTGATCCTCATAAACTCGGTCCCAGCCAACCAGCGTTACAAGCAGATCGCCAGCGGCCGAGATCCCCGGTGAGTGGCTCTGTTGGGATATCGCTTCAACCATTGAGGTGATGTGAGCAACGTGTGCGGACGGGAACGAGTGCCAGTCTCCGCTTCTTGCGAAGAGGTGAAAGCGGCGCGAATTGCCCGCGACGTGCGGCCGTTCTCGGCCGACAAGCGGCTTGAGCGAGGATTCTACCAGGTCTGATGCGATGTAGGCGGCCGTAGTGTTGAGAGCTCCTCTTTGTAGACCGCGGTTGCCGGCCGCCGTCGCTCCTACGAAAAAAATCGCCACCGCTGGAACCAGGCGTCTGGCAGTGCCCAGTGGATTGATCACCCGAGCGAAATGATCGAGAACGGGGGAATGACTTCGGAGTGCACTCTCCCGCGCTTCTTCATCGAGGGCGACTGACATCCCAATGGCAGCTGGCACAATCCAGGCACGGGAAGGGGTGTGGCGGGTACTCGAGACGACAGTGTCCGCCTGACCCTGCAACCTGTTTGGAACCAGGGCGAGGCATCCCGCGACGACGAGGATCTGCAAGCGCATGATTCAGAGTAGAGCGACGCACAAATCGGGGCAAGCGAAGCTGCTGCGCAGGCGACTCCGTAACTCGGGTACGCTCCTAAGCATCGTAATGAGCATTGCCTGCGGCGATCATGGAGGCATCAGTGGGCCACCTCCTCCACCGAACGAGGGCGCTGGCTATCCAGGATTCGATACGAGCATCTATCCCGGTGACGCCGCCATGTCCGCATGGTTAAAACCTTCGTCACCCTACGGCTGGGTTGGTTACTACCTCGCGGCTCCGTGTCACCGCGATCCATCCTGGATGGGAAAGCGCGCGACGCTAACTGGAATGGGTTGGGGTCTCGCGGTGCTCTATGTTGGTCAGCAAACCTTCGAGGGCCTGCCTTTCCGCGACGTACCGTCCGGTGTGAGCAACCTGGTACGACCTTCCGCACGTGCCGGCATCATGGCGGCGCCCACAGTGGAGGAAATCGAAGCGGGCGCGGTCACTTGCTCGAGAACGCTCCTCACCACGGAGCAGGGAACTTCCGATGCCATCGACGCCGTCACGAAGACGGCGTCGGAAGGATTTCCGGGCGGCACCGTCATCTATCTGGACATCGAGCCAATGCAGATCATTCCGCCGTCGATGCATGCGTATTATCGGGCGTGGGTGCAGCAGGTCCTCGCCGATGGGCGCTTCCGGCCAGGCATCTACGTTTCGAAATCGAATGCCCAGGAGATTTATGACGGAGTCGCGCGGGCCTACAGCGATATGCACGCCACGGGATCGGCGGTTTTTTGGGTAAGCAGCACGTCGGGGTTTTCTCTCGACAAATTGCCGACCGACGTCGGTTTGCCCTTTGCGCGCGTGTGGCAAGGCATGCTGGATGTCAGTCAGTCGTGGAATGGCGTAACCATCTATATCGATGTGGATGTCGCTGCGATGGCTTCGCCCTCCAGCCCCTGACGGTGGTTGGCAAAGGCTCGACGGTGAATGAGATTATCACTGTCCCCACCTGAATAACTCCATGTCACATCCGTTCTCGCGTCCGCTGCTCGCGACAGCTCTGCTCGCGTGTCTCACCGTTTCGTCCTTTGCGCAATCACCCCGCACTGCCAAGACGACTCCCGTTGCATTCGACGCAGATTCAGCGCGTCTCGCCGAGCTACCGTGGCGATCGATCGGGCCGGCGGTCACGAGCGGACGCGTTGTCGATTTCGCCGTGCCCGAAGGACCGCGCTCTCAGATCGGCGAAAGGCTGGGGGAAATCTTTTACGTTGCGTCCGCTTCCGGCGGCGTCTGGAAGACGGTCAACGGCGGCACTACCTGGGAGCCGATCTTCGATCACCAGACGGCGGCCTCGATCGGCGACATCGCGGTAGCGCCGAGCAATTCCGAAGTCATCTGGGTTGGGACCGGCGAAGCCAACAATCAGCGCAGCTCTTCGTGGGGGGACGGGGTTTACAAAAGCGAGAACGGCGGAAAGACCTGGACGAACATGGGACTCAAGCGCTCCGAGCATATTGGACGCGTCATCGTAAATCCAACGAATTCTGAAAT
>DATAHM010000040.1:0-4859 GCA_036263215.1 Gemmatimonadaceae bacterium
TCGGGGTGTCCATTGACGCTGGCTCACGGCTAGTAACTAAGAGCTATTAGCTCAGAGCACGCTGTTAAGGACAGTGACGGATATGGAGCAAGTCTGCGCTCGCAATCCGCACTACGTCAGCGATCCGCAGTGCCCTCCGCAGTCCGCACTTAGTTCGCGATCCGCGATGCCCTTAGTCAATTCGTCCGCGATGCAGTACCTCGCAGCTCAATGCCGATTGGCTACCCGAAACTGGGCAGCTCAAAGTCGATAGTGCTATTGGAGTTCAATGGCATCGTCCCTCGCCCAAATCCCATACCCTCCCTCCGGCCTCGATAAACGAATGCCGGTAACCGCCTTCTCGTAGCTCGAGCTTGAGAACGCCAAACCGTCCATGGATCTGCGCCTGCGAGTTGGGCGCGAGCGGGTGCCGAATTTCCCGCAGCTCGGCTCCCCCCGTTCCCGCGATGATCTCCACGATTCCGCGCGCGTTGTCGGCAGCCCCACGCGGCGTCTGCGGGCCGAAGCGCTCGTAGTGGTGCTCGTGGCCGTTCAGAACGACGTCAGCGTTCGCTGCGTAGAGTATCTTCCAGAGTGGGCGGACCTCCGCGGTGGTCCCGTAAATCCCCGAGCTGAAGAGTGGTCGATGGAAATAGGCCAGCGTGCATTGGCTCCGATGGCTGGCAAGATCTGCTCTAAGCCAGCTCTCCTGGGCGCTGGCCGCTCCGCTCTGCGCTCCCTCGAAGTACAGCTCGCTGTTCAATGAGACGATATGCCACGATCCAATGTCGTAGCTGTAATAACCCTTCTGCGGTGGCCCGGCGCGCGCTCCGAAATAAGCGAAATACGGCGAAGCGCTCCCGCTGTCATAGTCATGATTTCCAGGGGAGGGCCGAATGACCTGGAGGATGTTTGCCCGCCCCCAGGACGATGCGAAGCACCGCTGGAAATCTCGGTCCACCCCCTGATCGCCCGACGGATAAGCGTTGTCGCCGAGTGTGAAGACGACAGTAGAAACGTGCGACGCATTGTCCGCAGTAATGACGCTGTCCACGATGTGACTTGTCGCTTCGTCGGCATCGGTGCCGCACACAGCGATATCTCCCGCTCCGATCAGTACCGGCGCGGAGGGCAGTGCTGCCTCTAGCGCGGGTGGCCCGGGAGGAATTGGCGTTGGATTCTTGTCACTCCGGTCGCAACCGGAAGCCGAAGCGCCGATAGCGATCGCGCCAATGACGTACCAACGCAGACCTAATCGCGACTCAGAACGCAAACCCGACGCTCGTCGTAACGCGTCGCTCCTTCCGATTGGTGAACAACACGTTGAAGCTCGTTCCGGGGTTCAGGTAACCAACCCAGAATCCCGCTCCCTCCGCGGTGTGCCAGCCTCCGGGCGAATCGCCATTCACATAAACCCGGCCTGCGTCGGCGAACGCGATTGCACCAACGTCCAGCGGCAGGATGAACGGAAATTTCGCAATCGGCACTCGCAACTCTGTCGTTCCGTAGAGCGAGGCATCACCAGCGTAGCGCTGTTTCTCTTCGGTACGAAAACTTTCCGAGCCTCCGAGAAACGCAGCATCGAAATATGGGAAAGGTCCCCACAGTTTCTTTCCGCCGGCGCGGAAGGCGAGCACCGGCTTCTTCGGCATCGGCAGCGTGAAGAATGCAGCTCCGAATCCGTCGACGGATTCATACGGCGTTGCAACATCCCACATCCCTGGATATCCGCTGCCGAGGACGTCCAGGACGAAGCGTGGTTTCAAAGTGTCCGCTTTGTACTTGCTGTCCAAATGCATCTTGAGCTGCAAACCCGCCTGGCCAAACTTCGTGAAGCCGTACGGCCTTTGCTGCGCGAGGAATCTGTTGGCGATGCTGTCCGTGCCCGTGTAGCGCACGATCGGTCCCAGCGAAACATCGCTTACCGGACTGAGCGAGCGTCCGATTGCTGGGCGGAACGACCATTGACGCTGACGCACGTCGTAGAATCGGCCTCGCAGGTCAGGGATGTCGTTGCCGAAGCCGTGGAACTGGACGACCTCGAACTGCGACATGTACGCGTTGACGGGAATGTGTACGTCAGACTCTTCGAGGCGCTTGTCGAAGTTCGTGCGGATGCGCGTCCGATTGCTCGCGGTCGCTTGCGCGATGTCAGCCTCCGTCATCGTCGAGTAGGGGACCTTTCGAAATCCGTACAGGTAGCGCTCGAAACCGATGACAGGATAGATGCCGAGCTGGCGTTGCGAGTGCAGGCCTACGATGGGAACGAGAGACGTGCCCCAGTCGCGTTGCGGGGGAATCAGAGTGCCGTACGCGTGGAGCCACGGCCGGCGGTTGAAGTAGTGATTGAATGCGTTGTCGATGTTGATTCTTTCATCGACCGTGTCCCGTGCATATACCACGTTGTTGACGGTGCCGGCGTCATAGAGCTCCGTCGGGTTTCTGTGACCGCCAACAGTCGATTCGTCTCTCAGCGTATTGGTGCCGTTGCCGCCGATGATTCGAACCAGGATGCTCTTCCGCACATTTCCAGTTACCGTCGCCTGATCGTCGCCCCCGTGCAGGTAAATCCGAATCTCGCGCGTTTCATTCGCCAGGAAGCGCCTCGAGACGTACGGCGCGCCGCTGCCGGATCGAATCACGACATCGACAATCCCATCGCCCGCGCGGGTTACCGTCGCCTGATCGCTGGCGTCTGTGCCGTGAAGATCGGCAGTGCGCCATAACTCGCGGTAATACCGGTCAGCCGCACCACGCAAACCGTTGCGCCTTGCCTTCAGCTTCGCCGCGATTTCGCGCGAGCTCGCTGCGTACTCGCGGGGAAGCGCCGCTACGGCGTTGTCGATTACAGGATCAGTGATGCGCTCCATCAGCACGTTCGCGACTGAATCCCACACGGATTTGTCCAGACTCTGTAGCATGCGCCGGTCGAATTCGTCGGCGTTTGCGAATTGGGCGTGCGGATCGGCGTACTTGTTTTCGAATCTCACGAGGCTGTGCAACGCGAGTCTTGCTGCGCTCATCAGAGCGCCCTCGTACGAGACGAAAGCCTTGTCGCGATCTTCAGCGACCGGCTCGTACAAACCTTCATCACCTTTCTCGAACCGGGCCCACTTCCACTGATCGGGGTGGCGATCGTTGTCGCCCAGTAAAAGATCCACCTCGCGGGCCGTGAGCAGGTCGTAAGCGTTTACATGCGTGTTCGCATCGGCGTTGATCCGCGCGAGGAGCGTGTCGCTGTCGAGGATGTCGCGCGCGTCCGGTGGAAACGCCGGTCCCTTCTTCGGCGCGTCAGGCCGCTCCTCGATGTCGCCGAGCATTCCGGCAAATTCCTTTCGGAATTCCCCGAGCGCGGGGTCATCTGGCATCACGGCGATCGTCGGTCGCGGGTGTAAAACTCCGGCCGCACTCTGAAGCGGATCTGCCGCAACCGCGCCCATCGGATGCGAAGCGCTCCCCTCGTCGCGCATGATGTACCACACCACCGTGCCCCTGTACTGCTCGGGCAGAACGGTCGACGATTTCCGAACGGAGCGAAACGTCCATTCCGTGCCGTCGGCCGCGTCAAACCGCAGTGAGATCGTTTGCGCGCCGCCGCCTTTCTTCGTCGGCTTGAGGCCGCCGTGAAAATTCTTGAGGTCGAGTACCGGAACCTTGACCGGTGTTGTCCACTCTTTCCTGTAGTTCTCGCCGAGCAGCCACTTGTGAAAGGAACCAGCCGCAAAGTCCGGGTTTGGCACCACCACGACGCTGTCTCGGCCAACCACTCTGTTCGCTGTACCCTGAGCAAATACCATCGCTGGAGCTGCGACGGCGCCGCAAATCACCATGAACCCGATCACGCGCTGCATCATTGTCCCTGGAACTCTGCGATTGATCACGGACGCCACCGATACAGGGTGATCACCGCGGGCTTCACGTTGGCTTCATCGCTGATCAACAGGATGCCGTCCTTCGTTATTGCTACGCCTTCCGGTTGCCGATGCTCTCCCGGGATCTCTTCCGATTTGACCACGTCGCCGTCAGGCGTCACGACGATCAGCCCCTTCTCGCGCGAAGCGATGATGACGTAGTTCCCGGTCGCCGGATCAATGTTGATGTCCGACGCGCGAAAGTTCTTCCAGTGATTGGAGCCCGCCACTTCCTGAATGGGAATTCGCATCTCGCTGATGCTCGCTGGATTTCCGAGCGGCAGCGGCAAGCGGAAAATCAGGAGTGCATGCGGGGCATTCTTGTCGAGAAACCGCTTGCAAACCATCAACAATCGCGAGCTGTCCGGCTCGAAGGTCAGGCCCTCGAACTCGCACTGTTTTCCCAAACCCGTGTCGTACGTGGAGTACGGCACCTGTCCACCATCGCTACCCTCTCGGAACTTGAAGAGCTTGCCATCGCTCGCCATGAGGTAGATGTCGGTGCCGGCAATCGTGATCGCCTCGAAGTCGCCCTTCGGGTTACCGAGCAACGAAAAACTCTTGAGCAGAATGCCCGTCTTCGGGTCGATCTCGTAAACCCTGCCGACATTGTCGTCGTGGGTCAGAACCGTCCCTCGTGCGGTGAGGGCGAGCCCCGATATCTCATTGAGCTCTGGTGGCATGAGCCACATCGCGAGCGGCACCGGCTTGTTGGGATCGGCGTCCGCGATTGCAATACGCCTCGCCAGCTGTTTTGCCCGTGTCTGTTGGACCGCCCGCACTTCCGCTGCCTTGGCCTGGGGTGTGTCGCGACACCCCGCCAGACAGGGCAAAAGGCCCACGAGCAATAACCAGCACCGGCCAAGCCTCATGCCTTCGTAGCTTCCTTGTCGGCGAGCGGCTCGCCGGTCTCGAGATCCGCCGATTCGATTATTCCGTCGGCATTCTCGTGGATGGCCGTGAGCAGGA
>DATAHM010000041.1:0-10990 GCA_036263215.1 Gemmatimonadaceae bacterium
CAGAATCGACGGGCCGGACGGTAAAGGATATCCACCTGCTGCAACCGAGTCTCGAAACCCTGTTCGTGTCACTGACCGGAAGGAAGCTCGAATGACGGCACTCGCGGTAAGTCAGGCGCGACCCCACGTCGCTGCGTCTTCGGTTTTCGCCGCGCTATTGCGGCGAGACATGCGCGTCGCTCGTCGGGAGCTACCCTATTTTCTGCTGCGGACGACGATGCAGCCTCTGATGTTCGTCATAGTGTTCGGGTATCTGCTGCCGAAGATGGGTTTCATGGGACGCGGTTACACGACAGCGTTGCTGCCCGGTGTCCTCGCGATCAGCCTCACTTTTTCCAGCATCCAGTCGGTGGCGCTGCCCATGGTCCAGGAGTTTGGATGGACCAAGGAGATCGAGGATCGGCTGCTCGCTCCGGTTCCAATCTGGCTGGTCGCCGCCGAGAAGATTGTCTCCGGAGTTCTGCAGGGCCTGGTTTCGGCGCTCTTCGTGTTGCCGGTAGCGCGGTTGATCATGGGTCCGATCCCGAACTTGAGCTTCGCGCACGTCGGTGACGTTTTTCTCATCACGCTGCTGGGCGCTGCGGCATTTTCCTCGTTGGGTCTTTTTCTGGGCACCGCGATTCAGCCACAGCAGATCGGATTGATGTTCGGAGTGATTCTCGCGCCGATGATTTTCTTTGGCTGTGCGTACTATCCGTGGCAGGGATTGAGCGCGGTACCGATCATGAAGTACGCGGTGTTGATCAATCCGCTCGTGTACGTTGCGGAGGGAATGCGTGGAGCTCTAACGCCCGCCGCGCCGCACATGTCGCTTGGCGTCGTGATCGTTGCGCTAATCCTCATCACCTTTCTCTTCTGGACGCTTGGTATGAGATCGTTCATGAAGCGGGCGGTGGGCTGATACTCGCGGAGATTCCGATCAAGCCGCGCGCTCGTGATCTCGGTGTCCCGTTTGATGGGAAGCCTGGCGAGTTCAATGCGATAACCGACGTCGCGGGCGTCGAGGTCGGTCAGGTGACGCTGATCTCCGGCGATGGAGAGCTGGTGGTGGGCAAAGGCCCGGTGAGAACCGGCGTCACAACAATCTTACCGCGCGGACGTGAATCAACGGATCCCGTTTTCGCCGGTTGGTTTTCGCTCAACGGTAACGGCGAGATGACCGGGACCGCGTGGATCGAGGAGTCCGGGTTTCTCGAGGGTCCGCTCACCATCACCAACACCCACAGCCTCGGCACAGTTCGGGACGCAGTCGTCGATTGGATGGTACGGCGTCCGAGTGGGCAGCCCTGGGCGTTGCCGGTAGTGACCGAGACGTACGACGGTCTGCTCAACGATGTGAATGGCTTTCATGTAAAACCGGCGCACGTATTCAGCGCACTGGATGGAGCGCGAGGCGGCCCGGTGAGCGAAGGTGGCGTCGGCGGTGGCACCGGAATGATCTGCTTCGATTTCAAGGGCGGGATTGGAACTTCTTCGCGCAAGCTGGAAGACGCAGTCGGTGGCTACACGGTCGGGGTGTTGGTGCAGGCGAACACCGGTCGCAGAAGTGAGCTGAGGGTGGCGGGCGCTCCGGTCGGCCGCGAGATCACAGATCTCCTTCCGTGCGCGAGCGATTCGAGATTTCTCAACGGGTTTGCGGCGGAGCTTCCGCAATGCGACGGCAGCGACAGCGGAGGCGTTGGTGGACGCACGAGCGGGATGGGCTCGATCATCGTGGTGGTCGCGACTGATGCGCCATTGTTGCCGCATCAGTTGCGCAAGCTTGCCATCCGTGCGGGATTGGGGGTGGGCCGAGTGGGTGGCCACGCCGAGAACGGTTCTGGAGACCTGATGATCGCGTTTTCGACCGCGAACGCACGTGCGGACGCCGGCAGCGGGATTGCAACGCTCCGGATGCTTCCCAATTCGCAGATCGATCCGCTGTTCTACGCGACGGTGCAGGCGACCGAGGAAGCCATTGTCAACGCTATGGTTGCGGGAGAGACGATGACAGGTGCCAACGGAATAAGGGTCTATGGACTGCCCCACGATAGGTTGCGCGAGGCGCTCAGGAAGTACAATCGCTTGGAGGAACCACGCACCAGGTAGTCAGGCTGGTGACTGTCTACGGAGAAGCAGAAGTGCATGCACGGTGAAGCTTCGATCTAATGCGCTCGCCTGCTCAGATGCATTGCTTTTCGAAATGTCAGGGTGAGGCGCGGCCTCGAAGCGCGCGATCGCGGCGAGCCAATCGTCGCTCTGCAAATCTGAACGGGTGAGACTCTCAAGCTCTGCCTCGATGGCGCCGCTGTGCTGTGCGATGACAACGCGTCTTGCTCGTGTCGCGAGTTGAAGTCGCGTCGCCCGCAAGTGGGGCGGTGCATCTTCAATCGCGCGGTCGATCCGATTCAGCAGTCGCCTACGTCTAAGCGTGGACGACGCAGTACCGGCGAGGGATGACGCGGTTTTGCTCTCGACCCAGAAATTCAATCTGGCAATCGCTCGTGTGTAATCCTGCGCATCCACTTCGACGTCAGGGCCGCACGCAGCGCGACAGCAAGTGATCTGTGCCTCAGCCGACGTCGAGATCTGGCCATCGAGATCGACGACGAGTTGCATCTGGCCACCCAGATTAACGGCGGCAAGGAATCCCACGTGCGCGCTCGCGACGCATCCAAGCGTCGGATCCGAACAAGTCGGCGTTGGTAACCGCCACGTATCTAGCATGGAGCGCAAGAGCTCGATGAGGTGCGTTGGCGTTTCGGAGTCGTCGTTTGGAGACGACGAACAAGGGCAAGGAATCGGAGAGACGGTGGTAGAACCTATTGCACGCTTCGCGACTTCCCACTTTCGGCGAATGATTGCGTCGTTTTGGAGAACCGCGGCCGCGCTGGCGGGTGGCGAAATCAGGTAAGGTTGAACCGTAGTAGTTGGTGAGCCGATGCGGGCTGCTCTACCCACTCGTTGTTCCATGCGTGCGGCCGTCCACGGAAGGTCCAGGTGAACGATGACCGAAGCGTTCTGAAGATTGACGCCCTCGCTGAGCAAGTCGGTGGTCAACAGCAAATCGATTTGCCCAGCTCTCGCTGCGGGCTTGCTTCCCGGAGTACTCGGCGCAAACTGCGAGAGCGTCTCGTCTTTCGTGAGCTTTCCGCTTGCGACGCTCGCACCGCGCGCCGTCAGCATTGCAATTCGTCCGGTATTCAGGAGACTGCGAAACAGCATTGTTACCGTTGCGGCGTACTGGGCAAAAGCAACGACCTTCTCATTGCGATGCGACCGGCGGATGTCGTGGACGAAGCTCGTGCGCTCCGCATCGAGCGGCGCCTTCCGATCGAGTGATGCAAGCAGGTGTTGCAACGCGTCACGGTGCCGCGTTACGCAGAGGAGCAGCGACTCAGTGTGTGACTCTGGCGGAGCAAGGAATTCGGCGAATCCCAGCTGCAGCACACCCTCGGAAAAAGTCCAGGTGCGGAGATCTCGCTCCGTGGGATAGGTGCCGACGCTGAGCGAGGCGATCAATGCAGTTGCGCGAGCGATACGTTTGCGCAGGGCATCGCGGAGGGCGGCTTCGCTCGACGCCCATTGGTGGACGAGACCGCGTCCGACGAGCGCCTGTGCCAGCCCCCCGTCGCGGAGGGCAATGGCGGGCGGAAGATTCATGAGCGCTTCGACGACGTCGGGTCGATCGCCCACCTGAAGCGCTACTACCGGCGCGACTTCCGGGATCAGTGCGCTGCGTTCCAGCTGACGATGCTCGCGACGTATTGCGCAGCGCGAGAGCTCGTCACGGCTGAGAGAGTTCGCACGCTGCCCCATGAATAGAGAGAGCAGTGCGACCATTTCATCCCGTCGGTTATGAATCGGCGTAGCGGTGAGCAGCAGAACCTTCGCAGTTCGCGCGAGGTGGAGGAGCTGAGCATAGCGGTGCGTTCTGCGATTCCTGGCGTGATGCGCTTCATCGACGATGATCAGATCATAGGGTGGAAAGTCGCCGGATTTGGTGCGACTCAATTTCTCAAAGCTGACGAACTGGGCTTCCAGCCGAGTTTGCAACAGCGCCTGGTTCCACATGGAAGACAGTCCGGCTGGCGCGATGATGAGCACCCGATCGTATCTGCGCGCGACCGCGGTCGCGACGTAGGTCTTGCCCATCCCGACTTCGTCGCACAGCAGCGACCCACCAAATTCCGCAACAGCCGATTCGATGCGTGTAACCGCTGATGATTGATGTCTCTTGAGCGAGACGTTGCCTACGATGGTCTCTGCCTCATTGCCCAGGTAGAGGCGGGCGATGCAAGCCCGTACTTCGCACGCTGCGGCTAGTCGCAGTTTTTCGTCCAGGAGAGCAGTGCCTGGACATCATCAGCGCTCAGTTGGTAAGCATCCAGTGCCGCTTTAAGAAGCTCGGCTTCAGATGGAATTTCGCCGGCCGCTCCCTGCTTTCCGAGCGGAGCAAGATGCAAACACGCGCGCCCCCAATCACTCGGGATGGGCAGAAGCGACATGGTCCAGCCCAGGTACCGTCGATACCCGCCGCGCGCTGGCTCTGCCAAAACGTTGAGCCATGCAGACGCCAATGGGCTGTTGAGGAGGGCCGCCAGCGCGAATGCATCGTCGCGGCTGTCGCAAGCAGTCGCATAACAGCTGTTAAGTGGAATCGTGGTTTCGCCCGCGTCGATGACGAAGGCGCGTGGCGCAATTCCGAAATCGGCCCAAACGACGCGTGGGAGGTCGTGACGTGCGCTCTCGGTACGAAAGACGGCCCACCAGGGGATGCGGCCGCGCAGGTCGCTCCGAATAGCAAGGCGGTGTCGGAACGGCTCGAGCCATTTTCGCGCGAGTGGCGGAAGCGTCGTTCGGGGCGATCCGTCCTCGTTGTGCGGCCAAATCAGATATTCACGATTGTGATTACGATGCCAGGCAGACAGGCTCTCGCCGCGGACGACCGGCCGCAGCAATTCCCGCTCTATCAGTCCATGCTGGCCGGCAGAGGAGATCGCTGCAACCTCGCCACTGACACTTTCCAGCGAGACGAGGTACGCGGAGTTGCATCCGGTTTTCACCCCGAGTAACGGCGGTCCGAATAAACTGGAAAACAGCCTGCCGACATTGCGCAGTTTATCGAATGCCAACCGTGCGGTGCGCGGCAAAAGAACCCACGGGCTCCCACTGGTATCGTCGAAGGCAAGCGAGCCTGGCGTCGCAATCCAACTCAAGTCCCTGTCGGCGAGGCGGACTGTCACCGCTGTCTTCGATTGCGGCGAGCCCAGACCGAGGCGCACTTCGTTCGCGCAGGTCAAATTCGCGCCTGGCAATTTCTTTCTCGCGACAATCAGTGACGGATACACTGCTGCGTCAAACTCTGCCTTCGACTCGGACATATCCGCGAGGCGCGTCAGCTCCATTCTTTGGGCTACCAACCGTCGGACGCCCCCGCCCGCCAGTGAACGCCACAGCTTTGACGGAACGAGTAGCGCCATCGTGCCATCGGAGCGGAGCAGATCGCACGAACGCTCCACAAACAGCGCGGCTAGATCGACCTGGGCGGAGAACCCGCGCCCAGCCCCGGCCGTCGATGCCCCACTTTCCCACGCGGCGGAACGATAGACGGTGAACTCTTTGCGCAGCCGTTCGCGTGATGATTCGGGAATTTCATGAAGGCGGACCCAAGGCGGGTTGCCGACGATCAAGTTGAAGCCTCCGGCGGCGGCGACGTCTGAAAAATGTGCAGCGAATGAAAACGGCAATGCCGCACCTCCCGCGAGTGACCGCTCGCGCTTCGCGACGTTTCGTATACGCGCCCGAATTTCTCGAAGCGCGGCTGATCCGGCGCGGTCAGGCGCGTGTCTTTCTCCGAACAGATCCTTCGAGCGGAGGTTAGCAAGCAACTCTTTCCGGACGTGCGACATGCTCTCGCGCTCGCGACGCAATGCTGCAATCGCGAAGGCGCGTTCGGCGCGATCCATCGCTCGAGCGAGCGTTTTCTTCCGGGGACCGCACGCGCGCATGTAGCGAGAGCGTAGTACGCTCAGCTTCTTGCCACTCGCATGCCTCGGCGCGTGCACGAACGCACCGCCGGAAAGTGAATCGCCAACGCGGATATGGCGGTCGAGATTTGGAAGTGGCACGACCCGCATCGGGTCCGCCTCAGGGCTCTCGATGACAATTGCCAGCCAGAGCCGGAGCTCGCAAAGCCACACGGCCATAGGATTGAGGTCGACGCCGAAGATAGACGTTGCAAGCACACTTCGTTTGATATCCGCCGCGGTTCCGCTCTCTCCAGCTTCGATGCGGAGTACCGCCAGCCGCTCGAGGGCGTGAACCAGAAAGGCACCGGAGCCGCAGGCTGGATCGAGAATGCGAATCTCCTTTAACTGAGAAAGGTCAGGGGTCTCCGTCCCAAGGGAGGCCAGCGCATTCGAGACGACTTCTTCAACCAGTGACTGCGGCGTATAGAACGCTCCGCTCGACTTCCGATCGTTGGCAGCCATGAGCGCCTCGAACGCTTTTCCCAGTATCTCGGGATCGATCGAAGCTTCCGACCAAAGCGTAGACTCTTCGCGTCCGCTGAACCGATATCTCGACAGCAAGTCTCCAAACGCGTATCCGAACGCCTCGTCGCTGAACGCACATTTGCGACGTCGTTTCTCGGCGGGCGATCGCGCGAACAGACCGCCATTCAGAAACGGAATTCGCCCGAAGCGCCGAGCCCGGGGTGATCGCGCTCGTGCCGGGGTATTCAGGGTGCCGAAGAACAGCGGCTCGAGCACCCGCTTCTGATAATTGCCTCCGGAGGCGATGCAATCGGCGTAGCCATTCATCAGAAAGCCGAAATCGGCGTCCAGCCAACCTTTGGTCTCCAGAAACGAGAGAAAGATGAGGCGAGAAATGCAGAGCAAGGCCAGCTCGTGCCTGTCGTCACGGGTCGCGTCTGGCGCCGCCGACTCCGCCACCTGTGAAATGGTGTGACGAAGTGTGCGGAAGAACCGGCGCGTGATTGCTTCGCGCCCGAGGATATCCAGCCAGCGCGAGTGAGTAAGAAGATCTGATTCCCCGACAGCAGCTGAGAGCGCGCACAACGTCTCCGAGTCGCTCTCGAACAAGTGATCGCGGTCGCAGACGAGCGATTGAATTCGGGATGTGGTTGCGCTCGCCGACCAGCAAAGGATTGCTTGCGTGCTATTCGACGCCTGGGTCGCGGTCAGGAGCCAAAGAAGCTGTGGCGAATGAGTGGCCAGCGCATGGCTCGCAGCGGTGAGCGTCGTGCGAAAGTCAACGTTGTCGGCGACTACGACGGCCAGGCCACGCAACGCGCCGCGACCTTCCGAGATGCGGGCTGACAAGATCGCATCGGGAAGCTGGAGAGCATTCCGCGCACTAGCGTCGAGGAGCAGACCCCGCTCGGCGAAACCAAGAAAATGCAGCAAACGATCCATGCCATCTGGCGAACCGGTGCCGCCGAGGAGGATAGCCGCACGCTCGAGAATTTGCACTCGACGAGCGTAGTCGTCGAAGCAAGTGCTGCTTACATCGTTTGACGGCTAAGGGACGCGAATCGCCGCTAGGACTCGATCGCCTTTCTCTCGCCGAGGAGCTTCGTCGTGAAACGCTGTCCTTCGGCAATGCGTTCGACCTCGACGGCGGTTGCTTCGACGATGTGCTCGATTCGCGTTATTCTCTCGACAAGCTCCGGATCTCGTGCGGCCCTCAAGGTCTCGTGCTGTGCGCGGGTTTTCCCGAAAAAGTAGGCGCCAGCAAACGCGGCGAAAAGCACTCCGATTCCGGCCATCATTGCCAACAGACCGATGACTACACCGAGATCCATATCAGAGCCCATTGAACGATTCCTGGAAGAGACTAACGCGGTGTGAGCAATACGTGACAGCTCTCGGACAGGTTTCCGCTAGCCTGAGATGTACGTTCTGCCCTTCCAGGTGACGCGGCGACCGCGAATCACCGCAGTAAGGAAAATGTAGAGGATTACCAGCGCGCCAACCGGGTAGGCGAGAGCATACAATGGATTCTCCCTGATAGCTGTATACGCGGCGACCCACCAGGCGAGTGTTGCGGCCGAAGCGATCACGGACCACCAGAGAATTGCCGGTGTGGATGGCACGAGCGCCGAGAATAACAGCACCGCGAGAGGAAGCAGCTCCATGAGCGGTGGGAGTAAAAGCGCCAGCGGGAATAGCGTCCGGCCAACGCGCCCGAACGGCACCGCGTCCAGTCCGCCAGCGAAAACATTCTTGCGCCAGCCCGCGACGATATCCCGGAGCGAAGCATACATGCGAGTCGAAAGCTGATTGACGCCAAGCATCAACACTACGTGTTTGCGCGCGGCGAAAAACTTCTGCGCCAGCATCAGGTCTTCTGCGACGGAAGTGCGAACGCTGGCGTGACCGCCTACGGAGTCGTACGCTGCGCGCCGGACGAAGATGCACTGGCCATTGGCGATCTTGTCGCTGACGCGGGGCGAGTTGTTCACCGATTCTGTGCCGCCGTAGCGCATGGACAGGATCGAGAAGATCTGCGGCTGGATCACGCGTTCCCAGAATCCACCGAGCTCCTGTCGCCCGGCTACCGAAAAGAGATCAGCGCGCGTGCGCTCGATCGCGTTTACGGAGCGAGTCACCAGATCGGCCGAATGAACTGTGTCAGCGTCCGTGAACTGGAGGATTTCTCCGTGCGCGATCTTCGCCCCGGTACTGCACGCCCACTGCTTTCCGAACCAGCCCTCGGGCAGCGGTGCGTTGGCGACGATGCGCGCTCGCGGATCGCCGCTCGCGGCCGTGCGCGCCAGTTCGGCGGTGCCATCCGTTGATGAATCATCTACGACAATGAGTTCCAGCCGCGGATAGGTCGTCGACAGGATCGAGCGTACACAGCGTTCGATGTTTCGCGCTTCGTTCCGCGCCGGGACGACAACCGAGACCATTGGTGGAATAATCGGTGGCGTGTCTGATTCCGCATCGAGGGAGCGCGATTGGCGGAGGCGAAAGAAAGTGACGACGGGCGGCACGATCCACGGGAGCGCGGCCAGGATTACGCGGAGGTAGTGCATCAATAAAAAAGCGGGGCGGCGCCGATTCGCGCCGCCCCGCAGGACTGGGAAAGGTTAACGACCTCCCCCGCTTCCTCCACCACCGCCGGGGCGTCCACCACCGCCACCGCCAGAGGAACCGCCTCCTCCCATTCCACCGCCACCGGAGGAGCCGCCACTTCCGCCGGAAGAACCACCGCCTCCCGGACGACCGCCGCCGCCTCCGCCACCACCTTGTCCACCACCGCCGCCGGAACGTCCACCACCGCCCCCGCCGCCTTGACCTCCACCACCCTGGCCTCCGCCTCCACCGCCTGGGCGTCCGCCCCCACCACCACCGCCTTGACCGCCGCCGCCTTTGTTACCACCACCGCCGCCCTGGCCGCCGCCGCCCATTCCACCGCCGCCACCTCCAGAGGAGCCGCCGCGCCCGCCACCGCCGCCGCCGGATGAACCGCCGCCGCCACTGGACCCGCCACCGCCCTTAGCACCAAAATTTTCTTCCGAACCCGCCATTGTGCTACCCTCCAGAGTTGTTTGTAACTGGCGCGAGGAAAGCAATGCATATGCCATATTAGAGCACATATGCAAGCATCCAACTCACTGCGTAATTCGCGCCACGAAGAGGATTTACCCTGGCTGTAAAGCACTTTCGTCCGGCAAAAGCGCTAAAACCGGGCGCGCTGGTCGCGCTGGTCGCCCCCGCGGGTCCATTGCAAAATCCCGATGAGTTGGCGCGCGCGCAGGAAAATGCACGCTCGCTCGGCTGGGAACCGGTCGTAGCGTCGCATGCAAACGCGCGCGTTGGGTATCTAGCCGGACACGACCGCGATCGACTCAACGACATCAACCGCGCGCTTCGAGATCCGAAGATCGGTGCCGTATGGTGCCTGCGCGGCGGGTACGGAATGATGCGGATTCTTCCTGGAATCGATTACGACGCTTTGTCGCGCGCTCCGAAAGCAATCATCGGTTACTCGGACGTCACCGCGCTGCACGCGGCGGTGCAAAGGAAGTGCAAGCTCATCACGTTTCACGGCCCCACCGCGCGCGAAGTTCTCACAGATTTTTCTCGCGATTCATTCCAGCGGGCCGTAGTCGAGCAGGTGGATTCCTGCGGAATCGCGCGCGATGCCCGAGAGCTTAACGCCGGCTCCGCCGAAGGTCGACTGGTTGGCGGTAATCTCGCTGTGCTGTCGGCGCTGTGTGGAACGCCCTACATGCCCGATCTGAACGACGGAATTCTGATTCTCGAGGACGTCAACGAGCCCGTGTATCGGGTTGACCGGATGCTAGAGCAGCTCAAGCTCAGCGGGGTCCTCAATGGCTGCAAGGCGATAGTGTTCGGAAATTGCAGCGGGTGTGATGCACCGACCCCTGAGCGCAGCCTCGATGATGTACTCGGTGAGTTGGCGCATGCGCTTGGCGTCCCGTGTCTTGCCGGTATTCCCGTCGGTCACATCGCCGAGCAGTGGACGATTCCATTGGGAGCGATGGCAAAGCTCGACACCGCGGCTCGAAGCTTGGCGGTCACCTCATACTCCTCCTGACTGGAGATCGAGTGGACGAGAATACTGGAAACGATCCGGTGCAGGACGCGAAGCGGCAGATCAAGGAGGTCACGCCGCAGGAGGTGCGCGAGATGCAGGCACACGGCGAAAACGTCGTGTATCTGGATGTGAGAGAGCCACGGGAGTGGAATCTTGGACGGTTACCGAACGCAGTGCACCTTCCACTCGGCAGTCTCGAGAGCAAAGTCGAAGAGCTGATCGACCGTGACCGGCGGGTGGTGATCTATTGCGCGCGCGGCAACCGGTCGGCGCTGGCCGCGCTGGCAATGACGCGCATGGGTTACCAGAACGTGGCGTCGATGGCGGAAGGGATTACAGGCTGGGTCGCAATCGATGGTGCAGTCGAAGAATGAGTGATCGGGGCCCGAATGCGGACGACACCTTCGATATTCCTTGC
>DATAHM010000042.1:0-15033 GCA_036263215.1 Gemmatimonadaceae bacterium
GTGAATGGGCTCACCCTTCCGTGGGGTCCGCAACTCAACCTCGGCGACGAGAGGCTCCAGCTGGACGCGCTGGTGAGCTATCGCTCGAATCTCGGGAAATGGGATCCGTCGATCAGTGGATTCCTGCGGCCCGGGGGCGATAACGAGATCAAGATATTTGCGGGACGCGGCACTTTCTCCAACGACGAGTGGATTCGCTCGGACCTGGTGAATTCTCTGGCCGCGATTGGCGTAGGTAGCGACGCACGGAACTATTTCCGCGGCGACCGTGCCACTGCCCGTTTCACTCACACACTGCAGACGGATGCGATCACTCTCACCCCGTTCATTGGTGGAAATATCGAGCGGGATTGGTCAACCGGCTCGCTCGCGCCGCTGAAGTCGCCGTGGAGTTTCTATGGGCGAAAAGGCGTGCTTCGTATGCGCCGGCCGAATCCGCCCGTCGCCGCGGGTCACCTCTCGTCGATTCTCGCCGGATCTGGCATTCTCGTCGAGCGCGGAAGCGTCAACGCGAGGCTCGATGCCCAGGTGGAGCATTCGCTCAAGACTTCGTCCACGGGCCCCTGTGGCGGAGTCCTCTTTTGTCTGTCGCTTCCGAGTCAATTCACACAATTCACCCTGGACAGCAGGGTCCAATTCCCGACTTTCGGCTCGCAGACCTTCGCATTTCTCGGCCACGCAGTACTCACGGGCAGCGCGGCAGCTCCGCCGCAGCGCTTTGCCTATCTCGGCGGTGCAGGCACGCTGGCGACGGTGAATCTTCTCGCGCTTGGCGGTGACCGCCTCCTGTATGTGCAGGGCGACTATACCATCCCGATCGAACGCATCAAAGTTCGATTCCTGGGCAGTCCATTTGTCGCACTCCGCTATGCAGCGGGAAATGCGGGCATTGGGGATCTGCCGGCGTTAATTCAGAATGTGGGAGTAGGGGCCGGCATCAGCTTTTTCCGAGTCGACTACGCAATCGATCCAGCGAGCAATCGCTCGCCCTTCTCACGTCGGTCCGCGACGACGGTGGGCCTTTCACTCCCATTCTAGGTCCGAATAAGGTTTGCCCAGGTCTGTGCGCCTGGGTATATTCCTGAGCGTGACTTTTGCATCGTGTCGCGTAAAAATGAGCGGGTGATGAGGACGCTAGTAGTCATTCCAGCGCGCCTCGGCGCCATGCGCCTCCCCCGAAAGCCCCTGCGTCTCCTCTCCGGACTCCCCCTCATCGTCCGGGTCTGGCAAAGAATCTCACAAATGAACGTCGCTGATGCCGTTGTCGTCGCAACCGACGACGAAACTGTCGCATCGACCGTTAGACAAGCTGGAGCAGACTGCGTCATGACGAGCGCGTCCCACTCGTCCGGCACCGAGCGGGTGGCTGAAGTCGCCTCGCAAGGCCGTTTCGAAGGATTTCAGACAATCGTGAACGTTCAGGGCGACGAACCATTCATTGGTTCCGAAGCGGTAAGCGGAGCCGCGGAACTGGTTTCGACCGGGAAATTTCCATTGGGGACGGCCGCATCACATGCCGACACTGAAATTCTGCAGACGCCGAGTCTCGTCAAAGTTGTAGTGGGCGACGATGGCCGGGCGCTGTATTTCTCGCGCGCACCGATCCCTTTTTTGCGCGATCGGTCGGACGCTTCCAAGCTCAGGGAACACACCCTCCAGCACATCGGCGTTTACGCATATTCGCGCGATGCATTGAAGAGCTGGGTGTCGCTGCCGCCGCATCCTCTTGAGGAAATCGAGCGCCTCGAGCAGCTGCGTCCACTGGCCGCTGGATTGCCAATCGGGGTCGCCATCACCAGGGAAGCACCGGCGAGCGGGATCGATACTGAAGAAGACCTCGCGCGCGCCAATGCGCGCTGGGATGCCTTTATGAATGGAGCAGTCAATGTCGGGTAGTGGCAGCCAACAGACGCGCTACATCTTCGTCACGGGTGGAGTTGTTTCATCCCTCGGGAAGGGAATAGCGGCGGCATCACTGGGACGCCTGCTCGTCGAGCGCGGCATGCGCGTGACGATCATGAAATTCGATCCCTATCTGAACGTGGATCCCGGAACCATGTCTCCGTTTCAGCACGGCGAAGTTTTCGTGACCGACGACGGAGCCGAGACGGATCTGGATCTCGGCCACTATGAGCGCTTCATCGATCGCTCGCTGGCGCAGGCAAACAACATTACGACCGGCCGTATTTATCTAAGTGTCATCACCAAGGAGCGCCGCGGCGAGTACTTGGGTTCTACAGTGCAGGTGATTCCGCACGTGACGGATGAGATCAAGGGAGCGATGAAGCGGCTTGCCCCGGAAAGCGATGTCGTAATCGTTGAGATTGGTGGGACGGTCGGTGACATCGAGTCTCTGCCGTTCCTCGAGGCAATTCGCCAATTCCGCCATGAGATCGGCCGCGAGAACGCGATCTTCATTCATTTGACGCTGGTTCCATTCATCGCTGCCGCCGGCGAGGTGAAGACCAAGCCGACGCAGCACTCCGTGCGCGAGCTGATGGAAATCGGAATCCAGCCTGACATCCTGATCTGCAGAACCGAGCGCGCGCTATCCGAGGAAGTGAAGCGCAAAATCGCACTCTTTTGCAACGTGGAATTTGGCGCGGTGATCGAGAGCAGGGACGTTCCGACTATTTACCAGATTCCGCTGCTGTTCCACGAGCAGGGGCTCGACGAGCGCGCCATGCACAAGCTCGGACTACTCGGACGCCGAGCCCCCGATCTCTCGAAGTGGCGCCACATGGTTGAGCGCATCATGCATCCGCACGGTCGCGTAAAGATCGCAGTCATCGGCAAGTACACTGGTCTGATCGACAGCTACAAGAGCGTCCAGGAAGCTTTGATCCACGGCGGAATCGCGAACGACGTCGGCGTAGAGATATCCTGGCTTGCAAGCGATCTCTTCACGAGTAGGGAAAAAACGCGCGAGCTCTTGGGCGAGTTCCACGGCGTGCTCGTTCCGGGCGGTTTCGGGGTCAGAGGCGTTGAAGGGATGCTCGAGGCCATTCGGTACGCGAGGGAATCAGGCCTGCCATTCTTTGGAATCTGTCTCGGAATGCAGACCGCGATCATCGAGTTCGCACGCAATGTCATGGGTTTGTCGGACAGCCATTCGAGCGAATTCGCGCCCGACTGCGGCAACGCAGTGATCTCACTGATGGAAGGACAACAGCACGTCACCGACATGGGCGGAACGATGCGACTCGGCGCTTACCCGTGCCGGCTCGGCACCGGTACCCAGGCGGCTTCGATTTATGGCGTCCCGCAGGTAAGCGAGCGCCATCGGCATCGGTACGAGGTAAACAACAAGTATCGCGACGCCTTCGTCGAGCATGGACTGAATCTGAGCGGTCTCTCGCCCGACGGCTCACTCGTGGAGATCGTCGAGCTGCAGACGCATCCCTGGTACATCGGTTGCCAGTTCCATCCGGAGCTGCAGTCACGCCCAACCCGCCCTCACCCCCTCTTTGCGAGCTTCATCGGCGCCGCGGTGCAGGCAAAGTCACCCTCGAGAGGTACCCGTAAGCGTGCCTCAGTTGAGTCGGCCGAATAACCGTGGCAGCGCTATTTCCGGCCGACAAGCTTTTCTTGATCGCGGGCCCTTGCGTACTGGAAAGCGACGAGCTGAATCTTCGCGTCGCTGACACCCTCGCGAGAATCGCGGAGAAAGTTCCGGGCGGCATCATTTACAAGGCGAGTTTCGACAAGGCGAATCGCTCCAACCGGAATGCTGCTCGGGGTCCGGGCATCGAGGCGGGGCTTGCTGCGCTCGATCGTGTTCGCAGCGCGACTGGATTGCCGGTTCTCACCGATGTGCACGCGCCGGATCAATGCGCGCCAGCAGCCGACGTTGTGGACGTATTGCAGATTCCCGCATTTCTGTGTCGGCAGACAGATTTGCTGGAGGCCGCCGGTGCGACAGGCAAGCCTGTCAATGTGAAGAAAGGTCAGTGGCTTCAGCCGGAAGGAATGCGAGGCGCCGTGCAAAAAATTCGCGGCGGCAATGGCTCAAACGGTCGCTCGCGTGACATTGCCGTGACCGAGCGGGGTACTTTCTTCGGTTACGGTGACCTCGTTGTAGACATGCGATCCTTTACGCGCCTGCGTGAGGCGTGTGGAACGCCTGTTATCTTTGACGCCACGCACAGCGTCCAGAAACCCGGGCAGGGACCGGACGGTGCCAGCGGCGGCGCCCGCGAATTCGTGCCCGTCCTGGCCCTTTCGGCAATTGCTGCTGGGGCGCAAGGCCTTTTTCTAGAGACCCACCCCGACCCAGACTGTGCGCCGAGTGATGGGCCGAACATGATCCCGCTGTCCGAGATGGCAACGCTGATGGATCGGGCAATCGATATCTGGGATCGAATCAACCGATGACCCGGAAAGACATCGTCGAGCGCGGCCGTCGAGTACTCCGCATGGAAACCGAGGCGCTCGGCGAGGCTGAGCGCCGCATTGGCGACGAGTTCGCGCGCGCCGTGGAAAGCATAGCACGCTCTGAGGGTCGCGTCATCGTATCGGGTGTCGGGAAGTCGGGGCTCATCGGACGAAAGATCGCGGCAACGCTTACGTCGACCGGCACACCCGCGACGTTCCTGCATCCGGCCGACAGCGTCCATGGCGATCTCGGTATTGTCGGTGAATCAGATGTCGCAATTCTCATCTCCAAAAGTGGGGAATCGGCGGAGCTCCTCGGGCTGCTCGACCATTTGAAGCGTCTCGGGGTATGCACCATAGCAATGACGAGCAACACCAAGTCGTCGCTTGCTCGCCATAGTGACTTCACGCTCGATGCATGGGTCAAAGAGGAAGCATGTCCGCACGATCTCGCTCCGACGACGAGCACCACCGTGGCGCTGGCGCTAGGTGACGCATTGGCGATTGCACTTCTCGAGGAGAAGGGTTTCGACGCGGACGATTTTGCTCGACTCCATCCCGGCGGCGCGATCGGAAAACGGCTGCTGACGAGAGTATCCGAGGTAATGATCAATCTCGATCTCCCGATTCTTCCAGAATCCGCGACGATGCGCGAAGCAGTCGTGCAGCTCGCCGAGCGGCGTGGAATTGCCATAGTCACCCGGGACACGGGACAAGTGGCGGGCGTGATCACGACCGGTGACCTCTCGCGTTTAATGGAACATGAGGAGAATGTGTTCCCGATTCCGGTGACCCGCGTTATGAACACGAACCCGAAAACGGCGCGCGAAGACGAGCTCGGAAGCGCAGTGGTGTTCCGGATGGAAAATCACGGGATCATTGCAATGCCTGTAGTGGATTCGAGTGAGCGGATTGTGGGGGTGGTGCACCTTCACGACCTGATGCGCGCTGGTGTCGTATGACGTTTCGGTTCTTGCTGGCGGCGCTCGTCGTCGCGGTCGGCTCAGCATGCACGACCAAGAAGCAGCCACCGGTTGCGACCCATTCGACCCTGGCGGATTCCGCTGATCAGATCATGTACGGTAGGAGCTTCGTGCTCACCGATCAGGGCCTCGAGCGCGCAAAGCTCGTGTTCGACACAGCCTTTTTCTTCGACGACAACACCCGGATCGAGTTCTTCAAGGTCAACATGACCTTTTTTACGGTCACGGGCGCGAAGAACGCGGTGCTGACTTCGGAGCGCGGAACGTATAACAGCCGTACCAGCGCGATGATTGCGCGCAAGAACGTGGTCGTGGTAACGGAAGATGGCCGTCGCCTCACCACTCCCGAGCTCCTTTACAGCCAGCAGATCAATCAGATCTCGAGCGACAGCGCCTTCGTACTCACTGAGCCCACTCGGACGTTGGCGGGCGTCGGGTTTCGTTCGGATCCCGACATGAAGAATATCCAGATCCTCAAAGGCGCGACCGGCGTCGTGAGAGGTTTGTCGACGGAATCGGTCACGCCGGCAGCGTCGAGCACCGCACCGACTGCGCCTCCCCGGCGTCAGAGATGAAATACCTCGCGCCGCTCCTTCTGCTGGTCGCGACATCGGCCGCTGAGGCTCAAAACATTCCGAGCCGATGCGATCTCGACTACACCAATAGCGGACCCATCAACATTCGCGAAGACGCCGCCGGAAAGCACATCACTTTCCTCAGTGGCGGTGTCGTCGCGCATTGCATTGGCCAGGGCAACACGCTCACTGCCGACAGCGCTGAATACTACGAGGCCGAAGCGCGCCTTTTCCTCGTCGGACACGTGCACTATACCGAGCCGCGCGCGAACGTCACGTCTCAGACGATGACGTACTACCAGAACGACGATCATCTCCACGCTGAAGGCGATGTCGTGGCGACGATGTCGAATGGCAGCGTGCTTCGTGGCCCGAGCGCGGATTATTTCCGTCAGACTCCTCGGCGCGCGCTGGCGCGCATGTTCGCGCCGGGGCGGCCTGTCGTCACCCTCGTTCAGAAGGATACGACCGGACGCGGAAAGGCACCTGATACCGCACACGTAGTGGCCAACCAAATCGCGATGGAGGGCGACAGCCTGGTGTATGCCTCCGGACGCGTATCTATCACGCGGCCGGATCTCGTTGCGACTGGTGATTCCGCGTTCCTCGATAGCGGAAAAGATTTCGCGCGGTTGATGCGCGAGCCTTCGGTCAAGGGGATTGGCACCCACACCTTCACTCTGACCGGCGGCGTTGTGGATGTGTATTCACGAAACAGGCAGGTAGAACGCGTCGTCGCCACGCCGAAAGGCCACGCACTCAGTCAGGATCTCGAGCTCGTTGCCGACTCGATCGATTTACGCGTCGCTGGCAACAAACTCGAGCGCGCGTTTGCCTGGGGGAAAACGCGCGCACACGCCGTTTCGCCGGAACGCGAGATAATCGCTGACTCGATCGATGCCATAATGCCCGGGCAGCGCGTCCGGGAGGTCCGGGCATTGCGTAAGGCCTATGCCGAAAGTAACCCTGACTCCGGCATCGTCTCGACGCAGCGGGATTGGATGAGCGGAGACACAATCGTTGCCAGGTTCGACACCGTCGCAACCGCCGATACGTCCAGTCGGCCGCGCGTCAGACAAATCCTCGCAATTGGCGACGCCAGATCCTTTTATCAGATGAAGAATTCGAAAGGTCCAGCAACTCAACCCAGCATCAATTACGTGCGCGGGAAGACGATAGATATCGAGTTTGCTGACAGGAAAGTCGCGACGGTGACGGTCACCGAGAAAGCGACCGGCGTAATCGTCGAGCCAGCGGAGGAAACGGCGACGGACAAGGCCGCGCCAGGCGCGCAGCCCAAGACTGCTCCGCCGGCGACGCGCCCAAGAACGCCTGCGCCCGTTCGCCCTCCCGCCGGCCGCAGATGACCCCATATCGACCGCTTCCGCCTAGCGTCCAGGCGCTGTTGAACCGCCCGTCACCCGGCGATCGGCCGGACGGCTTCGCCGTGCACGCGATCGTCCGGGCTGCGGACGAGAACGGCGTAGCGACCATGCGCGATGTCGCCGAGAACTACCGCGACGACTACCTGCGAGGGCTGCGCGTGAAAGGCCTCAACGCCGAACGAGAGGCGGGACGCCTGGCCCAGGACGAAGTACGAAACTATCTCGCGACTTCGGTACTCCCTCGGCTGGTCGAGAGTGGGATCCTGTTGCCGCTCGATCCCGATGTCGAGACCGACGCGGGTTTGATCCGCATTGTGCCTGCCCTCTGGAAGGACATCGCCCCCACCCGCACCGAGTTCGCCGAAGTCATGCGGGAGACAGGGGAGTACTCGCGGCTCGTCCTATCCACACCAGCGAAGCCGCACGTTGTGTCGGGGAGCGTGCTGGAGGCTCAAGGCCTGACCAAGATCTATCGCGGCCGCAAAGTGGTAAACAACGTCGCCGTTCGTCTCCAGCAGGGAGAAATCGTCGGCCTGCTTGGCCCGAACGGGGCTGGAAAGACGACCACCTTCTATATGATCGTCGGCCTCATCCAACCTTTGTCGGGGAGAATACTCCTCGACGGCGATGACATCACAAAGCTTCCCATGTACGAGCGGGCGCGCCGCGGAATTGGCTATCTTTCACAAGAGCCTTCGATTTTTAGAAAGCTCTCTGTCGAGGACAACATCATGGCGATTCTGGAGACCCTCCCGCTCACAGCGGAAGAGCGCTCCAGCCGCCTCGAGAAACTTCTCGACGAATTGAGTATCAAGAGACTGCGCAAGAGCAAGGCGTACGCGCTTTCCGGTGGCGAGCGTCGAAGGCTGGAGATAACCCGGGCGCTGGTGACAGCGCCGAAATTCATGATGCTGGACGAGCCTTTTGCGGGCGTTGATCCAATCGCGGTGCACGACATTCAAACGATCGTGGCGGGGCTCAGGCACCGCGGGATCGGGGTTTTGATCAGCGATCACAACGTGGAGCAAACGCTCGACATCGTAGATCGCGCATACATTATGTTCGACGGGCAGGTAAAGGTTTCTGGAACGGTTCGAGATCTCGTCTTTGATGACACAGTTGCCGACATATATCTGGGTCCGACCCTCACCGCGCGTTTGCGCGAGCGCTTCTCGCGCGACCGCGACGAGGTGACACTCTCTTGAAGCCAGGACTCAATCAATCGACTCAGCTCCGGCAGGAGCTCAAGATCAATCCTCGCCTCTATCAGGCGATGGACCTCCTCTACATGCCGCTCCTAGACCTCCAGCAGCACCTCAAGCAGGAGCTGTTGAACAATCCATTCCTCGATCTGGTCGAGGAGGAAGAGGAAGAGCAGGAAGGCGAAACCGAAGAGCCGGCGCAGAACGAAACCGAGGATGACCGCGCCGGGGAGATCGACTGGGAAGAGATCCTTCTCGACGGCTTCGACACCGCCGGCGGTCGCCGCGAGGAGCACGAAGAGAAGGAGTACTTCGAGCCCGTTACCGTCGCCACGCGCGATCTCAGCGATCATCTGCGCGATCAGGTGAGCCTTCTTGAGCTCACTCCCAGGCAGACCCTGCTCGCCGACGAGTTCATAGGGAACATCAACGACGACGGCTATCTCGCTTGCGGTATTGAAGATATCGTCCGCGCCCTCAACGATGTCGTGACAAAGGCTGCGGAAGAAGCCGGGCGCGACACCGATGACCTCCCGCTCTATACGGTCGAAGAAGGCCAGCAGATGCTGACCACGATTCAGAGCCTCGATCCACCCGGAGTGGGCGCGCAGGACCTACGCGAGTGTCTCCTTCTCCAGCTCAAGGAAGCCGGACTCGAGCAGTCCGTTCCGTATCGGCTGGTACGAGATTGCTTCGAGGAACTGATCAATCACCGCTGGAGTGAAATCTCGAAGCGCTTCGGTATCAGCGCTGGCGATGTCCAGAAGGCCGCCGACGAGATCGCCAAGCTCGACCCAAAGCCTGGCCTGCAGTACGGTTCTCCGGACGACAACTATATCATTCCCGACCTTATCGTCGAGAAGATTGACGATCGCTACCACGTCTTTTTGAACGACGCCAATCTGCCGCGCCTAAAGCTCAGTCGCGCGTATCAGGAAATCGCGCGGGACAAGAAAAAATTCGATGGCGAGAACAAGGAGTTCATCTCCAACAAGCTCAACTCCGCCAACTGGATGATCCAGGCCATCGAGCAGCGGCGCCAGACCATGCTCAAGGTCATGAACTATATCGTCGAGCGCCAGCGCGAATTCTTCGAGAAGGGTATCCAGTACCTCAAGCCGCTGACCCTTCGCGAAGTCGCGGAGGTGATCAACATGCACGAGTCCACCGTCAGCCGCGTGACGAACGAGAAGTTCGTCCAGACCCCGCGCGGCGTGCTCCCCCTCAAGTTCTTTTTCTCCTCAGGCCTCGCCACCTCCGACGGGGAAGATGTCTCGGCTCGCGGCATCAAGGCACAGCTCCAGAAACTCGTTCAGGAAGAGGATCCGAAGCACCCGCTCACTGACCAGGCGATCGTCAACATCCTTCGCGAAAGTGGAGTGCAGATCGCCCGCCGTACCGTCGCGAAATACCGCGATCAACTCGGCGTTTTGTCGGCCCGGATGCGCAAGCGCGTATGACATCGGTCCAGCAGACTGAGGCGCGCCAGCGCTTCAAGGGAGCTGGACTTCAATCAACGGGCAATCGCCCCGACGTAAGCATTCTCGTTCCTGCCAAGGACGAAGCCGAGAACCTGCCTGTGTTCATGGAGCAGGCAAAGGAAGTTTTTGCGTCCCAGCCCTACCGCTACGAGGTAATCGTCGTCGACGATGGCTCGGTCGACGATTCACCGAGCGTGCTGCAGCGGCTCGAGGGCGAGTATCCCTTTCTAAAATCCGTACGCCACAACGTGCGGCGGGGAATCGCAGACGCGCTTCGCACCGGCTACCTGCATTCGCGCGGCAGCGTGCTGGTGTTTTACCCAGCGGACTTACAGTACAAGCCCGAGGACATTCCTCGACTGGTGGCACCGATCCTGGCCGGCGAAGCCGATATGGTTGCTGGGTACAAGGAGGGGAAGTACGAGAAGGCATTCGTTTCCGGCATTTACAATCGGCTCAGTCGCCGCCTTTTCAGGGTGACCGTGCGCGATCTCAATTCGGTGAAAGCTTATCGGCGAGAGGTCATGGATGCGTTGCCGAATCGGCCCGACTGGCACCGTTACATGGTTGTGATGGCCGCGGCCGATGGCTTCTCCGTCGCAGAGGTACCGATTCCGCTGTATCCGCGTCATGCAGGGCAGTCGAAGTTCGGAATCGGTCGCATTCCGGTTGGCGTTCTCGACATGCTGGCGGTGTGGTTCGAGCTCCGCTTCGCGCGCAAACCGCTCCTCCTCTTCGGAGTCCTGGGCGCCGTGCTCTTTGTAACTGGAGTCGTCGTTGGGATTGTCGCGATTCTCTGGAGAGTGATCGGCGGCGTAGGGTTCCGGCCGCTCATAAATCTCGTCGAGACGTGCGTCATCGTGGGTAGCGTGCTCTTCGCAACCGGACTCACCGGCGAGTTGATCGCCGCGCAACGCGCAGAGCTGAGCAAATTGGCGGCGCGTATCGAGGACCTATCCCGCGAACGCGAACCACCAGAAGCCCGATAATCCAATGAACGTTCTGTTCCTTACGCACTCGTTTCCGCGAACGAAGGGTGATGCGGCAGGCTCATTCATTCTTCGGCTTGCCGTCGCTCTTCGCGGAGAAGGCGTGAACGTTCACGTTGTTGCTCCGGCCGGCCCGGGTCTTCCGGCGAGCGACGAGATCGACGGCATTACCGTCGACCGCTTCCGGTATGCTCCTCGCCGCTACGAGAAACTTGCGTACACGGGCAACATGGCGAGCGACGTCGCTTCTTCCTGGACGGCAAAGTTCGCTCTCGTTGGATTTCTGGGTGCCGATTTTCTCCAGTCGGTGAGGGCTCGGCGTAATTTCGAGCCCCAAGTGCTCCACGCGCACTGGTGGTTTCCCAACGGTGTTGTCGGCACCTGGCTCGGTGGCCTGTCGCACTTGCCACTCGTCACGACGCTTCACGGAACCGACGTGCGCCTCGCGAGAAAAGTCGGAGTTGCCCGACCGCTTTTCGGGCACGTGCTCAAGCATTCGGCGGCCGTTACCACGGTATCACGCTGGCTCAAAGAGGAAACCGAGGAGCTGGTGTCGGGCGTGAATGCGTCGGTCGTGCCCATGCCGGTCGCCACTGAGCTGTTCAGCCCGGGCGACACGCGTGATGGACAGAGCCTGCTCTTCGTTGGTCGACTTACGCCACAGAAAGGTGTCGAGCATTTGCTGCACGCGATGTCGGAGATGAAAAACCTGGTCTCTCTCGACGTCGTCGGGGACGGACCAAGTCGATCCTCTCTAGAGCAGCTTTCACGCGAGCTTGGTCTCGAGCCGCGCATCCGTTGGCACGGACAGCTCCAGCAATCCGAGCTCCCGCGGTTCTATCAGCGCGCTGCCGCCGTCGTCGTCCCATCGGCCGATGAAGGTCTGGGGCTTGTCGCCGTCGAGGCGCTACTCTGCGAAACACCGGTGGTGGCGTTCGACTCCGGCGGACTTCGCGATGTAGTGCAGCACGGTAAGACAGGTCTTCTCGTCGAACCGGGAAATCCCACGGCCCTGGCATCGGCGCTTGATGGCTTGCTAGCACTCGATGGGCGCGGACGCGATCTTGGCAGGGCAGGGCGCCTCTACGCTCTCTCGGCATTTGCGCCGGAATCTTCGGCGCGGCGCTACGCCGAGATATACCGTCAGGTTCTTGGAACTAACGGGTCGTAGGCTTTTCAAGACCGCGCAGTGGATCTTCGCGGCCGCCGTACTTTTCTTCGCTGTCCGCTCTCTCGCGAGGCAATGGACGACGGTAGAGCCGCGGCTCTCCCGAATTCAGATCCACTGGGAATGGATCGCGCTCGCAACGCTCCTGGTGCTTCTGAGCTATTTGCTGCTCATCGAGGGCTGGCGCAGAGTCCTCGGCGCTTGGGATTCCCATTTACCATTCTCCCAGGCAGCGCGAATCTGGTTCGTGTCGAACCTCGGTAAGTACGTGCCGGGCAACATCTGGTCGCTCACCGCTATGGGTGTCATGGCACGAGAGCGCGGGCTATCCGGGCTAGCGGCAGCCGGGTCGTCCGTAATCATGCAAACCGTCAGTCTCGCTACGGGTACCGCGATCGTAATGGTCACTGGCGCCAAACTTTTGGGCCAACCTCTCCTCGTCGGCGCCAGCGTGCTCGTGCTGATTGCCATACTCCTGAGCGCGCCGCGATTGTTACCGCCCTTCGCCGCATGGCTTAGTGGCCTCATCGGAAAAGAAATCGCGCCTCCCGCGGTACCCGCGGTGAGCATTTGGACGGCAGCCGTTGCCAGTACTTTTTCGTGGCTCTTTTACGGAGTTGCATTCCAGCTTTTCGTGCGCGGCGTGCTGGGCGTTTCGCCTGGCGAAATCTCCTCGTATATCGCAGTTTACACCGCTGCGTACATCCTTGGCTTCATCTCGCCGATTGCACCCGCAGGCCTGGGCGTTAGAGAGTTCACGCTGGCCGCTTTCATGACGCAGCTTGGTCTCGCGAACGAAGCGGACGCAGCACTCGTTGCAATTGCTGCACGCCTTTGGCTCACGATCGTCGAGTTGGTGCCGAGCGGCTTGTACGTCGCAACCCGCACGCGCCGAAAGTCTCTACAGAACTGATCGCCATGGCAAAGGTCCGAGACAATTCCAGAGCAGTACCGGCTTCCGCCACAACTTTCGCGGCGCTACCAGCGCCGCGTTTCGCTTTTGGCTGGGCAGCGCTCGTCTACGCATTGTGCACGCTGTCGCTGGCGTACCCGGCGCTGGGTGGTGGTTTTCTCGTCAATCCTCGTAGCGATCAGTACATCGCCGGCTACGCGTTTCGTGAGTTCGCGGCGTCGACTCTGAAGGTGTCGGGCCATTTTCCGCTCTGGAATCCTTATCTGTTCGGTGGAATGCCGTATGTCGCCGCAATGCATGGCGACATTTTCTATCCGACGTTCCTGCTGCGAATGGTGCTTCCAACCGATGTAGCGATGACGTGGGGGTTCATCATTCACGTCTTTCTCTGTGGCCTCTTCACTTACGGCTTCTTCCGGGCGATTGGGTACGGCTTTTACGGCTCGCTGGTAGGCGGCATCGCTTACATGATGAGCGGCCAGATTGCCTCCTACGTATCGCCCGGTCACGACGGAAAGCTTTTCGTGAGCGCCCTTTTCCCGCTCGCGTTATGGCTCTTGTACGGCGGGTTCAAGGAGGGCAAGCGTTGGGCATGGGGCGCGTTCTCACTCGTGATCGGTCTCTGCGTGCTGAGCCCACACCCGCAGTTGTTGCAGTACACGCTTCTCACGTGCGGGGCCTACTCGCTGTTTCTGGCCTTTGCTTCGGTTGACGGCGCGCGCCTGGAGCGCTCCGTCGCACTTCGCTGCCTCGCCGCGGCACTCGTTGCGGTGATTGTCGGTCTCGCGATCGGCGCGGTGCAGTACCTGCCTGTCCGGGAATACGTAGCATGGTCGCCAAGGGCCGGCGGACTCGCGGACTATCAAAGCGCCACGTCGTATGCGTGGCCGCCGGAAGAACTTTTCAACGCGTACCTTCCGCAGTTCTCCGGGATACTGGGGAACTACTGGGGACGCAACGGAATCCATCTCCACTCAGATTATGTCGGTGCAATAGTCCTGGTCATTGCCGGAGCGGCGTTCATCGGGTTTCGCGCCGACCCTCACCGAAAGCAGCTCACTTTCTGGCTGGTGGCGCTCGTCATCTCCGTACTTTGGTCTCTCGGTAGTGCGACGCCGTTCTATCATATTCCTTACGCCCTGGTTCCAGGGACCAAATATTTTCGCGCGCCCGCGACGATTTTCTTCGTCGGAACACTTGCGATCGCATTGTTTGCAGCCGCGGGCACCGAACGGTTTCTGCAGGGAAGAGTCACCCGGAAATATTTATATGGGTGGCTGATTGCCGCGGGCCTGATCGCCGTCCTCGCCTCCGTCGGCGCTTTGACAAACGTTGCAGAGACCTTTGCCGACGATCGCCGAGTGGAGATGGTTCAGGCCAATAACAGCGCACTGATCGCCGGAGCCTGGCGATCGCTCGTGTTCGTTGCGCTGGTCGTCGCACTCGGCTTTGCCTTTGACAGCAGGAAAGTCTCGTCGCGCGCGGCTGCCTGGATCCTCGCGGCGCTCATGGCCTTCGACCTCTGGACCATCGAGAGCGTCTACTGGATGTTCTCGCCCCGCGCGAGCGTTATCTACGCGGCGGATCCCATTGTCGACGCCCTCAGGGCGGAGCCGCAGCCGATGCGAGTGCTGGCGGTACCGTTACAGGACTCGCCGCAGCACGATGCTTTTCTCGCCGGCGATGCTCTGATGACGTACCGAATTCGCAACACTTTCGGCTATCACGGCAACCAGTTGGGGCGCTACAACGAGCTCATCGGATTCAACTCGGACCTCCGACGCGCATTCTCTCCGAATGTGTTGCAGCTAACGAATACGAAATACGTCCTGACGAATATTCCCGAATTTCCTCTCCCGAACGTGACGCTCGCGAAAGGACCAGTGCGGAACGCAGCGGGAGACACTGTCTACCTCTATCGAGTGACTGGAGAGAATCCTTACGCCTGGGTCACGCCGGTAGC
>DATAHM010000043.1:0-2910 GCA_036263215.1 Gemmatimonadaceae bacterium
TACCGCGATCGTTATCTCAACGGCTTTGCTCGGCATGTTAGGTACGAAACTAACTACGCATCACGATCGCGGAAGTGATCACTGCGTCTCGCGTCGTCTGATCGCAAAGATCCCATTGGTCATGTCGATGCGCACCACCCCCGTGTCCCACACGTCTCCGCCGAGCACGCCGTCGAGCGCCGCGAGCACCTGATAGACGGGAGCACGGACGAACGCGCCCTTGAACACGATTGGAAAACCGCGCACCAGCGCGCGTAAATCCGGAAGCACCGGCGCGCGAAGCGAGATCTCGCCACCCAACCCGCCAACGCGACGACTCTCAATCCGCGCTGCCTCCAACTGCAGCTTGTCGAGAAGCGTCTCGGTCACGAAGGTGAGTTGCGCGCCCGTGTCCAGCGCAAAATGCAGCGGTATTCCGTCGCTGCTCATGATTCGGACAACCGGCAGCCCTACCCAGAACATGTTCCGGGTCGACTCGTGGCGGGAATACGCAGGATTCCGCACCCGGACCACCCCGTCGCCATAGTCGACTTCGACATCCAGCTGGCGAATTATATCGAAGCCGATGATCCCATCGATCTTCACCTGCGGCCCCTGGTCGACCGGCTTCGGCTCTCGCATTCGCATCATCGTCTGGTCGACGATCATCGTCGGCGCATTACGAACAACCACCTGCCCGATGCGTAGCTCTGGGATCACCGACGGGCTCGCACTCACTCGACCCGTGCTCGTCACGATCTCCAGGGTGTCGGGCACAATCGGCAGCACCTGGAGATCCTGCGCGACGTCCGAGGCGAGCATCGTCATGCTCGATCCGGTGTCCAGCCAGAAATTATAGACCCTTCCGCCGATGCTCACCGGAACTAGCGGCGTGCCGACGGCTGAAACGCTCATTTCAAGGCGGCTGGACTGGGACAGGAACGTCAGCGTTTTCGGCCGCACGTTGCGGAAGGCCTCGGCCCAAAGCTCGATGCTCGCCTTGTCGGTGCTGTCGGCACGTGTGCCGCCCTGATCCGTCTTCAGTGCAGCCAAAGCCGGCCATTTTTCCTGGTACTGCAGCGTCGCCGTATAAATGACTCTCGAGCCGGCCCGAATGATCGAATCCTTTGCCGTTCGCCTTAGCTCGCCAAAGCCATCTTCAGCTTTCGCGATGTCGCCGTCCATCAAGTCTTTCAGTGACTGAGCGAACTCCTTCTCCGAGGGCGTGCGCGCAGTTTCGATCGCTTCCTCGGGGCGGAGCTCTGACAGCGCTTCCCAATAATTCAGGTGGCGTGCCTGCCGCAGTGCGCCCGGCGAATGGAAGCACGCCGAGACGACTACCGCCGCTGCGGCTGCGGCATAAAGTCGGCGTAGTAGGGAAGGCGACACGGCAGTCAAGGTAGGATGGTGCACTCCGATATACCACACGAATCACTCGACAGTTCGATCCATCTCGGCACCGCCGGCTGGAACGTTCGGCGGGAGCATGCGCACCGCTTTTCCATAGAGGGTACTCATCTCCAGCGTTACGCAACTCTGTTCAATGCCGTCGAGATCAACTCGTGTTTTTATCGGCCGCATCGGCGGGCCACGTACGAGCGGTGGGCCGCATCTGTTCCGGAAGATTTTCGGTTTTCCGTAAAGCTGCCGAAAGCGATCACCCACCAGTCGAAGCTGGTGGATATCGGCCCAACTCTCTACCAGTTTCTTGCGGAAACGGCGGGACTTGGACGCAAACTTGGTCCGATCCTCGTTCAGCTTCCGCCAAGTCTGGCCTTCGACTCTGCGATCGCCGGCTCTTTTTTCGATGTTTTGCGGAATCACTTCGCTGGAGACGTGGTACTCGAGCCGCGACACCCAACCTGGTTCACTAAAGACGTCGAAGCGATGCTGATCGCGGCTAGAGTCGCGCGGGTTGCCGCGGATCCAGCTCGAGTCCCGGCGGCCGCGGAGCCTGGCGGCTCCGATCACCTGGTGTATCTCCGGCTGCACGGCTCGCCGCGCATTTACTACTCCGCCTATACACCCGACGAGCTAGATCGGGTTACGCGAGTAGTGGAAGAGCGGGCGGCACGTGGCAATTCCACGTGGTGTATCTTTGACAATACCGCGCTGGGAGCGGCGACGCTCGACGCGTCGATTGTACGATCAAAACTTTTGCAGGCACAGCGAGCACACCATGGCGGATAAAATCACGAAGAGCGACGAGGAATGGCGGAAGCAGCTGACTCCCGAGCAGTATCGCATCGCGCGGAAGAAGGGCACGGAGCGCGCATTCACCGGCGAGTACCACGACAGCAAGCAGCCGGGAACCTATAAGTGCGTGTGTTGTGGCGCTCCACTCTTTGATTCTGACGCCAAATTCGAGTCCGGAACCGGTTGGCCGAGCTTTACGCAACCAGTCGAGGACGGCAGCGTCCGCACGGAGTCGGATACGAGCCTTTTCATGCGCCGCACGGAAGTACTGTGCGCGAAGTGTGACGCTCACCTGGGCCACGTTTTCGACGACGGCCCCGCGCCGACCCACAAACGGTTTTGCATCAACTCGGCGTCCTTAAAGCGCGAGGACAGATAGCCCTCTAAAGCGATTCAGGTGTTGACAGTTTGGTCTGGCAAGCGCAAAATGGCGCCTCGCTACGCACGAAACCGTTCACGGAGACTGAATCGATGGTGTCACTCAGAACCGCAACCCTTGCGGGCATAGCAGTCGCAGTCACAGGACTTTCAGCTCACAGTGTTTTCGCAGCCAGGCCAACTCGGACCCGTTTGTCACCACCTGCGGCGAAGGCCAACGTGGTGCGCATCGTCGGTGAAGATTTCAAGTTCGAAGGACCGGATACAATTCCTGCGGGCCTCACGCAATTCCGGTTTCTGAACAAGGGACCAGCACTCCATCACATGGCTTTGCTAAAGCTCGAGGATGGAAGAACG
>DATAHM010000044.1:0-14022 GCA_036263215.1 Gemmatimonadaceae bacterium
GCAATCACCGAGCTGGGTATTTATCCGGCGGTCGATCCTCTTGCATCGTCCTCCCGAATTCTCGACGCGCAGTTCATCGGCGACCGCCACTATAAGGTAGCGACCGACGTTCAGCGGATTCTGCAGCGCTACAAGGAGCTCCAGGACATCATCGCGATTCTCGGCATGGACGAACTTTCGGAAGAGGACAAGCTGGTTGTCGGACGGGCCCGCAGAATCCAGCGGTTCATGTCGCAGCCGTTCGCAGTCGCCGAGCAATTCACGGGCATCAAGGGTCAATACGTGAAGCTCGAAGAGACCATATCCTCCTTTGAGCGCCTGGTCGCCGGAGAGTTCGATCAGTATCCGGAGCAGGCTTTCTTCATGCAGGGCGGCATCGACGGAGTGGCGGAGGCCGCGCAGCGACTGCAGAACGCTTAGAGAATGCTCAAAGTCTCGGTGATCTCGCCCGAAGCGGTGCTGTTCGAGGGGGAGACGGACGCGATCGTTGCCCCTGCGTACGATGGGGAAATCGGAATTCTCACTGGCCATGCACCGCTCATGGCACTCCTCGGAAATGGCGACCTTCGACTTGGCGCCGGCGCGACCGGAAAGCGGTTCACGGTGAGCGGGGGGTTCCTTCAGGTCTTAAACAACGACGTGCGGGTCGTCACCGAAAAGGCGACCGCCACCAGCTAGAAACCGCCCTTCGCCGGGGCGTCTCCGTTGACTTCCGCGGCGCCGGGTCCCTATGTTTGAGGAATAAGCTGAATTTCCGCGCCCTCCCACCCGTGGGCTAGTCGGAGATTCGCCGCGCTGCAAGCGCGACTCACGCGGAAAATAGCGCTTTCCGCCGCTCGTCAATGCAACGCGACATAGCCGCTTATCGCCGAACCTGGGACGAATGTCCCTTCGGCGATCTGCGGCACACCATCCCGTTCCACTTTCTGCGAGGTGTAGTATGGGAATGACAGGTAAGCTCTCCCGCTTCCTTGGGGTTGCTGCCGTTGTGCTCGGGTTTGCCCCGGCATACGCGCAGGCCCAGGGAACGACCATCAGTGGCCAGGTGACTGGCACCGGTGGAGCACCAGTGGTAGGCGCGAGCGTCAGCGTTCCGACGCTCCGCGTTGGAGGATTCTCCGACGATCAGGGTAGATACAGCTTTACAGTACCCGCGTCGGCAAACGGAACGACCGTGACGGTGGTGGCGCGCCGCCTCGGCTTCAGCCCCAGCTCCGCGGCCGTAGCGGTTAACGGCACGCCGGTTTCCCAGAACTTCAGCCTCTCGCCGACGGCGACCGAGCTGACCGGAGTCGTGGTGACCGCCCTCGGTATCGCGCGTGAGAGAAGCCAGCTCGGTACCGCGGTGCAACAGATCTCTTCGAGTGATCTGAACACCACCCATGACATGAACGTGCTCAATCAGCTCTCTGGAAAAGTCTCGGGCGTGGTAATGAACCAGTCCGGAACCCAGGGCGGATCGACGAACATCGTCATTCGTGGGCAGAACTCGATCACCGGTAACAACCAGCCGCTGTTCATTGTAGACGGCGTCCCCGTTTCCAACGCGAGTCACGGCAGCGCGTCCTATGGCGGTGGCCTCGATGTGACCGCCTCCGGCGGCGCGGGCAAGGACTACGGCAGCGCTATCGACGACATCAACCCTGAGGACGTGGCCACGGTCAGCGTGCTCAAGGGGCCCAATGCGGCGGCGCTTTATGGTTCGCGCGCGGCAAACGGCGTAATCCTCATCACGACGAAGAAGGGCGCTAACACGTCGGGAAGAGTACAGACGCAGGTCACCTCGAGCCTCACCTTCGATACGCCGTCGATTCTCCCGGACTATCAGAATGAGTATGGTCAGGGCGCTGGTGGCGAATTCCTGTTCGTGAACGGCAAGGGCGGTGGCGTCAACGACGGCCTCGACCAGAGCTTCGGCCCGCGGCTCGATGGCCGCACCACGGGTTGCATCTTCGTTCCCGGCACACACTTCAAGGGCGAGAATCCGTTTACGGATCCCCACGTTTACGACAACACTGTTCCTTGCGCGCAGTTCAATGCGCCGAATGGTGCTCCCTGGGTAGCTCACCCGGACAACGTCAGTTCGTTCTTCAACACCGGTAAGACGCTCGCCAACACGCTCGCTTTCAGCGGCGGCACTGACAGAGCCCAGGCTCGCTTGTCGGTTGGCAACCAGCAGGTTCAGGGAATCATCCCGAACAACACTTTCCGGAAGTTCAACAGCCTTCTGAGCGGCACGCTCAACGTCACGGATCGTCTCTCGGCGAGCGGTGACATTCAGTACATCAACAACGACAACCACAATCGCGCGGGAACCGGCTACAACAGCGGTATCCTCGAGCAGTTCGTGTGGTTCGGTCGCCAGGTTGACATGAATGCCCTGCGGAATCAGATGGGCGACGCTGCCGGCAACCTGAGCAACTGGAATTACAACTTCCACAACAATCCGTTCTGGCTGCAGTACGAGAATCCGGGTGAGGACGTTCGTGATCGCATCACGGGCAACCTTTCCGCGCGGTACCATCTGACGGATTGGCTCGACGCGACAGCGCGCACGGGCTCGGATATCTATCGGTGGCAGATCAATCAGGACTACGCGCAGGGAAATCTGGTCTATGCGAATCCGTCGTATGCGGGCGCATATACCCAGTTCTCCGAATACTCCAACGCGAACAACTCTGATGTGTTGTTGACGGCCAACAAGCACGCCGGCTCGCACTTCCAGCTCAATGGAACTCTTGGCGGCGCGCGCCGATACGAGCGGTACAACAACGATCAGCAGCGTACGTCTGGCATCATCGTTCCGGGGATCTATAACTCGTCGAACGCCGGCATTACGCCGACGCTGACCTCCTTCGTCTCACGCCGTCAGGTGAACAGCCTTTATGGCTCCGCCGCCGCGACGCTGAACGACTGGTGGACCGTTGAAGTAACGGGCCGCAACGACTGGTCTTCGACACTTCCCGTCGGCAACAACTCTTACTTCTATCCCTCGGTCAACACCTCTCTCGTGTTGAGCGACGCAGTGCCGTTCCTCAAATCCGGACCGGTAAGCTACGTCAAGGTGAGAGGCTCTCTGGCCCAGGTCGGCGCGGATGCCGATCCGTATCAGCTACAAACGGTGTACGTGGGGCAGCCGACGAAGTTCGGTTCGCTGCCGCAGGTCACGCTGGACAACTCTCAAAAGGATCCGAACCTGAAGCCCGAGCTGACGAAGTCGGGTGAAGTCGGTTTGGAGCTTGGATTCCTTGACGGCCGCGCGACGCTCGACATGAGCTACTACGGCAAGTCGACGACGAATCAGATCGTGAACCTCACGGTCTCTCCGGCGTCCGGTTTCCAGAGCCAGGTCGCGAACCTCGGTCGCATCGACAACAAGGGCTTCGAGGCCTTGCTCGATCTCACTCCGATTCGCAGCGATCGCGGATTCCAGTGGAACACCACGTTCAACTATTCGCAGAACAAGAGCAAAGTCGTTTCGCTCGCTCCGGGCATCGATACCTACGTGATCTATAGCGATTGGTATCAGAACCTCGAAGCGCGTGTCGGTCAGCCTTATGGCGTGATCTACGGATATAAGTATGCACGTGACGATGCGGGCAATCTCTTGCTCCACGATGGATTGCCCTACCTTGGCGATCAAGGTGTGATCGGAAGCGTTCAACCGAAGTGGGTTGGCGGCTGGAACAACGATTTCCGCTTTGGTCCGGCGCAGCTGAGCTTCCTCTTCGATTTCCACAAGGGCGGAAAGATCTTCAGCGTCACGAACATGTGGGGCGATTACACCGGCATCTTCAAGAACTCATTGAAGGGGCGTGAGGTCGACTGGAATAATCCGGGCCTGGTGGTCAAGGGAACGGACGACGTTACAGGACAGCCGAACACCACGCGCGTGACCGCGGAGCAGTACTGGGAATCCCTGTACTACAACGCCGAGCAATACACCTACGACGATAGCTTCGTGAAGCTTCGCAATCTGCGCTTCGGCGTGGATCTGCCGGGCAGCTTTGCGTCGAGACTGCACGCGTCTTCGGTGAACATCGCTTTGATCGGCAACAACCTCTGGACCAGCACCAAGGTTCCGAACATCGATCCGGAATTCTCCTACGGCACGGGTAACGCCCAGGGCTTCGAGTTCGCTACGATTCCGAACACGAAGAGCATTGGGTTCAACCTGCGGATCACACCGTGATCGCGGCCAGGAGACTTCTATCACATATGACCAAGCAAACTCTCATGACCAATAGAAATCTTCTCCGAGCCGCGACCGGCGCAGCCATGGTGGCTGCGCTCGTGGGGTGCGGTAACGGATTGACAGATGTGAACAGGAATCCGAACAACCCGACTGACGTGTCAGCGCAGTCGTTGTTCACGAATGCCACGCGGCAGGCTGTCAGCCGCTGGCTCGGCGTCACTTATGATTGGCGTGGTGGCGAGTTCCTAGCGCAGCATCTCGCCGAAGTGCAGTACACGGACGAGGATACTTACATCAGGCTTGCCCGTGCGTACATGACCGGTACCTTCGACGCCGCGTATTATCAGGAGCTCGAGGACTATCGAAAGGTCATCGGCAAGGGCGTCGCTGCAAACGATCCTGGCACCTACGCACCAGCCCAGGTGATGAAGAGCTGGGTCGTGGACTTCCTGACCGATACGTGGGGCGATGTGCCTTACACCGAGGCTCTCGCGTCGGATTCGGCCGGCGGCAGCGGCAAGCCCAAGTACGATACCCAGCAGGCGATCTACACCGACCTGTTCAAGACGCTGTCGGATGCTTCGGCGGCTTTGACGAGCGGAGCTTCAGCATCGCTCGGCTCCGCGGACCCGATCTACGGCGGCGATCCAACGGCGTGGGCCAAGTTCTCGAACTCGCTGCATGCGAGACTGGCGATGCGTCTGACGAACGTCGACATGGCGCTCGCCAGCTCTGAGCTGCAGAAGGCCTTCTCGGCACCGGGCGGGGTGTTCACATCGAACGCCGACAACGCAATGTTGCCGTGGCCGGGTGACGGCGTGAACGACAATCCGTTCTCGGAAAGCCTACAAACGCGCGATGATTACAGAATGTCGGACAAGTTCATTGCCGTTCTGCAGGGAAACAACGATCCGCGTTTACCTATCTTTGCACACCCGACGGACGGTGGCGTGTACGCTGGCGCCCCGAACGGTATCGAGGCGCCCGCAGCGCAGCCGTATATCACGGGCGCGTCGCGCGTGGGAACCATCTTCTTCCCTGGCGCAACGTCGTATACAACCTACGGCGGCCCGGGTGCGACGCTTCCGTCGCAGCTCCTTACGTACGCGGAAGTGGCGTTCATCCAGGCGGAAGCGGCTGAGCGTGGGATGGGCGGTCTGACGCCAGCCCAGGCAGCCGGTTTCTATGCAGCAGGCATCAGGGCGTCGATGGAGCAGTGGGGTGTGACCGATGCTGCCGCCATCAACGCGTACATTGCTCAACCGTCCGTTGCTTATCAGGGCGGTACCGCCGGCCTCAAACAGATTGCGATCCAGAAGTGGATTGCGCTCTTTGGCGACGGTGGACAGGCGTGGTTCGAGTGGCGTCGCACGTGCCAGCCTCCGACGATCGCTCCGGGCCCTGACGCAACGGTGGATTACGTACCGCGCCGGTTCTACTATTCGCAGACCGAAAAGTCGGTGAATGGTGAGAATCTGGCCGCCGCTGTCGCGGACCAGGGTGGAACGGACAACTTCGGAACCCGCGTGTGGTGGGATAAGCCGGAGAATGCTCCAACCTGTGCGGGTGTCGATCTGAATCTGCCGTAACTATTCGGAGCGACGTACATAAAGAAAACCCTCGGAGTTCCTTCCGAGGGTTTTTCTTTTTGCTACCAGGACCGCGAGCTAATTGTCGTTATCTATCGCGTGTCCAAACGAGAATGGCGCCGCAGCCCGGATTCTCGCGATCCTGATATTGAGGTGGCAATCCGGCCCACGACATATAGACTTCGAGGCCCGCGACATCCGATGCGTTCGCGACGTCATCGATCTCGGCGCCGAACGCCTTCATTCCGTTCTCCCAGATGGTAGGTTTGCATCCGCGCAGGAGCACGCGATTCTGTGAGCGATTGGGGGACGAGATGAGGACCCCTGGAATGGTGCGAAGAACATCGCTAATGAGCCGCGGATCGCGACGGCGTATTTCGGCGCCGTCAAGATATTTTCCGAAGTTATTCGTGCGCTGACGCTCATAGAATTCGTGCAAGCGATCGTTGTCTGCTTCGACGGAGACCGCGCCTACGTCGTAGGCCATCACGACGAGCGCGAAATCGACGGGAATTGCGGCGGTGGTGCCTTTCACCGAAACATCCCTGGTAGTTGCCTTGTATCCGAGACGCCTTGCGGTGACCTGCACGTCTCCAGATTGGACTTTCTCGAATCCGAACCGGCCGTCCGCATCGGTGCGGGTGAGCCTTGGAGCCTCACCCTCGCGAGTTAGTTTGAGCTCCGCGTTACCTATGGGTGCCTGGGCCTCGTCGCGCACGACGCCGGAGAGCGTATAGGTTGTGGTCGTCGCGCTGGGGCCCTGCGCGCTAACCACGGCAAATGGGAGTGCAGCAAGGCTTACAAGCAGGGGGAGTCCGTGGTGCGCAAACATAGAAGCTCCTTCTCCAGATTTTCTATCCTATTGACTGTGTTTGGGGGGCACTTCTTTGTCAAGCCAGGGCAGGACGTGGCTTGCGAATTGCCCCGCTAGAGGTGATAACACATCCCAGAACCCATTATGCCTGAACCAGCACACCCGCCGATTCTCGTCGTCGACGACAATCCGGACAATGCGCACATAATTCGGGATTACCTCGAGGCTCGTGGGTATCCGATCACGGTCGCGTACAATGGTGACGACGCTCTCAAGGCCTTCGAGGAGGTCAAGCCGGCGCTCGTCCTTCTCGACGTAATGATGCCCGGGCGCGATGGCTGGCAGGTCTGCCGTGAGATCAAGCAGCACCCAACGCTGGGTCGCAACGTCCGGGTCGTCATGGTTACAGCGCTCGATGACTGGGTGAACAAGCGGCAGGCGCTCCAGACAGGCGCTGATGATTTCGTCGAGAAGCCCTTCGAGCTCGCAAAGCTCGCATCCACCGTCGAGCGCAACATCAAGCTGCTGACCCCAGCAACTACCTCCTGAGCGTGGACTATCATCAGCTGCTGCGCGACTCTCTGACGCGCCTGCCCACTGTCGCCGCGACAATCGACAGCATTCGCAAGGCGGTGCAGGAGCGCGGAGAGCTAGTCGTCCTCTACTTCAACTTCGACCGGTACTCCAAGGTCGAAGAGATCTACGGCTGGGAAAAACTCGATAGTGTGCTCGAAACGACGGGTGCGGCCATGCGCGTTTTCCTGAGCAAGAGCCCGCTCGCTTCGTCCAAGCTCATGGTCGCGTTCCCGAACGATGACGATTTCGTCTTTTTCCATGTTCCGCAGGACGACACCCCCGCGGCGACTGACGCTGAGATCACCGAGCTCACTGCCGGACTGAAGGACGCCGTCTCCTCCGAGATCGAGCGCGTTCACGGCGAGGACATCGCCGCCCTCTTCGACATCTTCGTAGGCCGCGCGCTTGTAGTCTACAACCCGAAGCTTCGACTCGAGCGGCAGATCTATCGCGGCATCCGTGAAGCCGCGAATGCGTCGCGCAGTCTGGAAGCGCGTGAACAGGCGAAGAAAGTCTCCGATCTGCGCGACACTCTGCGGAATCGCGGGCTCTACATCGAGTACCACCCGATTGTGATCACTGACAACCAAAAGGTATTCGGGTATGAAGCGCTCGCCCGTGGCACGCTAAGGAGCATGCGCAGTCCCGAGGTAATGTTCGAGATCGCCGCGCAGTCGGATCTGATCTGGGACCTGAGCCGGCTCTGTCGCGAGCGCGCCATCGAAGGGATGGGCAAGCTTCTCAAGGATGGAGAGCTTCTCTTCATGAACGTCGATCCCGCCGACTTCGCCGATCCTTCGTTCGACGTCAAAGAGCTGAATGTGAAGGACCCGACCCGCGTCGTGATCGAGATCACCGAACGAACGGCCATCAAGGACTATCCGAAATTTCGGGGTCGCCTGAAAGAATTTCGAGACCAGGGATATCGCTTCGCCGTCGACGATGCGGGAAGCGGCTACGCCGGGCTTGGCTCGATCGCCAATCTCGAGCCCGACTTCATCAAGCTCGATATGTCGCTCATCAACTGCATCGATCAGAACTTCATCAAACAGAATCTGGTCGAAACCATGGTGCGGTTTGCCAACGAGCACGGCGCGATGGTCATCGCTGAAGGAGTCGAGCGAAAAGAGGAATACGAGATGGTGAAATCACTCGGTGTTCATCTCGTGCAGGGCTTTTTCGTTCACAAGCCGAGTGCGAACGCAGTCGGTTATCGCCCACCGGTGCATCCATCACCGGTCGTCAGGGACCCAGCAGGTCGCTGACCAGCGCAAAGGAGCGCTCAGCCGCTCCGGTACCACTCTGGACCATTGAGCGAGCTGCGACGCCGGCAGCATCCCGCGCGGGGACTGAGCCGAGCCATTCGCGAAGTCTCAGCAGAAGATCGGCGCTTCCGGTTACCGATGCGCCGCCGCCAGCCTCGATGAGAATCGCCGCGTCCCGACTTTTCTCGTGTCGCGGACCGAAGACAACGGGCGCACCGTACGCGGCAGGCTCCAGCACGGAGTGCAAGCCCGCTGAGTGAAACGCGCCACCCACGTAGGAGACGTCTGCCAGCGCGTATAGATCGCCGAGAATTCCGAATCGATTCACCAGCACGACATCGGCGGCCGCGGCATGCTCGTCGATCGTCGCCAGTCGGAGAGAACTGCTCTGTGCCCACTTGACGATCGACGCGAGGTGCGCGGAGGTCAGCTCGTGCGGGGCAATGATCAATCTTGCATCGGGCACCTTCTCGCGAAGCTTGACCCAGGTCGGCAGCAGGTGCTCCTCATCCGAGGGCCACGTGGATCCCGCGACGAGAGTCGGACGCGCCGTCGCAAGTGATTGCACGAGCGGCGAGCGCGGTCGTTGGGCTCGCTTCCATACCTGATCGTACCGAGTGTCGCCCGTGACGACTATCCGGTCGTCGGTCACGCCGATCTCGCGAAAGTGTGAAGCGTCCTTCGCGTCGATTGCACCGATCCTTTGAAGGCCGCGATAGGCATCGCCGAGAAAAGCTCGCGCAACCATGCCGCGTCTCGCCGAGGATTCCGAAAGCGTCGCGCTTATCACTCCGACTCCAACACCGGCATCGACTGCTGCTTCAGTGAGAGCTGGCCAGATATCGAGCTTGCTGAAGACGAGAGCGCGTGGCCTGAATGCCTCGAGCACCGCTCGCGCGGACCGGAAGGTGTCGAAAGGCAAGTAATCCGCGAAATCGACCCCAAGTGCCTTTGCGAAGCGCTCGGCGCTTGGCGAGTAGAACGTATAGGCGATTTGCACGTCAGGCCTTCGCGACTTGACGAGCTCGATCACGGGCTGGGCCTGAAGTCCCTCGCCAACGGAGGGCGCGTGAAACCAGAGGAGAGGCCTCGTGGTGTCACGAGCCGAGGCTGACCATCGCCGATATCGATCGACAATTCGGTGTCGCGCGTTGAGACCGCGCCGAAACTTCGTATCGCCCGCCGGCACGATCGCGGCGAGAGCATTCGCTGCCCCACCCGCGATGGCGTAGGGAATTCGCAGCAGCGAATTCACGGCAATTGCCTGTCAGGGACTCGTCTTATTGATCCTGACCATTGCCGAATCGACGGCGCGCCGGATTTCCTCGATTGGCTGGGCTCCCACGAGAAGCTTGTCGCCAATCATGAAGCTCGGCGTGGACGAGGCTCCCGCACGCTCCGCCCGGTCGTGATCAGCCTGGATCCAGGATTTCATCTTTCCCGACTGCACGCACTGGCGCCAGCGCTGGTCGTCGACTCCCGCCGCGTGTGCCAGGGAGTCGAAGAAAGCCGTTGGCGACGGGAGTGCTTCCCATTTCTCCTGCGTATTGAAAAGGGCGTCGTGCATCTCCCAGAATTTTCCCTGCGCGCCGGCGCACATTGCGGCCTCGGCAGCCGGCCACGCGAACTGGTGCTGAGCGAGCGGGAAGTTCACATAGGCCAGCCGCACCTTTCCGGTGCGCACGAACTCGTCGCGAAAAGTCTGATATGTTTCGTCATGCCATTGCTTGCAGTACGGGCACTGGAAGTCGCTGACTTCGATGACCCACAAGGGAGCAGTTGGACTGCCCTGAATGCGGGCGAGATCCGCGCGCACGATATCCGAATCCCGGGGCGCGGAAGCCGCGGCGGTGTCGGCGCGGGTTGCGCTCGCGCTCTCAGGTCCTTGTTTGCTGCCGCTGGCCGGTGCGCAGGCCAGTGAAAGCGCGAGAATTGCCAGCGACGCGGCTCGATTGACTTGGAAACGAATCATCCGCTAAATAGACCTACTCTCGAACCATGAAATCAAGGGAGCGCACATCCTGAACGCATTGCTGCCGGCCTTTCCCTCTATGGCGAGAGTGTTCGCCGCCATCCACGCAGCCGCGCTCTTTCTGCTTCAGCAGGGCATCCAGATTCCGGCGCCTACGGGTCTGGTGAATGATTTCGCGCACGTGATCTCGGCCGATGCCGCGCAAAGGATGGAGGCGATCGCGCAAGACGTCCGCACGAAATCGCGGGGCGAGATGACGATCGTCACTCTGCCCGACATCGGCACTCGCGACGTGCAGGAGGTCGCGCTCCAGATCGGACGACAGTGGAAAGTCGGCAAGATCGGAAATCCCGGCGATCCAACGCGCAACGCCGGAGCCGTGATCCTCCTCGTGCCGAAGGAGACGAGCAAGGATGGTCGCGGACATTGCTTCATCGCGACGGGCCGAGGGGCTGAAGGATTCATCACAGACGCCGACGCGGGGGATATATGCAGGGAGGCGACGCCGGCCTTCATGCAAAAAGACTACAGCGCCGGCCTCGAGCTCGTCACCATAAGGACTGCGCAGGCCTTCGCGAAAGAATTCAATTTCAACCTCGACACGACGCTGGCAGAGCCGCCTCCTCTGGCGCAGCAGCCCGACATCTATCCGACGTCGAGCGGCGGAGGGATCTCGCCGTTTACCATCTTCATCATCTTTATGGTTGTACTCTTCCTCCTCAGCAATCTGCGAGGCGGCAGACGGGGCTGTGGCGGCTGCGGTCTCCCGGGTTGTTTCCCGATCATCATCCCCACCGGAGGATTCGGTGGATTCGGAGGTGGCCGCGGAGGGTGGGGCGGGGGTGGAGGCTGGGGCGGAGGCGGAGGTGGTGGATTCGGCGGCTTTGGAGGTGGAGGCGGATTTGGCGGCGGCGGTGGCGGGTCAAGCTGGTGATGGAGTCAACGTGGCTGAATCGAAACAGCAGCGCTCACTGCTTCGTTAATCAAGGTTGATTGAATGATGAAACTCGACGAATTGGTCAGGCAGCTGAAGCTGGCATATGGTGACGCGCTTCGCTCGGTGGTGCTCTTCGGCTCGGCGGTGGCGGGTGAGCACCTCGCGAAAACGTCGGACTACAACGTGCTCGTAATCGTCGACTCGTTGCCGCTGGAGAGATTGCGAGCGGTTGCGGCAGTTTCCAAAGCGTGGGCCGAAGACGGGAATCCACCGCCGATGACTTTTACGACGCAGGAGTGGCGGTCATCGTCGGACATCTTTCCGATGGAATACGCAGACATTCTCGAGCGTCACCGCGTGCTGCACGGTGAACCGCCATTCGACGGAATCACAGTGAGGCCGGCAGACCTGAGACTTCAGGTCGAGCATCAAACCATGGGTAAGCTCCTTCAGCTCCGCCAGGCGATCATGGGAGCTGGTGGCGACAGTGCGCTACAGCTCGGAGTTCTCGAGAAAAGCCTGAGCACGCTGATGGTGATATTCCGCGGCGTCGCGCGCCTGAACGCGCAGGTGCCGTCGCAGGATTACGAGTCACTCAGTCGATCGGTGGCAGAGAAGGCTGGGTTCTCTCCTGAACCATTCGTGCGCGTGATCCGGCACGTGCGGGGAACCGAGAAGCTGCCCCGCGAGGCGGCTTCCGGAGTTCTGGAAGAATACCTGTCGGCGATGGAGCAACTCGTGGCTTATCTCGACCACTTTGAGCGATAGATTACTGGTTGCTGCCGCTCGACGCAGCGATCACCAACCGAGGAATGGGCAAAAAATGAAACGTGGAATCCTATTGGCTGTTGCACCGCTGGTAATTGGAATCAGCGGCTGCGGGTACAACCAGATCCAGCAGCTGGATGAGAACGCGGCCCAGGCGAAGCAGCAGATCTCGGTGCAGCTGCAGCGTCGCGCGGATCTCGTCCCGAATCTGGTGAACACCGTCAAGGGTTACGCGCAGCACGAGGAGGCTGTGTTCACGCAGGTGGCGCAGGCGCGCGCGGGACTCGCCGGTGCTATCCAGACTGGCGATCCTGCGCAGATGGCGACGGCCAACAACCAGCTCACCGGCGCCCTTGGACGGCTGATCGCGATTTCCGAAGCGTACCCGCAGCTGAAGGCCGATCAAGGATTCCTGAGGCTTCAGGACGAGCTGACCGGAACGGAGAATCGGATCGCGACGTCGCGAAACGATTACAACCAGGCAGTGCAGGCCTACAACACCTATATCCGCACCTTTCCGCAGGCGCTCACGGCGAAGGTAACGGGAGCAAAGCCAAGGACTTACTTCGAGGCGGCTCCGGGAACTGAAGCTCCACCGGTCGTGGATTTTGGAACGACCAAGCCTGCGGTATCCTCCAGCTCGACACCTGCACGCTGACAGAGTTTTCAAAACTGAAAAAGGCTCGGCGACCTTCGCCGAGCCTTTTTTGTATCCTGCCGTTTGGGAGACGTGACGCGCGCTTTGAGATGAATCAATGGGTTGATCTCTATTGACAGCAGGCGGTTACGCCCCTAAATAGGCGACTCAACAAAAATCCGCGGAGATTCCCCCACTCCGCGCGGCCTGCTCGCACCGGTGCGACAAGCCTCACCCATCCAATGTTGGAGACCGGCATGAAAAGAATTCAGTCGTCTGTTTTCTCACTGCTGCTGCTGGCGTTGTTCAGCGCCAGCGCCTTCGCGCAGACGCGGCGCATTACGGGCCGCGTTACTGTCGAGGGAAGCGGTGAGCCGCTTGTCGCTGCGAGTGTCAACGTTGTTGGCACATCGATTGGCACCTACACCGATGACCAGGGCCGATTCACGGTAACGGTTCCCGACGGTCCAGCAACTCTTCGCGTGCGCCGCATCGGGTACCTCGCCAAGACTATGGCAGTGCCGGCTGGCGCTACCCAGTTCGATGTGGCTCTGGGGCGCGATGTGCTCCAGCTCGAGACCCAGGTTGTAACTGGTACTGCAACGACTGTGTCGAGCGCGAACGCCGCCAACGCCGTGACGGTTATCTCGAGCGAGAAGCTAAATCGTACGCCGGCGCAGACGATCGATTACGCGCTACAGGGCAAGATCCCGGGCGCAATCGTTACCCAGAACTCCGGCGCTCCCGGCGGCGGCGTTCAGGTTCAGCTTCGCGGTGTGTCGACGATCAACTCGAACTTCCTGCCTCTATACGTGATCGATGGCGTCATCATCGACAACTCTTCGATCGCGAACGGTATCAACGCGATAACCCAGGCAGCGGGCGGAAACTTCGGGTCGACCCAGGACCAACGCGTGAACCGTACCGCCGACATCAACCCAAATGACATCGAGAGCATTCAGGTCCTCAAGGGCCCGTCGGCCAGCTCCATTTACGGATCTAGAGGCACCAACGGTGTAATCATCATTACGACCAAGCAGGGTCAGGCGGGCAAGACGACGCTGGATCTCACGCAGCGTTTCGGCACCGCAGCCATCTCCAACAAGATCGGAATGCGCTGCTTCGGATCCGGCCTGGAATACGCTGCGTGGGCGGGAGACACGACGGCCAAAGCCATCGCATCCGGGGCCCAGGCTGCCGACATTGCCGAATACGACGCCGCAACCAACAAATGTCACGATTACGAGCAAGAGCTCTATGGCAACCACC
>DATAHM010000045.1:0-4767 GCA_036263215.1 Gemmatimonadaceae bacterium
AGGTTGGCGGCCAGCTATTCACCGCGGCGGGGCCGCAGATAGTTCAAGCCCTCCGCGCTCTCGGGAACGAGGTCTTTCTCGACCTGAAGTTCCACGATATCCCCAACACGGTGCGCGGCGCGGCGCGGAGCGCCGCATCGATTGGGGCCAGGCTAGTCACAGTGCATGCGTCCGGGGGTCGCGCTATGATCGAAGCGGCCGTCGAAGGCGCGGGCGAGAGGTGCGGGGTCCTCGGCGTCACGATCCTGACGTCGCTCGATGCGGCCTCCCTGCGTAGCGCCTGGGGGCGGAATACGCTCGAGGTTTACGGTGAGGTGCTCCGCCTCGCTGGAGAGTGTGCGGCAGCGGGAGCGCACGGGGTGGTTTGCAGCGGCCTCGAGGCCAAGAAGATTGGGGCGAAGTACGGCAATTCGCTGAAGCTGTTGATTCCGGGTATTCGGGCGGCTGGCGGCAAGGTCGACGACCAGAAGCGAACCGTAACGGCTCACGAGGCCGGCAAAGCTGGTGCGAGCTACATCGTGTTAGGACGGATCGTGACAGAAGCGAAGGATCCTGCATCAGAGCTGCGTGCCGTTATGAGGAGCATCTAACGACCGGGATTGCGCGGGTGCGTCCGCACGCCAGTGGGCGCAACGGCGGTTGAGCTTCGGGGCCTAGCCACCGAGAAATTTTTTTGTTGCGGTAATTATCAGATGTTTTTATGTTCGCCTCGCTTACCGCCCGCACCGACTCTACCCACTCCCAACACGCTTTCTGGGGGAGCAACAACATGACGAGAAACCTGGCCGGATTTCGCTTCCCCACCTTCCTGCTTTCCACGTCACTACTGTTGGCCTGTTCGCCGGGCGACAACGTGTCGGCGCCGGCATCCCAGGGGCGAACCTCTCTTTCGATTTCGTCGCCTACGATCACTGCGGTGGACCTCTCGAACGGGGTCAACGGTGGCGAAGCCCGTACGATCAGCAGCAATGGCATCATTCTGGGCGAGATCGGAGGAAGCCGCGGCTGGTGGCAGAGTCCGTCGACGTCGTTCACGAAGGTCGATGACGGCAACGTCCAGGACGGCAACCGTAACGCCGACGCCGGAGGCGGTCAGGGCACTGCTTTCCTGAGCACCAATGGTGGTGCGCCTTGGGTGAGCGTCGCTCTCAACTCGCCAGCTGGCGTTAGTGCGGGGATGACAATCGCGCACGATCTCAATGCCTCTCGAGTGCTAGTCGGCAACACCCTCGGTTCGGATGTCTACGCTATTGAATGGGCGGATCCGTCGGCTGTTCCTCAGCGTCTTCCGCTCCCGCCTCTGCAGTATCCTGCATCTCAGTCAGTCGCGCGCAGCATCAACGGCAATGGAACCGTCGTCGGATATGTCCTGGAGACGTTGCCCCATAATGGAAGTCGGTATGAGCCGCTGGTGTGGACGGCCGACGGTGTAGTGTCGATCCTCCCAATCCCCAGCGGATCGACGACGGCGCTGGCGTCGAACGTCAACGACAATGGCATTATTTCGGGGATCGTCGATGGCGTGCATCCAATTCGATGGGTTCCGAACGCCGCGGGTGGCTACGATGTGGCGGTGGCTGCGATCAGCGTCGGCCGGTATAATCTCGATACCGGCATTGACGCGTGCGGCCGCATAACCGGTGGTTCCGACGCCGGCGCGTGGGTTTGGGACGGAGTAAGCGCGCCCGTCATTCTTCCCAGCGTTGCAGGCCCGAAGTACGGTGCGGAGGGTCTCGACATCAGCGAATCGGGCACGGTGGTTGGCATAAGCATCGTCGGCCAACAAAAAGGCCGCGTACTGCAGCGCGCGACGATGTGGACGGGGCTGCCAGCCTGCTAGAACCGTCACCGGTTATCTGGATTCCGGATACTTTGACGCCATAGGCTCGACCGCGCCCCGCCAATCCAAGGCGGGGCGCTTTGGTGTCAGACCCGAGCGTAAGTCCCTATTGCTCACTGACTTGCTTTAGCTCCCCCGGCTAAGTATTTTCAAAGGCTAGCTCAGAAAAATCGGGGGCCAATTGCGCCCTCTTTCCAACATCGTAGGGAGATTGGACGTGAAAGTTCGTAGCAGCGTGAAGCCGATCTGCGAGCACTGCAAGGTCATCAAGCGCCAGGGCGTGACTCGCATCATCTGCAAGCGCAATCCAAAGCACAAGCAGCGGCAGGGCTAATCCATGGCGCGTATTGCTGGCGTAGATCTCCCACGTGAGAAGAAGGTCGAGATCGGCCTCACCTACATCTTTGGAATCGGCCGCGCGACCGCGCGCCGGATTCTCGAGTCGACTGGCGTGAACTCGGAGCAGCGCATCCGCGATCTGAACGATGCGGATACCAACCGTCTTCGCCAGGCGATCGAAAAAGATTTCCGCGTCGAAGGCGCACTGCGCACCGAGATCGCGATGAACATCAAGCGGCTCATGGACATCGGCTCGTATCGCGGCATTCGTCATCGCCGCGGTCTTCCGGTCCGCGGGCAGCGCACGCACACGAATGCTCGCACCAAGAAAGGTCCGCGCCGCGCAATCGCCGGCAAGAAGAAAGTCACCAAGTAAGCAGATAATCAGGTAATCATGGCAATCGGGAAAAAGACAAAGCGCGTGATCGAGGCGGAAGGAATCGCTCACGTATCAGCGACTTTCAACAACACCACGATCACGATCACCGACTCCCACGGGAACACGATCTCGTGGGGCTCGTCGGGCAAGGCCGGCTTCAAGGGATCCAAGAAGTCGACGCCGTTCGCCGCCACCGTCGCCGGTGAGCAGGCCGGACGCGAAGCCGTCACCCTCGGCGTTCGCCGCGTGCACGTGAGAGTGCAGGGTCCGGGATCGGGACGCGAGTCAGCGATTCAGGCGCTTGTCGCCGCTGGTCTGCAGGTCAAGTCGATCAAGGACGTCACGCCGATTCCGCACAACGGCTGCCGCCCGCCGAAGCGCCGGAGAGTCTGACCGATGCGCTACACCGCACCCAGCTGCAGACAGTGCCGCCGAGAGGGGACGAAGTTGTTCCTGAAGGCGACCAAGTGCTTCACGGAGAAGTGCCCCGTCGAGCGTCGTCCAACGCCTCCGGGTCAGCACGGAGCATCGACGGCCCGCCGTCGCAAGATGTCGGAGTATTCGAAGCAGCTCCGCGAGAAGCAGAAGATCAAGCGCATCTATGGCGTCAGCGAGCAGCAGTTCCGCAACACCTTCGAGCGGGTCGCACCGCTGCCGGGTATTACGGGACACAACCTGCTTGCAGCGCTCGAGTCACGTCTGGACAACGTGGTGTATCGGATGGGTTTCGCTGGCAGCCGCAAAGCAGCGCGCCAGCTGATTCGTCACCGTCACGTCGAAGTGAATCAGAAGTCCGTCGACATTCCGAGCTTCCTCGTGCAACCGGGTCAGGAGATCCGCGTCCGCATGAAGTCGCGGGAGCAGGCGAGCGTGATGGCCGCAATGGATCAGGCTTCACGTGGCGCGCCGCTGTCGTGGATCGCCGTGGATCGGGACACCTTCAGCGGCAGAATGCTGGAGAGGCCAACCCGTCCGAATATTCCAATTGCTGCTCAGGAGCAATTGGTGGTGGAGTTGTACTCGAAGTAATTCGAGTTCTGGCAACGCCGCGGTTTGTAGTTCGCAGTAGTCCGCAGTTCGAAGTTCGCAATTCGTTCGCAATCCGCACTGAGTAGTCCTCAGTTCGCAATCGGTAGGACGAGACCCTAACTCTCGTTACGGGCTCACCGCGCGTTAGGGGCGGGGTGGCACGTTCAAAGGAAAAGAAAAAATGGCAACCGCAATCGATCTCAGGGGACTTGTCCGTCCGCAGCTTGTCGAAGCGACGAAGCGCGAAGACAATCCCAATGTCGCAGAATTCCGTCTTCAGCCGCTCGAGCGTGGTTTTGGCCACACACTCGGCAATGCGATGCGGCGTTTACTCCTCTCATCGCTACGCGGATCCGCGGTTTGGGGCTTCCGTATCGACGGCGTACTCCACGAGCACCAGACTATTCCCGGCGTCGTGGAAGATGTTCACCAGATCATCGGCAATCTGAAGGCGCTCACGCTGTCGCTGGACGAGGGTGTCGAGAACACCGTGCTCCGTATCACCAAGAACTCGGCCGGCGCAGTAACGGCCGCCGATATCGAAGGTCAGGGCGGCGTCACCATCGTAGACCGCAACCAGCATCTCTTCACACTGCAGGGTGATCGCGAGATCAACGTAGAGCTCTATGTCGGTCGTGGACGCGGCTACGTCGAAGCGGATCAGCACGTTGTCGACAAGACGCTGCCGGTCGATGTCGTTCGCATCGACTCGATCTACAATCCCGTTCGTCGCGCCAACTTCGCAGTCGCGGAGACTCGCGTCGGTCAGCGCACCGACTACGATCGCCTGACTCTCACCGTCGAGACGAACGGCACGATCAGCCCCGAAGAGGCTGTGAGCTACGCCGCAGCTCTGGCGCAGACGCACTTCCAGTACTTCGCCGGCTTTGGCTCGCACGCCTCGGCACCGCTGACGCCGGGTTCCGATATGCCTGGCGGCGACGCGCATCGCCTCGCTGAAGTGCTGCGCACACCGATCGAAGATTTCGAACTCTCGGTGCGCTCCGTGAATTCGCTCAAGAATTCCAACATTCGCACTCTCGGCGATCTCGTCCGTCAGAGCGAGAGCCAGATCCTGCAGGTCAAGAACTTCGGCAAGAAGTCGCTGAACGAGATCGCGGATCTGCTGGAGAGGGAGAACCTCAACTTCGGCATGAAGTACGAGGAGACCGCTGACGGT
>DATAHM010000046.1:0-32740 GCA_036263215.1 Gemmatimonadaceae bacterium
TACGGGTCACGCTTTCGGCGAGCCCGTACTTCTCGCTCATGTCGAGCCGAACTGGTTTGCGGTTGGCGCGAAATGCACGCATTACAGCGCCCCCCTCTCCGATGGAATTCTCGTCGGCGAAACTATTCGCTGCCCCTGGCATCACGCCTGCTTCGAGCTGCGAAACGGCGCAGCGTCCCATGCTCCCGCGCTCAACGACTTGCCGGCGTATGACGTCGTGCTCGAGAACAACATGGTTCGCGTCACCAGGAAGCGCACCCATGCCAACGCGCGCGACGCTGTGCGTCGACCGCGGGGTTCGAGAGCGCCGGCCAAGGTCACTGTCGATCAGAACCCACTGACCGGTCCCAGGTCCGTGCTAATCGTCGGCGCGGGAGCGGCGGGCAACGCGTGCGCCGAGATGTTGCGCCGCGAAGGCTACCGTGGCGCTGTGACGGTTGTCGACCCGGATAGCGACGCGCCATATGACCGGCCGAACCTGTCCAAGGATTATCTCGCTGGCAACGCGCCCGAAGATTGGCTCCCACTTCACCCCGCGGATTTTTACGAGGCACAGAAGATCGAGCTATTGCGCGGAGTTAGCGCCGCGAACATCGACACAAAGGCGAAGACCGTAGCACTCAGCGATGGAAGTACACGCGGCTATGGCGCGCTTCTTATCGCCACGGGGGCCAGCCCTATCAGGCTGAACATGCCCGGCGCCGATAGGGTGATGTACCTGCGTACGCTAGCGGATTGTCGCCGCATCATCGCGGAGGCGACCAACGCAAAGACGGCAATCGTCATCGGCGCCAGCTTCATTGGGCTCGAGACTGCAGCTTCGCTCGTCGCGCGCGGACTTCGCGTCCAGGTCGTTGCCCCCGAGACTCTTCCGTTATCCCGGGTGTTGGGGAACGAGATCGGTGCGCTAGTCAAGAATGTCCACGAAGAGAAGGGCGTCGTGTTTCATCTCGGGCGTTCCGTAAAGGGCATCGATGGAAACGCAGTCGTTCTCGATGATGGGAATCGGATCGAAGGCGACCTCATTGTCGCGGGAATCGGTGTGAGGCCGAATGTCGCTCTCGCTGAAGCCGCCGGATTGCTCCTCGATGGCGGGATCGCGGTCAATGAATTTCTCGAGACCAGTGTCGCCGGAATATTTGCGGCCGGAGATGTTGCCCGGTGGCCCGACGCTTACTCCGATGCTCGACTGAGAGTCGAGCATTGGGTAGTGGCGGAACGCCAGGGACAGGTTGCCGCGCGCAACATGCTGGGCTACCGGGACAGGTTCGATGACATCCCGTTTTTCTGGAGCGCGCACTACGACAAGCTGGCCATCCAGTACACGGGCCACGTCGACAAGTGGGACGAAACAAGAATCGAGGGCGACGTGATGAAGATGGATTGCGCGGTGTCGTACATCGTTGCAGGACAGCGTCGCGCGATCGCGACGATCAATCGTGATCGTGAAAACCTGGAGACCGAAATTGCAATGGAGGCGGAGCTCCTCCTGAAGCCTCCGGCGACCGTAACATTCGAATCAGCCGAGGTCTGAATAGATGGCAACACAACTATTGCGCGGTACCCCGTTCAACCATTCTACCAAGACGCTGGACGCGGCCGAGTTCGAGCTACTCGTTCGGCGCCAGCTCGAGCTTCTGGGTGAGGATCCGGAGCGGGAAGGACTTGTTCGCACCCCGGCGCGAGTTGCCAGCGCTCTCAAATGGCTTACGCAGGGCTACGCCTCGTCGGCCGAGGAAGTGGTTGGCGAGGGGATTTTCGAGGAAGAGCACGACAACATGATCATGGTGCGTGACATCGAGCTCTACTCGATGTGCGAGCACCACATGCTGCCCTTTTTCGGCAAGGCCCACATTGCCTATATCCCGAACGGCAAGATCGTGGGGTTGTCTAAGATCCCGCGCATAGTGGACGTCTACGCCCGGCGGCTCCAGGTGCAGGAGCGGCTAACGGAGCAGATAGCCGAGGGACTCTGTGGAGTGTTGAACCCGCTCGGGGTGGGAGTGGTGATCGAGGCCTATCATCTGTGCATGATGATGCGCGGGGTGCAGAAGCAGAACTCGAAGACCATCACTTCGGCCCTGAGGGGAGCTTTCAGGGAAGACCCGAAGACCCGCGACGAGTTTCTGCGCCTCGCCCACAACGGCAACGGCCCAACGCACTATTGAGAGAAGCTTTGTTCAGGTGATGGCGAACATGCGCCCGACATCCTGTTTGAATTCACGGATGCGGGCGTGCTTTGTTTCTTCGCTCCACTCGAGGATGGGGGCGACAATCTCGCCTGCCGCGGATGCGACCCCGACGCCGTGATCACGGGTTTCGAAAGCAAGATGACAGCGGCGGATCAAGAGGTCAGACAATGTTCGAGCCATCTCGTGTTTTACTCCGTACACGAGATGTGCACCGGTGTAGGGAAGGCCTTCGACCAAAGGCGCGGCCAGAGCGGGTCTTTCCGCTTGCAGCCGCGCGATCGCTTTTGCACTGTCGGCACCTGGCAACTCCACGGTGTCGGTAGGTGCTCGCCGGCGATGCTGACCCAGAGCCTCCTGCACCCGGTCCACTATTTCGGAGGCCATTGCCCGATAGGTCGTGAGCTTTCCGCCCGTGACGTGGATCACTCCCGAGGAATCCTTGACGATGCTGTGCTCGCGTGACACTGCGCCGGGACTTGCCGCCCGCGCACTCGCCAGCGGCCGAATGCCGGCCCAGGCGCTCACGACGTCTTTGTCGGTGAGACGAGCGCGTGGGAAGTATGCGTTTGCCGATTGCAGAAGGTAGTCAACATCGCTCCTCGACGCGTGAACTGTCTCGGGCGGCTCGTCGGTCCACGTATCCGTCGTGCCGATGATCGTCTGCACGCCCGCAGGCAGGCAGAACATCACTCGTCCGTCGATCGGTGAAACCAGTGTCAGAGCATCGCGATTACCGACTCGCGCGCGAGGAACTCCGATATGAACTCCCTTGCTGCCGCGCGGCCGGGCGACGCTCTCGTCGTGCTGCAAACTCTTCTGCCAGACGCCGGTAGCGTTCACGATTGCGCGCGCGCTGACTCTATACGTCTCGCCGGAGTGCTGAGATTTCGCGAGCGCCGCGACTGCCCTCGTGCCATCGCGCACCACCTCAGTAATCGCAGTGTGATTTATGATTGCTGCCCCAAGATCACTGGCGGCAATTGCGTTGGCGATCGTGAGTCGCGCGTCGTCGGTGCACGCGTCATAGTACACCGCTCCCCCGGTTAACCCAGCACTCTTCAGGCAAGGCTCGCGGTCGAGCGTCTCCGGTGCATTGAGTGTCGAATGACGTCGCGACCGCCCGGCTGCCATCAGCTGATACACGAGGAGACCCGCACTCAGTTTCACTTTGCCAATCCGGGCTCCTCGATAGATGGGCCAGGTGAATGCGAGCGGCTTTACCAGGTGCGGCGCGATCCGGAGTAGCGTCTGGCGCTCTCGAATGGACTCATGCACCAGGTGCAGCTGACCCTGCTCGAGGTAACGAATGCCTCCATGTATCAGCCGCGATGAACGACCAGAGGTGCCACTCCCGAAGTCGTCGCGCTCGATGAGCACGACACTCAGGCCCCGCATCGCCGCATCGCGAGCGACTCCGCATCCAGTGATCCCCCCGCCGATGACGAGGACGTCGACTGTGCTCTCTGGAGGCCGTGTCATCCAGCGAAGTATAAGGAATTTGACCGCAAGATCCGGATATCACCCACGCACTTCCTCCGACATTGTTCGCCCATACCGCACACCCCGACGGAGAAAAGAAATGCAACCCTATCGCATTGTCGCAATCGGCGACGGAATCGCGAATGCTGTGCGCAAGACGTTACGGGCTCCAGGCTATGGGCACCCCGCACACACTGAGCTCGCAAAGAGCTACGGTCCGTGTCGCTATTGCCTGCGAACGTTCCTCGTAGGAGAAGATCGGCGGATTCTCTTCACTTACGATCCGTTTCATAAGAAAGAGTCGCTCCCGCTGCCTGGCCCCGTTTTTATTCACGAAAGCGAGTGCGAGCGCTATCCCGAGGACGCTGGTTTTCCCGCTGACATGCTTTCGCATCGGCTGACGCTCAACGGCTACGCGACTGGTCGCCGCGTCGTCGCTCAAAGATATATTGAAGACGGCATCGTCGGTCCCGAGATCGAGCGCCTCTTACAAAACCCCGAGGTCGCCTACATCCACGTGCGCGACACTGATGCCGGCTGCTACGATTTCACTATCGAAAGAATGAAGGACACCGAGTCCAATGGGATCCACGCGTCGAACGGAGGACAGACCAATGAATGAAGCGATTGCGTGGGAATCTGTACTCCGTCGGGATCGATCAGCCGACGGGCGCCTGCTATACGGAGTGACGACGACGGGGATCTACTGTCGTCCGTCCTGCCCTTCGCGACGGCCGAAGCGCGACAACGTCGCTTTCTTTTCCTCTGCTGATGTGGCGGAGCAGGCTGGATTTCGAGCGTGCCAGCGCTGCCGTCCCAATGTCGCTAAAGCGGTGGATCGTGATGTCGAGCGTGCGCGCGTGTACATCGATCGGCACATCGCGGATTTCAGCGATGCGCGCATCACTCTCGAGGTACTCGGCGCAGAAGCGGGACTCAGCCCCTATCACCTTCAACGCAAATTCAAACACGTGCTCGGCCTCACGCCGGCAGAGTACATTCGCGCGCGCAAGAGCGAGCTGCTGAAGGGGGAGCTCAAGCGCGGTGAAACAGTGAGTCGTGCGACATTCGGGGCTGGCTACAGCTCGAGCAGTAGAGTGTACCATGACGCGGATTCGAGGCTGGGAATGACGCCAGCCACGTATCGACGGGGCGGCGCTGGCGCGCGCATCGACTACATGATAACGACGACGTCACTTGGCAAACTGCTCGTTGCGACGACTGATCGCGGAGTTTGCGCGGTCAACCTTGGCGATGACGCACAGAGCCTGGAGGCCGCGCTGGAGCGCGAGTACCCGTTGGCGGAGCGCACTCCCGTGGCAGATGCATCGAGCTCCTTCCAAGAGTGGATTGCGGATGTTGTCCGCGCCGTCGAGGGAGATCCGTCGGCACCCGAAGTACCGCTCGATCTGCGGGCTTCCGCATTTCAATGGAAAGTGTGGCGCCAGCTTCAAAAGATTCCGCTCGGCGAGACGCGCTCGTACAGCGAGATTGCGGCGGCCATCGGATCACCGAAGGCAGTTCGTGCGGTCGCCAGTGCCTGCGCGAAAAACAAGGTCGCAGTGGTTATTCCGTGTCACCGCGTCGTGAGAGGCACGGGAGCGATCGGCGGATATCGCTGGGGCACCGAGCGCAAGCGCAATTTGCTGGCAAAAGAGCGTTCGATCAGAGACCGAAGCACGTCCTAGAAAGATAAACCGCACCCGTCTATGTTCCGTGCATGGCAACATTTGGGGGTGGACGTCGCGTCGCGATCGTCGCTGGAGTACGTACGCCGTTTGCAAAAGCAGGCACGGCATTCAAGTCAATTTCCGCGATAGACCTGGGCAGACTCTGCGTTGCCGAGCTGCTCCAGCGCACCAACCTCGACGGCAAGGAAGTTCAAGCGCTCGTCTTCGGAACAGTGATTCCCTCGGTGGTCGCGCCGAATATTGCGCGCGAGGTGTCGCTTCTCCCTCAGCTTCCAAAGGGCGTGCAGGCCTTCACTGTCAGTCGGGCCTGCGCGTCCGCGAACCAGGCCATCACGGATGCTGCGGATCAGATCGCGCTCGGGCACCTCGATGTCGCAATCGCCGGCGGCGCCGAGTCGCTCTCCAACATCCCAATACTCCATTCACAGGGGATGGCCGACGCGCTGGTCCTCGCGTCCAAAGCGAAATCGCTCGGCGGCAGGATCAGAGCGCTGGCGCGCATCCGTCCGAAAGACCTCGTTCCCATTACGCCAGCGATCGCTGAGCCGTCGACTGGAGAAACGATGGGGCAGTCAGCCGAGAAGATGGCAAAGCTCAACGCGATTCCCCGCGAGGAGCAGGACCATTTTGCGCTACGCTCGCATCGACTGGCCGCTGCGGGCACCGCCGACGGTAGACTTACCGCGGAAATAATGCCCGTTTACGTCCCGCCGAGATTCGACAGCGTACTGACGTCTGACAATGGGATCAGGGAAGACACGAGCTACGAGCAGCTGGCCGCGCTCAAGCCTGTATTCGACAGGAAGTACGGATCCGTAACCGCGGGCAACTCTTCTCCACTGACAGATGGCGGTGCCTGCGTATTACTCATGAGCGAAGAAAGGGCGCGGGACCTCGGGCACACACCGCTCGGAATCATTCGCTCTTACGCGTACGCGGCACTCGATCCCGGCGAACAGCTGCTACAGGCACCGGTGCTGGCTGCCCCGGTGGCTCTGAAGCGCGCCGGCTTGTCACTCAAGGACATCGATCTCGTAGAGATGCACGAAGCATTTGCCGCCCAGGTGCTGTCGAACCTGAAGGGATTTGAATCGAAAACGTGGGCGGAGCGTGCCGGCTTCTCGCAGCCCGTAGGCGAAGTCGATCGCGCGAAACTGAACGTGATGGGCGGGTCCATCGCGATCGGACATCCGTTCGGCGCGACTGGCGCACGCATCACGACGACGTTGTTGAACGAGCTTCGCCGTCGCGGAGGACAATTCGGACTCATGACCGTTTGCGCCGCTGGAGGAATGGGCTTCGCGATGGTGGTGGAGAGGACGCAATGAGCTCGACGTCGGAGGTAACGATCGGCGGGCTGGTCGGAACGCGGTGGAGACCGGCGCTCTCCGTCGAAGTGACGGACGGTATCGCCGTCATCACCTTCGATCTCCCTAACGAGTCGGTGAACAAGCTCAATCGCGGAGTGAAGGACGAGTTCGTCGCGCTCGTTGGCAGGCTCGAAACGGATACCGAAGTTCACGGTGCGGTCTTGATCAGTGGCAAGCCGGATGTATGGATAGCAGGCGCGGACATCGAAGAGTTTCTCGCGCTCAAGACCGCGACCGACGCCGAGCGATTGAGCCGTGACGGGCAGATGCTGCTCGACTCCATTGAGCGCCTGCGAATTCCAGTCGTTGCCGCAATTCATGGCGCGTGTCTCGGCGGCGGGCTCGAGACAGCGTTAGCGTGCCGCTATCGGATTGCTACTGACCATCCGAAAACAATACTGGGGCTCCCGGAGGTGCAACTTGGCCTCATCCCTGGCGGCGGCGGCACGCAGCGCCTGCCGCGGCGAATTGGTCTGACGAATGCTCTCGACCTGATACTCACGGGGAAGAGCGTGCGTGGCCGGAAAGCTCTGCAACTGGGTCTGGTCGACGAGCTAGTGCATCCGTCGATTCTGCGGAGCGTTGCAATCCAGCGAGCAAAGGAAGTTGCCGAAGGCAGGAGAAAGAGCGAGCGCCACGGCGGTGGCGTAAAGGGGTTTTTTCTCGACGCAAATCCGGCTGGGCGCGCGATAGTGCTGCGAAAAGCGCGCGAGAAGACCCTCGAAAAATCGCGTGGCAATTATCCGGCACTGCCCGCGGCAATCGATGCCATCGCCGCCGGCTACGAGAAAGGGTTATCGCACGGATACCGCGAGGAATCTCGACGGTTTGGCGAGCTGGCGATGACGGACGTGTCGCGGCAGCTGATCTTTCTCTTCTTCGCCACTAACGAGCTCAAGAAAGATCCGGGCGTCGAGCCATCCCAGTATCCGGATCTACCGGTATCTTCGTTCGACCCTCTTCCTGTTGCAAAGATCGCGATCATTGGAGCCGGATTCATGGGTGCTGGAATCGCATCGATTGCGGTACAGCAGGGAAGCCTGGTGCGTCTGAAAGACGCCGATCACGCTCGCGTCGCGAAGGGGTATGCCGCTGTCAGGGACGTTCTCAAGGAGAGACTGACGAAGCGACAGATCACCAAAGTGCAGTACAGCGACTACATGGCGCTCTTGGGCGGCACGGTCGATTACTCCGGCTTCGGCAACGTCGATCTGGTGATCGAAGCAGTCTTCGAAGATCTCGCCGTCAAGCACCAGGTTCTTCGTGAAACCGAAGCGTCAATCCGGCCGGATGCAATCTTTGCGACGAACACATCGACTATTCCGATCTCGCTGATTGCGCAGGCGTCGGTGCGTCCGGAGCGTGTAATCGGGATGCATTTCTTCTCGCCTGTGCAGAAAATGCCGCTGCTCGAAGTCATCATTACGGGTCAAACGCATCCCCAGGTTACGGCAACCGTGGTCGCATACGGAAAAAAGCTCGGCAAAACCGTCATCGTCGTTAACGATGGTCCTGGCTTTTACGCGAACCGTATTCTTTCGCCCTACATCAACGAGGCTGGCATTCTTCTCGATCAGGGCGTGGCGATCGATCTGATCGACAAAGCTCTGGTTGACTTCGGATTCCCGGTCGGGCCGATCACTCTGATCGACGAAGTGGGTCTCGACGTTGCGACCAAAGCCGGGAAGATCATGGCTGAGGCATTTCCCGACAGGCTACAGGCCGCGAAATCGATTCAGGCAGTCGTCGATGCGGGCCGCTACGGAAGAAAATCCAAAAAAGGCTTCTATACCTACGACAAGGACGGCAAGAAAGGTGAGGTAGATCCGTCCGTATATGCGATCTTCCTCTCGCCCGGAAACATTCCGGCGGCGCCGTCGATCGCGTCCGCGGATATTGACGACGGTCGAGCGGACATGTCGGCGGTCCAAATTCAGCAGCGAGCTGTGCTGGCAATGCTGAATGAGGCCGCGCGCTGCCTGAGCGATGGAATAATTAGATCTCCGCGCGACGGAGACGTTGGCGCCGTCTTCGGCATCGGCTTCCCGCCGTTCAGAGGCGGTCCATTCCGATACATGGATTCACTTGGCGTGAAGATCGTGGTGCAGCGGCTTGAAGATCTGAATGCGCGCTTCCCTGGCAGGTTCGAGCCCGCGGACCTGTTGCTCGATATGGCACGGCAGAACGAGTCGTTCTACGCAAACGAGCGCTCGTGAGAGGTAGAGCGACAGAAGAAATGCGTCGGGTTGCAATCGCCGCTGTGCTGACCGCCGCTCTGTATGCGTGCAGTCGTCCGGCTCCTGGGCGGCCAAGTCCTGCGGCGTATCCGCGGACGCGCGCCGAGCAAACGAACTACCTCGAGACCTCGCGCTACAGAGACGTCGTAAATTTTCTCGATTCCCTGAAAAAACTGCGCGCGCCGGTGTTCATCGGCTCTATCGGCAAGACGACCGAGGGGCGGGACATCCCATTCGCCATCGCTTCGCGTCCGCTCGTCTCAACACCTTCCGAGGCGAAAGCGCTCGGCCGACCCATCGTTTACGTACAGGCAAACATCCACGCGGGCGAGATCGAAGGCAAAGAAGCTCTCCTGTCGCTGCTCCGCGACCTGATCTTTTCGAACAAACCCGACGCGCTGGATTCGATAGTGCTCATCGCGGTTCCGATCTACAACGCCGACGGCAACGAGCGGTTCGCGTCGCAGTCAGTCAACCGAAGGGAACAGAACGGGCCGGAACTAGTGGGCACCAGAGCGAATGCTCAGGGGCTCGATCTCAATCGGGATTATGTAAAGGCCGAGGCGCCTGAAACCCGAGCCTCGCTTGCGATGTTCAACTCGTGGGACCCCGACGTATTCGTGGACCTGCATACTACCGATGGCAGTTTCCACGGTTACGCGCTCACCTATTCTCCCTCGTTGAACCCGGCTGCGGTGTTCGGGGGAGTTTACGCGCGGGACTCACTCCTTCCGGTGTTGCGCGAGCGCATGCGCACTCGGCATGGCTTCGAGGTCTTCGACTACGGAAACTTCGTGAGCGACGAGCCGGGATTGGTTGCCGACACGAGCGTGCACGAAGCGTGGGCGACCTACGACGCTCGCCCCCGATTTGGAACCAATTATTACGGCGTTCGTGGTCGCATCGCGATTTTGAGCGAAGCTTATTCACACGACAGCCTCGAGCGTCGAGTGGCGTCGACTTATGCGTTCGTGAGTGGGATTCTGTCGCTGGCGGCCGAGCGTTCCACTGCGATCAGATCTCTGAGTGCGCGGGCGGATAGTCAGTCGCTCGCCTGGGGCAGGTCTCCCGACTCTGTGCGCATGGTTCCGATCCGCTCTGAGCTACTCTCGACCCCGCGCCAGCTCGATGTAATCAAGGAAGACCTCGAGAAGACCGCTGACTCAGTGTTGACGCAGGCAGGAGTGCCGCGCGGCGAACGGCGCACCGGGAGGTTTAGAGTTATTCGCATGCCGGTTTACGATCGATTCACGTCGACGCTCGATCGGTTGCCGCCCGCAGCCTACGTCGTGCCGGCCGCGGACACCGCTGTCCTAAGCCTTTTGCGGCTGCACGGGATCCGCGTTGAAAAATCGGATTCCGCATGGACAGCGAGGGGTGAGTCTTTCGTAATCGATTCGATCACACGGAATGCCCGCATCTTTCAGGGACATCACGAGACGAGTCTGCAAGGACGCTGGATAAGAGGCATTCAGTCCTTGCCAGCCGGCTCTCTCATCGTGTCCACTGCGCAGCCACGCGCTGCTCTCGCTGTATACCTGCTCGAACCCGAAAGTGACGATGGCTTTACCACCTGGAATTTCTTCGACGGCGAGATGAAGGTGGGTGGCACATATCCGGTTCGCCGCATTTTCGACCTCACACGCCGAAGACGGGGAGCGGCGGTCCGGCGCTCCTCCGCAGCCGCTTCCCAGACACCCAACAACTAATGCTTCGCAGCGCGCTGCTATACCTCTCGCAACAGCCGCAGATCTTCAAGTTCGTCCGCCACAACAGGCTTGCGAAGAGTTTCGCGAATCGGTTCGTCGCCGGCGAGACTCTCGAGACCGCACTGGCAGCCGTCAGTCGCCTGAACGCAAGAGGCATCACGGCTTCTCTCGACCTGCTCGGCGAAAGTGTGCACAACGAAGCCGAGGCGCGAGCGGCGGGTCAGGCTTATGTGAACATGCTCGACCGCATCTACGAGAAACGAGCAGACGCTAATGTGTCGGTAAAGCTGACCGCAATGGGGCTCGATATCTCGGAGGACCTGTGCGTGGCGATCATGCACAAGATCCTCCAGCGCGCGCGTGAGTATCGAACCTTCGTTCGTATCGACATGGAGTCGAGTGAATACACCCAGCGCACCCTGGACCTTTTCGAGCAGCGCCTGTATCCGTCGTACCGCGAGAACGTCGGCGTCGTACTCCAGAGCTATCTGTATCGCACGTTCGCTGACGTCGAGCACGTCAACCTAATCAAGGCGAGAGTGAGACTGTGCAAAGGCGCGTACAAGGAACCGGAAACCGTCGCCTATCCGGCGAAGAAGGACGTCGATGCGAACTATGTGCGTTGCATGCACACTCTGCTCAAGTACGGAAACTACCCGGGCATCGCGACCCACGATGAAGCGATCATCAAAGAGGCGAAGCGCTTCGTAAAGGAACACGATATCCCGACGTCGCGTTTCGAGTTCCAGATGCTCTACGGCGTGCGCCGCGACCTGCAGGATCGACTAGTTCGCGAAGGCTATAGAATGCGTGTGTACGTTCCATTCGGGACTCAGTGGTATCCCTATCTCATGCGCCGCCTTGCCGAGCGTCCCGCGAACGTCGCGTTCCTCACGGGCAGTCTGTTCAAGGAAGTCGTCGGCCGGCGCCGTCAATAATGGGACGCTTTCTTCCGGCTGATCACTCGAAGGGCGATCCGAATACGATCGGCGGTTACATGGCTGTGCACGACCGCCCTGCGGCGTTCGAGGGAAGCGATGGCGCCTCGTACAGTGTCGAGATAGTCGCCGACGCCAGCGGTGAGCGCAGTCGGCCTTTCGCGGCGTATCTCCTTTTCGTCCGCTGGCGCACCGGCGATCCTGTCGCCAGCGGACATCTGGAGACCGACTTTATTGCCTACGGAAATACCGAAGACGAGGTGCGGGCACTCGTCGGCGCGCTCTCGCTGAAGGAAGTGAAAGCGCGCCTGGATGCGTTGATAAAGGCAAAGAGCGCCGGTGCGCGTCCATGGTGGGATGCGATGCGCAACGAAGGCAGCAGTTGAGCCGCACGGAAGGTGTGGTCCTCAAAGGCACCGGAGGTGTCTGGCACGTTCGCACTGAATCTGGCGAGACGCACCAGGTATCACTCCGCGGCAGGCTCAAGCAGGAGCGGGAAGACGGAAGGAAGCTGGCAGTCGGCGATCGTGTAGCGCTGGAGATGGACCAGCGTGGCGCGCAATGGGCCATCGCCGAGATCCTTCCGAGACGATCGCAGCTGGCGCGCCGGGCGCCGGGCGCTGGCCAGGGCGAGCGTATCGTCGCGGCAAACGTAGATCAGGTGGTCATCGTGTTCGCCGCAGCGCGTCCAGAACCCCACCGCCGAATGCTCGACCGATTTCTCGTTATCGCCGAGGGTAATTCGCTCCAGTCTCGTATCGTGATCAACAAGATCGAGCTGGTGAACGCGGTTGAGTGCGAAAAGAGCTTTGCCGACTACGCGGCAGCTGGCTACCCGGTGCACTTCACGAGCGTCAAACAGTCGATCGGCCTGGTCGGCCTGCACGACGAGCTTGCTGGAAAAACCTCCGTGCTCACGGGACCGTCAGGCGTCGGGAAGTCATCACTAATGAATTCGATGTACCCGGGTCTCGCGCTCCGCGTCGGCGAGATCAGCGAGTCGGTGAACAAGGGACAGCACACTACGGTCGGCGCGCTCCTTCATCCGCTCCCGGACGGTGGCTATGTCGTGGATACACCAGGTTTGCGCGAGGTCGGCATGTGGGGCCTCGCATCGGAGCATCTCGACGAGTGCTTTCGTGAGTTTCGCGCTTTCATTCCGGAATGTCGCTTCGGAAACTGTACTCACCGCGTCGAGCCGGGATGTGCGGTGCGCAGCGCCGTCGAGGCCGGCGAGATCAGCGCGGAGAGATACGACAGCTATCTCAGACTACGAGAAGAGATCGAGGACTCCGAGCGAAAGTGGGCTCCGTACTCGGCGGCCTCAAAGCCACAGCGGCGACATTCATAGCGCTACGCGTCTCTGACGTCGACAGTCCAGTCGATGGCTATTTCGCTGGAAAGCGAGTCGCGAACGGAACAATACTTGGTTGCGGAGAGCTCGATGGCTCGCAGCGCCTGCGCTTCTTCGATACCGCGACCGCCAATCGTGAAGTTGAGAGTAATGTGTTTGTACCGACGCGGAATGGTGTCGACTCGTTCGCCAACTACGTCGATCGAGAGTGATGATACAGGCGTTCTCTGTTTTGCGAGGATATCGACGACATCGTATGAGACGCACGTCGCGAGTGCGCTGAGTAAAGTCTCGGGCGGGCTCTGACCCGTCTCTCCTTCGCCATCGATGCGCGCGGTTGGTCCGCCTGGGCGGCCCGCGTCGAAGCGGTGGTCTCCGACCCAATCAACATGAATGAGTGACGGCTTCGAGGCTGTCCTCACCGGAGCACCCGCCGTCATTTCTCGGGTCCTTTCTCGATCGGCGCGCGTACCGTATTTCCCCACTCCGTCCAGCTGCCATCGTAGTTTCTCACCCGGTCGTAGCCGAGGAGGTAAGTGAGAACGAACCAGGTATGGGATGAGCGCTCGCCGATCCGGCAGTAGGCGATGATGTCGTCGTTCTTGCGGAGACCTTTTTCCTTTTCGTAGATCGCCCGCAGCGATTCCGCGTCTTTGAAGGTTCCGTCGGGATTCGCCGCGCGCCCCCACGGTACACTGCGTGCTCCCTTGATGTGTCCGCCGCGCAGAGTCCCCTCCTGCGGGTAATCCGCCATGTGGGTACGCTGCCCGGTGAACTCCTCGGGCGATCTGACGTCGATCAACGGCTTACCGGCCGCAGAATGATCGCGCACCTGTTGAAAAAATGCGCGGATCCTTTCGTCTGATCGCTTCGGTGCCTTGTAATTCGTTTTCGGAAAAGACGGTACGTCTGTGGTAAATGGACGGCCCTCCTGCTCCCATTTGATGCGGCCGCCGTCGAGGATTTTTGAGTTTGGGAAATCGAACAACTGGAACACCCAGAATGCATACGTCGCCCACCAGTTGTTCTTGTCACCATAGAACACAACCGTCGTACTTTCGTCGATTCCCTTTTCCCGGAGTAGCCTCTCGAATTCTTCCGAGGAGACGTAGTCACGCTGAACCGGATCGTTCAGGTCCTGATGCCAGTCGACCTTTTGTGCACCGGGAATGTGCCCCGTCTCATATAACAACACGTCCTCGTCGCTCTCGATGATTCTGATTTTCGGGTCATCGAGATGGTCCGCCAACCACGCCGTGGTTACCAGGACTTCGGCGTGTACGTAACCCTTTTTCTCGATCCCGGCATCGGTCGCGGAGGAAGCTTCTGAAATTCTTGCCATCATCGCCACTCGGAAGGGGAATCCTTGAAGGATAATCGGCGAGGCAATCAGTGTCGGCAAGTGGAATCTCATGGGCGCTTATCTTCCACTTATGACCGATCGTTCAAAGCCAGGGATGGAAGCGTATTCGCGGCACGTCATCGTATGTACAGGCAGTTTTTGCTCGCCGGACGCGCGGGGCAGGGAACTCTATTCACTGCTCCCGGATTTTCTCAATCGTGAGGGCCTTCTTTTTGGTCCCGGTCGCGTGAAACGCGGAGAAACTCCGTGCCTCGGAGTGTGTAGCGAAGGCCCGATCGTTGTCGTTTACCCCGACGGTGTGTGGTACTGTCGGGTGACTCCTGAACTGCTCGAGCGAATTGTGGTCGAGCACTTAAAGGGCGGTCGCGCAGTGGAAGACGCGGTTTTTCATCGTCTATAGCGTCTGGCACACCGAATGCTTTTCTAATCCGTTTTTATACGGAGGACAAATGGCAGGGAAAAGAGAGCTGATCGAGCCGAATGAGGGTGATAAGCGGTTTGTCCGGCGGGATGCGAAAGGACAATTCAGTGAAACCGATGACGCCGGTCGCTCGCTGAGCCAGGACCGCAAGCGGAAAGCAAAGTCCGTTGCGAAATCAGGTCAGGGCGATAAGGGAGACCGTCAATCGAGCGCTAAGAGGGGCGGCAAAAGATAGCGCTCGAGGCAGTCGAATATCGATTCGGTGACGGGCATATGTCATGCGTTTCTGAGGCATCCAACCAGGAGGCTACCATGGCAGACGAAAGAAACCGGAACGAATCGAACCAGGACGACAACCTCAACCGCGGCTCGCGGAGTTCATCGAGTAGCGGACAAGGGAGCAACATAGGCTCCGGCGGCAGCTCCAGCAGTTCGGGCAGTTCGGGCGGCATGGGCGGCAGCAGTGGAAGTGGTGGCCTGGGAGCGAGCGGTGGCTCGCGAGGTAGCAGCGGTATTGGAGAAAGTGGTAGTGGAGTTGGCGGTAGCGGCGGAGTTGGTGGTAGCGGCGGGCTTGGCAACAGTGGAGGCAGCGGTGGGAGTGGCTCCTCCTCTGGAGGATTCGGCGGCACCGCAGATCGTGCGGGCGGGTCCAGCGGCGGCATGGGCGGCAGTTCGAGCGGATCAGGAAGCTCGGGCCGTTCAGGTAGCTCAGGCGGCTCCAGCAGCTCTGGTGGTTTTGGAAGTTCCGGAAGCTCTGGAAGCAGCGGCAGCTCCGGCAGCTCCAGATAACTCTGCCAGCCGCGCAAATGGGGCGAGGGCGACAGCCTTCGCCCCATTTGTGTATCGGTCCATCAACGATGCGAGTTGGCCACAGCGCATCCGATTGCCTTAACTTTCAGCGCAACACACCGTTGCAGTGAATCCGTCGAATCCCTTCAATCCGCGCCGGCTCGCCCTCGGAGCCGCGAAAAAACTGATCTTTGAGAACGAGGATCCGGAGACCGCGCTCGAGCGCATCGCTGGCCTCACACCCCCCGACCACTACGGGACCTCGAGCCCGGAGAGTAACTCAATGTCACGTACTCGCACGACGATTCTGAACAATCTCGATGAGATGTATCGCGAAGCCTTCGAGCGGGTTAAGGCAACCGGCGATCAAGCTCAAATGACCGCGCTCGATTTTGCTTATCGCAGAGAGCAACTGTACTTCGAGATTCTCCTCGACGTTCGCGATGCACTAGAGCGCCGCTAAGTTTGGCGCTTCCCATAATTCGCATCCTCAGCCCGTGAATAGCCTGTGGGGCTGGGTCGGCTTCAACGTCGCTGTGCTCGCCATCCTGGCGCTGGACCTGGGTGTGCTTCACCGCAGATCCTCGACGGTCTCGCTCAAGGAAGCAACCACGTGGAGCGCCGTCTGGGTGCTGCTGTCGTTGTCGTTCGCTTTCGCGATCTACAGAACGATGGGCCGCCAGTCCGGTCTCGAGTTTCTGACAGGGTATCTGATCGAGTACGCGCTCTCGGTCGACAACATCTTCGTATTCGTTCTCATCTTCACATACTTCAAGGTTCCGGAGAAGTATCAGCACCGAGTCCTGTTCTGGGGCATCATCGGCGCGCTCGTTCTGCGGGGCGTCATGATCATCGCCGGCTCCGCGCTCGTCACCCGCTTTGCCTGGACGCTCTATATCTTCGGCGCGTTCCTCATTTTCACGGGCTTACGGATGGCGTTTCAGAAGAGCGACGAGGCCTACAAGCCGGAGCGCGATCCAGTGCTCCGTCTTGCCCGAAAAATCATACGCGTAACGCAGGACTACAGCGGGGATAAATTTTTTGTTCAGCAGCCGGACAAAACCGGAAAGCTGCGGCGCGCGGCCACGCCGCTCTTCATAGTGCTGCTGATAGTTGACACAACGGATATCGTTTTCGCCACCGATTCGATTCCCGCCATCTTCGCCGTCACGCGCGATCCCTTCATCGTCTACACCTCCAACATCTGCGCCGTGCTCGGCTTGCGAGCTCTTTATTTTCTGCTCGCCGGAGTCGTCGACAAATTCGTCTACCTCAAGCTGGGTCTCTCGCTCGTGCTGGTGTTCATCGGAGCGAAAATGCTGGCGGAGCCGTTCATCCATCTGCCCATCCTTGCTTCCCTCGGCGTCGTGGGAGCAGTTCTCGCCGCGTCCATCCTCGCCTCACTCCGTTGGCCACGCACCGGGCACTAAAGCGCGTCAGTGGGTTACCCATAGGGCGAGACCAACGTCCTTTTTTTGGACGCGCAACCATCTACACGAATTCCGGACTTCAAAATGGCTTTTGCCCCACGCATTCTCGGCGCCCTTGTTGTGGTGCTCGCTCCTTTTGCAACGATATCCGCGCAGCAGAACGGAAAAACTCTCGCGATCGATTTCCGCACTACCATCGCCATTCAGGGCGTGCCGGATACGGGTCTCATCGTTGGGCATGCGGTTGGGTCAGCCGACAAGATGCGCCTCGACGTCACCATGAAAGGATCGACCGCTCACGTGACTCCCATGTCGGACAGCACCGTCAGCATGATCGTGAGCGACAGCGGGAAGACAATCGCGTACGTCGACACCAAGAAGAGCCAGTATCTGCGTGTCAGGCCGGCCGAGATGATTGCTCAGGCGCAGCAGATGGGCGGAATGAAGATGGATTTTTCCGCGACCGAGGCAAACGTACAGAGTCTCGGAGCCGGCCCGGTAATACTCGGCCATCCCACATCACATTATCGAATCTCGACCGGCATGACGATGACGATCAGTGCCATGGGCCAGGAGCAAACCGTCAAGATCGCGAGCACCAACGATAGTTATTACGCAACTGATATCCGCGGAGACCTGAACCCCTTCGCAAGCCTGAACGGCGGCGACATGGCCAACATCTTCGGCACCAGCAACAAGGATTTTGCCGATAAGATGAAGGCAGCTCAGGCGAAGCTCCCGAAAGGAGTACCGTTACGTGCTACCAGCTCCAGCACGATGGAGGCACAAGGGCAAACCCGAGTCACAAACAGCGAAGCCGAGGTCACAGCACTCAAGTGGGTCGACGCCGATCCCAAGGTTTTCGAGATCCCATCGACCTACACCGCGCTCCAATTACCCGGTATGGCCGGCTCGCAAGACAGCGGCGGCGCGATTCCGCCAAAGTAAGGCGCGCTCGGCGTATCACTCTCGTCTCGGTTAATAAAAAAGGCGGCCGCTTGGCCGCCTTTTTAATGTCAGTAGTTCGAGATCAAAACTTCGCGATCTCCTCGTACGCGCGGCGGAAATCCTCAACCTGTGGAAGGATCGCGTCCTCGAGACGTGGCGCATAACCTACAAACGTATCGGTTGATGCGACCCGCTTCACTGGCGCGTCGAGCCACGGGAAGCATTCGTCCGCAATCGCTGCCGCAATCTCGGCCCCGTAACCCCACGAAAGAGAATCTTCGTAGCCGACTATCACGCGCGACGTTTTCTTGACGGAAGCGAATACGGTTTCGCGATCCCACGGGCTAAGTGTGCGAAGATCGATGACCTCAACAGAGATTCCGCTGTCGGCGACGGCGTTCGCGGCCGTAATCGCCCGCTGAAGAGTTGCTCCGTACGTCACGACCGTTACATCACTCCCCTCTCTCACGACTTTTGCCTTCCCAAACGGAATCATGAAATTGGGACCGGGATACTGCGATTTGTTGTAGGTCTGGCGGTAAAGGTGTTTGTGCTCGAGAAAGAGCACGGGATCGTCGCACCTGATGGCTGTGCGCAGCAATCCGTTTGCATCGAGCGCTGTCGCTGGACATACCACTCGCAGTCCCGGGCAGTGTGTGAAGATCGACGCGCCGGTTTGGGAGTGGTAGATGGCGCCGCGGATGTATCCGCCATACGTCGTTCGCACTACGACTGGAGCCGAGAAATTGTTGTTTGATCTCCAGCGCATCGTCGCAAGCTCGTCGCGAAGCTGCATGTAAGCGGGCCAGATATAGTCGAAGAACTGAACTTCCACTACCGGCTTGAACCCGCGCACAGCCAGGCCAATCGCACGCCCGACGATGTTCGCCTCGGCAAGCGGCGAGTTGTACACGCGCGCTCCGCCGAATTCCTTCTGCAGCCCCCACGTCACCTTGAAGACGCCGCCTTTCCCTTTGACTTTTCCGAGATACTCCTCCCGCGATACGTCAGCGACGTCCTGCCCGAACACGAGGATCTTTTTGTCCCGACGCATCTCGTCCTTCATGCACGCATTCAGGAGATCCACCATCGTTGTTGGCTCTCCGGCGAACTGTGGATCGTCCTCCGTGTCGAATTGCTCGCTCGTCGGATCGACATCGGGCGAGTAAACCCCGAAGTACACCGTTTCAGGGCCTGGCTGCGGCTGTGCGAGTGCGTCGTCCGTTGCGGAGAGTACGATTGCGTCGACTTCCTCCTGGATTTTGGCGATCTCGTCCTCGGAGGCGTGCCCTTCCGCAACCAGCCACTTCGGAAACTGCGTTACTGGATCGCGCGCAGCGTCGGCTTCCCGTTCCGCCGGCGGACGATACATGGTCTCGTCATCGGAGAGTGAGTGCGAGTAGGGGCGAATCACATGCGCATGGACCAACGCCGGTCCTTTGCGCTGTCTCGCGTACTCGACCGCGCGCTTCATGGTCGCGTAACTCGCGGTTACGTCGCATCCATCCACCTCTTCGACGTAGAGATTCGGGAAGGAGCGCACGAGCTTGGAGATACTTCCGCCGGCGGTATTGACCTCGACCGGGACCGAGATCGCGTACCCGTTGTCCTCAACCAGGTAGACTACTGGAAGGCGCAGATTACACGCGGTGTTCAGCGACTCCCAGAATTCGCCCTCGCTCGTCTGGCCTTCGCCGGTCGATACGAACACGACTTCATCAGCATTGAACCCCTCTGTAATTCCGAGGAGCTTGGCCCGAAGAGTTGCCTCGGCAGAGCCGGCGCTCTGAAGGAACTGAGTACCCGTTGGCGAGGAAGCGGATACGATATTGTAGGCCTTGTGACCCCAGTGACTGGGCATTTGCCGCCCGCCAGAGGCGGGGTCGATTGCGGCGCCGGTCGCTTCATACAGCATCTCTGCCGGCGTCACTCCGAGCTTGAGGCAAAGCGCGCGGTCGCGATAGTAGGTGTAGAACCAGTCGTACGCGGGCTTGAGTACCATTCCGGCAGCCGTAAGAATCGCTTCATGGCCGGCACCGGATATCTGGAAAAAAATCTTGTTCTGCCGCTTGAGCTGAACCTCTTTGTCGTCAATCCGCCGCGAGAGCAGCATGTTCCGAAACGCGTCGACGAGCTCCTGCGACGAAAGGGAGCTGGCGGATGCGGCGTGGGATCGTTGATCGGGAAGGGTTCTGGTGGCCATAATCTCCGGCAGGCGCGAGAAGCTGACCTCTCAAAATAGCAGATAGCGCGCCGGCAGTGCCACGCGCCTCAGTAATCGACCGGCCTTAGATAAGCCTCCCCTATGCCCGTCGCACTTACCATTGCGACTGTCGGAAGCTTGCGCTTCCAGTGAGTACCGGCGAGGCGCTTTCGGACGACCTCGACCTTCGATGGGTCGAATCCCCGCGTAGCGAGCGCGGCCGGAGTGTATCCGCTCACCAGCCAGTTCAGGATTTGATCGGCCTCCGGATAACTGATACCAAAATCTCCCTCGTCGGTCTGTCCCTCGATGAGATCGGCGGAAGCCGGTTTCTGAATGATCACATCCGGTACGCCGAGGAATTTTGCGAGTTCCCAGACTTGTGTTTTGAAAAGGTCGCCGAGTGGATTGATAGGCGGGGAGTCATCAGCGTGCCAGGTGAAATAGCCGAGTAGCCGCTCGGTCTTATTGCCTGTGCCCACCGGTAGCGCGCGATATTTAGCTGAGAGATCGAAGAGGATGATCATGCGCTCTCGAGCCATGACGTTACCGCGTCGAGCAGGATCGGCGTCGGGCTCGTTGACGAGATAGCCATCCACCGCGGCCGAGATGTCTATTGTCCGCGACTCGATGCCAAGCTGATCGATTACGAGTTGCGCGTGGGAAAGGGAATCCGGACTCGAGGTGCGGTACGGCATACGCACGGCAACGACGTTCTCAGGTCCAAGCGCTTTCGATGCGAGAAAAGCTGTGACCGCTGAATCGACGCCGCCAGACAAACCGACAACTGCTTTCCTGAAGTCTCTCCGCTCGAACTCTTCCTGGAGGAACGAAGTAAGCCAGTTGGTGGTGAGTGCGGCATCGATTGTGAGCGGTGGCGGGCCGACTGGCGAGTCGGGCGCGCGAACAACCGGAATGGCTTCGGTGCCATTGTGCCCGGAAGATCCACGTGTGCTCCGAGATTCGCTGCCGCGCCGCGCTTTGCTTTCCCTTAAAGTTTTTCCGGATTTTGCGACCGGTGATCTGGAGATTTCTTCCGTTGACGGTGCATCAGCTCGCTCACCGTCTGAACTTTGGGCCGTGGATGGGCGCGCTCCGTTTGCGGAGGCGTCATCGTAGCTCAGCGAGAAGCGCTCGCCAGCCTGGATACGGTCAACCGTCCGCATCAGGTGAGGCATCATCGTCTGCAGATCGGTTAGCAGCGGGACATCTGACCGCGCCCGGGTGAGATCCTCCGGGTCGAGCGTGATGGTGAGCAGCGTTTCTTCCCACAACGGCGCGCGGGCGCGGATGTCACCGCTGGGCCCGGCGACAATCGAGCCGCCTGAAAATGTCTTCCCGCCTTCGGTCCCAACGAGGTTCGCCAGCACGACGAACACGCCCTGCTCCTCGGCTATGTCCCGCGCCAGCCGCTCCCACCGTTTGAGGTTGGCGGGAATCGGGCCTTCGTCTTCCCGCGCCCAGACTCCGCGTGCCGGTGACGCGGAGCAAACGAAGATGATGGTAGCGCCATCCAGTGCGGCGACCGTGCCCGTGAGACTGTGCCACGCGTCTTCGCAGATGAGTACGGCCGCACGACCCCAGTCGGCGTCGAAGGCGCGCACCTCGAATCCCCGGTCAACGAACCGTTCTTCGTCGAACAGGCCATAAGTCGGGAGGAAGAGCTTGCGATGGACGTGGCGGATTTTGGGCGCGGCATCCTCACCGCCCAAAGTCACATAGAGCGCACTATTATAAAAAGCATTGTTCCACACTTCGTAGAAGCCAATGCACAGATCTAGTTGTCTAGGTGTATTAACAGCCGACCTGTACTGGGCCTGAAGGTCGCGGGCAAAGGCACCGGCGGTCATGGCAACGTCACGTACGCCGCCTTCGACGAAGTAGCCGGTCAGGGCTGTCTCGGAAAAAACCGCAACGTCCGGCCGCGGTTCTAATGCGTCTATCTGTGAGAAGATTCCAGCAAGCCGCTGGAGATTCGCAGAGTAGTCGCCTTTGCGTGGCTTGAACTGAACTACGACGAGATGAATAGAGCGATCCATCCTTCTGAAGTTGCCATGACGCCGAGGCACAATCAACTAGTGCTCGGCGCCCTGGCGGCGGTGTTGTCTCTCGGCGCCGTCCGCGCAGAAGCGCAGCAAGGCGAACAGCCGGGCGCTGAAGCCTGGACGATCGTTTCGATGCCGCAGGCGTCCCTGGTTTTTGCGCGCGACGGCAGCCTGATCGGGGAGATAGGCAAGGAGATCCGCACCAGCGTATCGATCAAGACTCTGCCGAAATATTTGCCGCAGGCGTTCATAGCGGTCGAAGATCATCGCTTCTATCAGCACGATGGCGTCGACGTAGTCGGGATTGCGGGCGCGCTCAAAGACAACATTTTCGGCGAGCGTCGCGGTGCGAGCACGATCACTCAGCAGTTGGTGGGCAACATGCACCCATCGATCATCGATCGCACCGACAAGAGCCTCGGGAGAAAGCTCAAGGAGCAGGCGGCCGCCCGAGAGATGGAAAAGCATTACTCGAAGGACCAGATCCTCGAGGCCTATCTTAACCAGATCGGGTTTGGTCACGGCTGGTACGGCGTCGAGAGTGCCGCCAGACACTACTTCGGGAAAAGCGCGTCCAAACTCTCGCTCGCGGAAGCCGCCGCGCTCGCCGCGATGCCCAAGGGTCCCGCGCTTTATGATCCGCTCAAGTATCCCGACAGGGTTCGTCAGCGGCGCAACGTCGTGCTGTCACTAATGGTGGATCAGGGCTACATCACCCAGACACAGGCGGAAAGAGCGAAGTCGGAACCGCTGGTGACGACGCCTAATGGCGGTTACTCCGCCTACGCGCCGTGGTTCGTGGATGTCGTTCGAGTCCAGGCCAGCCGCGCTGGAATTCCAGTGAATGATGGCGGCTATCGCATCTACACGAGCCTCGATCCGATTTTGCAGAACGCCGCGATGGCGGCATTGCTCGAGGAAACCGCGGCCGCTGAATCACAACCGGGGTACGATCACCCCAAGTATGCGCCGGGCCGACGCACGAAGCCCACCCGGACTACCGATTATCTGCAAGGGATGGTAGTGGCACTCGACCCGACATCCGGAGATGTCAGGGCGCTGGTTGGTGGACGTGATTACGCAGACTCGCAGTTCGATCGAGCGGTGGACGGCATGCGCCAGCCCGGATCATCCTTCAAGCCCATCGTTTACGCCGCTGCGATCGCCGACAGCATCGCGCCTAACGCAATGTTTTCGGACACTGCGGTCGCTATCCCGCTGCCGAACGGCACAGTGTACCGGCCCGAAGACTCGGACGGACAGTATTTGGGAGCACTCACACTCAGGGATGCCTTGACCAGATCGCGCAACGTCGTAGCCGTCCAGCTCGGGATGAAGCTCGGGATGGACACGGTAGCGAGTCTCGCCCGTCGAATGGGAATCAGCTCGAAAATCGCGCCCTATCCTTCGAGCGCTATAGGTGCGTCCGTCGTGCAGCCTCTCGACCTGATCGCAGCGTACACGACCTTTGCAAACCTGGGAACACCGGTCGAGCCGCGCTTCATCTACCGCGTCGAAGATCGCAATCGAAAGACCGTTCTATCGCAGGAGATCCACGCGCTGCCCCCGGCGCTCGATCAGCGCGTGACGTACGTCGTGCGTGACATGATGCGCGACGTCGTCGAACGCGGAACCGCCTCGAGCGTTCGCCGGTTTCTGCCGGCTTCGATTCCCGTCGCCGGGAAAACCGGCACGACCAATGACAACACTGACGCGTGGTTCATCGGATTGACTCCAGACCTCGTAGCCGGTGTGTGGATAGGCTTTGACAAGCCAACACCGATCTCGGCCAGTGCGGCCGGGGGTTCCCTCGCGGCGCCGGTGTGGGGCAAAATGGTCGCCCGCTACTATGCCTCCGAGCCGCAGATCATTTCCTCACGCGAGGCAGTCCAATGGGAACCACCGCTCGGTGTCATCACCGGCGATTTCGATCGTACTACCGGGGAATTGGCGACGGACCAGACGCCGGCGGATCGTCGCTACACGGAGTATTTCGTGGAGGGCACCGAGCCTCCACCGCTGCGTCTGAACCCGTGGAAACTCTTCGACTCGGGGCCCGTGATTTTTTAGAGAGAGGAAGCGTGAGGCGGGCAGCTTATTGCTGCCCGCCTCACGCTCCGCGCTTCGGTTAAGCGACTTCCTTCATCTCGAGCGGGCGCGCTTGCTCGCCAGGCTCCGCCGGTACCAACGCAATTCGTAAAACTTCGTTAAGCGTTTCCACTGGGTGGAACTCCAGAACGTTCCGCACTTCCTCGGGAACATCCTCGATGTCAGCCTCGTTTCCTTTAGGAATGATGATGACCTTGATCCCAGCGCGGTGCGCACCCAGAACCTTTTCCTTCAACCCACCGATCGGGAGAACTCGGCCGCGCAGCGTGATCTCGCCGGTCATTGCCACGTCCTGACGCACGGGCCGGTCCGCCATTTCCGAAACCAGTGCCGTCGCTATCGCGATACCGGCCGACGGACCGTCTTTGGGAATTGCTCCCGCCGGCACATGGATGTGGGCCTCGATTGCGCCCAGCCTGTCGCGTGGGATCCCGAGCTTTGCCGCGTTGTTCGTCGCGTACGTAAACGCCGCCCGCGCTGATTCCTTCATGACATCACCGAGCTGGCCGGTGAGAATCAACGACACCGCGCCGCCGGGCCCGACCTGTGTGGAAGTATCGCTCTCCCGGTTTCCGTAATACCGCCGGATGGACGCTTCGACGAACATGATGTCGCCACCCATGGGGGTGTAATACATGCCGGTCGCGATTCCTACCTCGCTCTCGGGCAGCGCATGCTCGGGATGCACCCGTGGCCTTCCGAGCAGCTCTCGCACGGTGTCGGCGTCGACAGTGTGCTCGACCTGCTCGCTGGCCGCGATTTTCCGGGCGAGCTTACGCGCGACCGCACCGATCTGCCGCTCCAGTTGCCGCACTCCACTCTCCCGAGTGTAGTTCGACACTACGGACATGATGGCATCGTCGGTGAAAGTGATGTTCTTGTCGCTGAGGCCGGATTCCTCCAGCTGCCGCGGAAGGAGGTATTTCTTGGCGATCTCTGCCTTCTCGCGTTCCGTGTAGCCCGCGAAGTCGACGACTTCCATTCTGTCGAGTAGCGGACCCGGAATGTTCTGAACGAAGTTCGCCGTTGCGATGAAGAGTACCTCGCTGAGATCGAACGGAATACCGAGATAGTGATCCGTGAAGGTGTCGTTCTGCGCTGGGTCGAGCACTTCGAGCAATGCGCTCGATGGATCGCCCTGGTACGACGTACCAAGCTTGTCGACCTCGTCCAGCAAAAACACCGGATTCTTGGTGCCTGCCTGCTTGAGGCCCTGAATGATCCGGCCCGGCATCGCACCCACGTAGGTACGCCGATGTCCACGTATGTCCGCTTCGTCTCTCGCGCCGCCGAGAGCAACGCGAACGTACTCGCGGCCAAGCGACCTTGCTATCGACTTCGCAATGGAGGTCTTTCCGACGCCCGGCGGACCAATAAAGAGAAGGATTGGTCCCTTCGCCATCGCGCGGGACTTCGCCTCCGATTTATCGGTGATCAGCCGGTCGGTCGCCTCGCTCGCGACGAGCGACGGAGTCGCGTCATCCTTGTCGGCGAACAGCTTAGCGGCTGGTACCTCACCGGTCTTTTCGACTTCTTCGGCCAGTTGCTGCGCCCTGAGCTGTCTCACCGCAAGAAACTCCAGGACCCGGTCCTTTACGTCCTTGAGGCCGTAATGGTCTTCCTCGAGGACCGTCTCGGCGCGTTTCAGCTCCAGCTGGTCGTCCGATCTCGTATTCCACGGGAGCTCGGCGATCCATTCCAGGTAGGTACGGATTACCTGTGCTTCCATCGATTCGCGACCGGCGCGCTCGAGCCTGCCGAGCTCGCGCTCGACTTCCGCGCGCGCCTCCTTTGGCAGTTCGAGTTTCGAGAGCTTGTCGCGAAGCTCGGTGATCTCCTTGCTGGAATCGTCGTCGCCGAGCTCTTTTTGAATCGCCTTCAACTGTTCGCGGAGATACATCTCGCGCTGGCGCTCGCCGAGCTCTTCCTGCACCTGAGACTTGATGTCCTCCTGTGCTTCGAGAAGTCCCACCTGCCGCTGTACGTGCACAAGGACTCGACGAAGTCTCTCCTCGACGCTCAGCGTCTCGAGAAGGCCCTGCTTTTCCGGTACTGGTAGCTCGATATAGCCGGCGACGAGATCGGCAAACCGGCCGGGCTCGGTCACGGAGTCCAGAACCTGATGTACGACTTCTTCGGGTAGCCCGCGCCGCTCGCCGAGCTCAGCCGCGCGCTCGCGGGTTTCCTTCTGTAACGCCGTAAAAGCCGGATCGTTTTCAGTTTGAGGGCTCATCTCCTCGGCAGGCACGATTACCGCGCTCAGGAATCCGTCAGCGCTCGAATACTGAAGTGCCGTTGCGCGCTGCTCGCCTTGCAGCAGCAGCTGTACGCCGCCAAGACCGCGCTGAATCTGTCCGATGCGCGCAATCACGCCCATCGAGTACAAAATGTCGGCAGTCGGCTCTTCTGCGTTGTCACGCTGCGCGACTGCAAACACGAGACGATCGCTCTTGAGCGCAGACTCGATCGCCCGAAGGGTCGAAGGGCGACCGGCCGCGATCGGCTGGGTGAGGCCTGGGAAAATCACCGTTCCCCGCAAGGGGAGAACGGGTAGTGTTTGACGCTGTGCCATTGTTATTCCGAAGACAAGATTCTTATTTAGATACTACTCCACGGTCCGTACATACTGCATCTTTTGCTCTCGTGGATTTCCGCCAGCCCGGCATGAAGATCAACATCACTACTGCTGATTCGACGCGGCCGCATGCCAATTAGTCCATCCGACGAGCTTGGAACACATGTGGCTCAGATCCTCTCTGCAAACTATGAGCTAGAGAGCGAGGTTGGTCGTGGCGGTATGGGAATCGTGTATTGCGCGCGCGACCGACGGCTGAAGCGCGAGATCGCGGTCAAGGTTCTTCCGCCGGAACTGAGTTTTCGCGCGGATATCCGTCAGCGGTTCCTGCGCGAAGCTGAAACGGCCGCGCAGCTCAATCACCCGAACATCGTCCCGATATATACGGTCGAGGAGAAGGACAATCTCGTCTACTTCGTCATGGCCTACATCAAGGGTGACAACCTCGGTGTGCGCCTGCAGCAACATGGACCGATGCCGCCGGTCGAAGTCCGCCGCATCCTCCGCGAAGTCGCGGACGCGCTCGCTTACGCGCACAACCGCAACGTCATCCACCGCGACATCAAGCCTGACAACATCATCATAGACGATGAGACGGGCAGGGCGATGGTCACGGATTTTGGTATTGCACGCGCACTCACCGACAGCGGTGACTCGCGGCTGACTGCGACAGGTATGGCGATTGGAACGCCAGCGTACATGTCTCCCGAGCAGTCGGCAGGTGATCGCGCCATCGACGGACGCAGCGATCTGTACTCGCTCGGCGTCGTTGGATACCAGATGCTTTGTGGCCAGCCCCCGTTTGTGGCGAGCAACACGCCGTCAATGCTGGTAAAGCACTTGTCCGAGAAGCCCGTTCCCGTCGACGAACGTTGGCCCGACCTGCCTCCCGATTTGGCGCGCGCGGTAATGATGTGCCTGGAGAAAGATCCCGCGGACCGCTTTCCCAGCGCAGCGGCATTCTCGGTGGCCATCAGCGGCGGTGGTACCATGCCGACGCTCGCGACCAGAGCTTCTGCGGCCGCTCCTGATCCGAGACCGTTGACTCGCGAGCGCGAGACGGTGCCTCCCCTCCGCGATCGCTACGCACCACCAACTCAGGCGCCTTATCCGGCGCAGGGATCGTACCCGACGACCACGCCGAGCGCCGACGAGATGAGCAAGTGGAACGCGCCGATGGTTGTGTCGTTTCGCAGAAAGCTGGCGCCGTACATCGCCGTGAACGCGATTCTGGTTCCGATCTCGCTTTTCTCGAATCACGATTTCATCGCCCTGACGGTTATCTGGACCGTGGCGCTCGCATTCAAGTACTCGAAGCTCTGGGCGGCTGGTTACGACTGGCGCGATGTCTTTCGTCAGCCGCGTGACCGTCTCATCTTCGACGTTGCTGCCGAGACCATCGACGACGCGCGAGCCCTCTTCGATGAACGCATGCGCGAGCGCGTTCGTGCGCGCGCTCGGGCGCGTGGGCAGGGGATGTTCTCTCCGATTTCCCCCGTTCCCTCAATGCAGCCCTTTCAGCCCTACCCTCGCATCGGCGCGCCCACGAGCGCCACGCCGCTGAGTCCGCTTCCCGCGGGTCCTCCCGCGCCCTACGCGGACTCGAGGTACGCGTCAGCGATTCGCGAGGCTGAGTCCGATCACCGCGAAATTCATCGTCAGCTTCTGAACATGCCGCCAGATGAGCGTGATCAGATCCCCGAGGTTGCGACGTCTGCCGACGCCGTTTTCCGGAAGGTGCAACAACTCGCTCTCTCCCTCGGGGACATCGATCGAGGGGCCGGACGACAATCGTCCGAAAGTATTGAGAAGGAGATTGCGACTCTCGAGTCCCAGGCGAACCCACTCGACTATCGTGCCAGCGAAGAGAGGGTGCGCAGGCTCGCACTGCTCCGCAGACAACGTCGCGCGCTCGCGGACGTCGAGAAGAAAAAGAGAGAAGCGCAGGAACGACTCGACAACTGTCGGCAGCTTCTCAGATCGATGCGGCTCGAGCTCGTACGGTTCCGAAGCGGCGGCTTGAACGCCCAGCCTACGGGTCTCACTATGGTAACCCAGCAGGCACAAAGCGTAGTTCGCGAGATCGGCTATCTCTCCGATGCGAACGCTGAGCTGAACGCGCTCTGAGGTTTCGCCTCATCGCGGCGATCGCGTGTCTTTCGACGTCGCTCGTCTCGGTCAACTCCAGCCACGCCTTCGCTCAAAACGGATCCCGCGCGCCGGGAAGCAAACCGGACAGCGCCACCGCTTCGACCAGTGACTCGGTAACGATTGCTCACGTACCAACTCCTGACACTCTTCGCGGGCTCTATGTCAGCCGTTGGGCGGCGCTCGGACGCAAGTTTCCCGAGCTAATCGCCGTCGCCAACCGAACCGAGGTCAACGCTCTCGTCATCGACGTCAAGGACGATCGAGGGTTCGTGCTTTATCGATCTCGGGTTCCGCTCGCCCACGAAATCGGTGCGGATACCGCGGACGGCCACGTCGTATCGCGCGCGAAGCTGAGGGCGCGGCTCGATACGATGATCGCGCACAACATCTATCCCATAGCGCGGATAGTAGTGGCAAAAGATCCGATTCTGGCGCGCAAAAAAATCGGTCTTGCAATCAAACGTAAAAAAGACCTAAAACCGTGGCTCGACAAGAAGGGCAATCCATGGCTCGATCCGCACCAGCGCGCGGTTTGGCAATACGCCGCCGACCTCGCGCGCGAAGCGTACGATCTGGGTTTCAGCGAAGTGCAGTTTGACTACGTGCGCTTTCCCGACGAGAAGCGCCTTGTCGATGAGACCGTTTATCCACTCGCTAAAGGGCGCACCCGCGATCAGGTCATTCGCGAGCAGCTGGGCTTTCTCCGCGACCAGCTAAAGCCTGTCGGCATGCGCGTCACTGCCGACGTATTCGGCTACACTGCGACCGACACTACGGAAATGGGTATCGGACAGCGGTGGGAAATGTTCATCGATCAGGTCGACGTTGTGCTGCCAATGGTATATCCATCGCACTTCGCGCGAAACAGCTATCAGATCAAGTATCCCAATGCCCATCCCTACGAAACGCTGGACCATGCCTTCAAGGACATGATCGCCAGGTCAGCGCCGTTCCCGAACGCCGCGAAGATTATCCCGTGGTATCAGGATTTCACACTGGGCCCGCCGCGGTACAAGGCACCGCAGATACGAGCTCAGAAAAAGGCTGGATACGACAACGGGTTCCCGAGCTGGATACTCTGGAACCCGAAGAGCAACTATACTCTCGCGGCCCTGGAGCCGCGGAAAGACTGAAGCCTTAGCTGCTGCCGTTTCGACGAGCTTCCATGCGCGCCTTCATCGCAGCGACGTTCTTGTCGAAAGTCACCGCCTGATCGGCCGTTAGCACTGCACGGATCTCAGCCGTCTGCTTGGTCTGAAGATCCATCATCTTCGCGCGAGTGGCTTCGTCAGGTCCACCAACAGCCTGTGCCGACTTGCGGATCTCCATCATCTGCGGCACGTACTTGTCGCGGATCGTCTTGATCTGGGCCTTCTGCGCATCCGTGAGCGTAATGTCCTTGAGCAGCCAGCCACCACCACGACGCATCTCGCCCTGACCCTGCTCCGGCTGACCCTGCGCCGCCGCAATCGAGCTCGATACAGCGCAAAGCGCAGCCGCCAGCATGGCGATACGAATAACCTTCATCCTTCTCTCCTGGAGATTGTATTGGACGCCAGCGTGACGTCACGGATGTTATACGCCGAAGACGCTGAAAAGGTTGGCCCATATCTCAACGATTTCAAAGCCCCTCGCCTACCTCCGCAATTCGGCCCGAAGTCCTTCCGCTGCAAGGGGTTAAGGGATTACCCTAGCGCCCGTCCGAAAACGTGCTATTCTTCCCCGCGCTGCCGACGGTGCGCATGAGCCCGTCGACTTGGAAGGCCTGTTCCCACAACGTCGAGCACCGCTAGTGACCGTACCCGGGACTGCCGCCGAACTACCTCCGACTACATCGCCGCCCGCTCCCGAGCAACTCACTTTTCCGGTGAGTTGGCTCGTCGAGCATGGTGCGGCTCCAATCCAGCATCGCTCGCTTGCCCAGGTCGCGCGCATCCCCGAAATCGCCCCGCGCGAAATCGACTGGCTCCCGTACTCTCACCGGCCGGCGATCAAGCTCGCGGTAACTCAAACGCGGGACGGGATGTGGAATAACTCCATTCTCTCTCTGCCCTCAAAGCAAAGCGCAGACTTCGCGAATATCGGAACGATTCCCGCCGTTCGCAGATTGCTCGAATACGGTTGGGGTCCGGATTCGCCACCGCTGCTTCTCGCCCGCCGATTGTTGTTCCGCTTGCTCGCCGAAGACAATGATCCGGCTTATACATTCGAGCTCGGCACCAAGACACGCGACGACGACATGGTTCGGCGTACTCGGGGAATTTTCCGTGAGGCGGCGGCGGCTACACTCGCGCAATGCGGATACGAGAACGATCCGCGACTGAGAGGAGCAGCGCGGAGAATTCTCGAGCGCACAGTCGCCTACCTCACCTCACCCCTCGGCGAAAAGCCGTGGATGCGCGTCGGAAACACCCACGTGCTCGCGCCAGAATCTGCACCTCCGTCCATCTATACACTTACCATGCTCGCCTACATGCCGATTTTCCGGCACGAGCACTTTACCGCGGTCGAGCGCATTTACGACTGGATCACGCAGCCTCTGCCGCGGCAGGATGCCGTCCAGCTGTTCGGTAAGAAAATGGTGCCCCAGCCTCACCTCATCATGGGCGATGTGCTTCCACACCGGAACGCGGTTGAAGCCGACGTACCATTCGCGCTCATGTGGCTCGAGACAATGGCGCGCCTGAACTTTCTGCGACGCAATGATGGCTGGATGAAACTGTACGATCGGTTCGTCGATGACCGCGATCGGGCAGGTGTGTGGCATCCACATAAAGGAACTGATCGCCCGACCACGACCAATGCATGGGCATGGCCAACCTTTCCGCTCGACGACGGCGCAGGCGCGGAGTCAAAATGGACCGACGTCACCTTCCGCATTGGCCTGATCGGACGCCTGCTCGGCAGAGAAATTGAATTGACCTGACGGGATGAACGTCCCGCAGCGCCGCGACATCCTGCGTCCCGGCGAAATGTTTCCTGCCGGAGATCCGGCGTATCGCGTAAGCTTTCCACGATTGCGCTCAGGACTGAAGGTCCGTGTCGTCGAACGCGGTAATCCTGCAGGTCCACAAGTGCTGTTCATCCACGGCTGGGGATGCTCGGTCTACGTTTTCAACCGCAATCTTCCCGCGCTCGCTGACGCTGGCTTCAGAGCGATAGCCGTCGACCTCAAAGGTCATGGGCTTTCCGACAAGCCTTTGCATCCTGCCGGATATTCCATCGATCCCCTTGTCGAACACCTGCGGGATATCGTCGATGCACTGAAGCTCGATCGGCCGGCGATGATTGGCCACTCGCTTGGTGGATCACTGATCTATCATTTCGCTGCGGGCTATCCTGATCGTGTGCGCGCTCTGGCTCTCCTTTCGCCCGTGGGGCTGAAGGGTTTCCCGCTCATGCACCTCTATCGCGCGCTGACGCCGAGGTTGCTCAATCCGGTTCTACGGCGCGTCAGGTCGCGCACCTTCATCAGAATTGCGCTGCGCCGAGTCTTCGGACACCGCGGCACATTCACCGAGAGAGATGTAGAAGAATATTTTGCGCCGACCCAGTTTCCGGATTATGCGGTAGCTATGCGGGAGCTTCTGCATGCCTACGATTGGTCCGCCGCGGATCACCGAAGGCTCACTACGGTGGACCTGCCAGCGATTGGGCTCTGGGGCAGCCTCGATCACCTGATGCCGGACGATGGCATGGGAGTGTACGTCCCGCTTCTACCCAAAATCACCATGCG